>CAYMFQ010000380.1:0-4132 GCA_964389335.1 uncultured Granulosicoccaceae bacterium
AACGGAATAACCGTATCACCGACGTTATCTACCGTCGGTACAAATGTCAGCTCATTGGTCGCAGGATCGAATGTCGCACCAGCTGGCAGCGTACCTGCGGTGATTGTTAACGGATCTCCATTGTGGTCGGTCAGATAGTCATCCAAATCAACAGTGATCGGTTGTCCATCAACTGCCGGAACAATAATATTCTCTACATCCAGCGGATCGATTGACGGTGTACCCGCAGCTGGATCAGGGTCTACAACTGCCGGCTCTGTGTTCGGAACTTCAACCGTATGGATTGCAGAATCGGTTGCACCATCCTGATCTTCAATGGTGTACGGAACATCGATATCACCGGCAAAGCCTGTATCCGGCGTGACTGTGATCGTGCCATCAGCCGCAACTTCAACAGAACCGTTCGGCACTGCTATTGTCTGCGCGATACCTGGCGTCAGTGCAACACCATTGATTTCTGTGATTGTTAGCGGATCATTATCAGGATCGGTGTCATTCGACAGTGGATCAATTACGACTGGCGTATCCGGTGTGGTCGCAACCGTCTCATCGACCGCATCAGGTCCCGGGTTCACCGGCTGAATCGTGACAGTCGGGGTGATTACACCACCATTGCCATCGTCAACCGTAAACGGAATAACGGTGTCACCGACGTTATCTACCGTCGGTACAAACGTCAGCTCATTGATCGCGGGATCGAATGTCGCACCGGCTGGCAATGTACCTGCTGTAATCGTTAACGGATCTCCATTGTCATCGGTCAGATAGTCGTCCAGATCGATGGTGACTGGCTGCCCATCGACTGCCGGAACAATGATGTTCTCCGCGTCCAGCGGATCGATTGATGGAGTACCCGGCGTCGGATCCGGGTCTACAACAACGGGGTCGGTATTCGCTATTTCTACAGTATGGATTGCAGAGTCAGTAGCACCATCCTGGTCTTCGATGGTGTACGGCACATCGATATCACCGGCAAAACCGGTATCCGGTGTGACTGTGATTGTGCCATCGGTCGCAACGTCAACTGAACCGTTCGGCACTGCTATCGTCTGAGCCACACCCGGAGTCAGTGCAACTCCGTTGATCTCGGTAATTGTCAGCGGATCACTATCAGGGTCGGTATCGTTCGACAGAGGATCGATCACCACCGGCGTATCCGGCGCAGTCGTTACTGTCTCATCGACCGCATCAGGACCCGGGTTCACCGGCTGGATGGTGACCGTAGGCGTAATAACGCCACCGTTGCCATCGTCCACAGTAAACGGAATGACCGTGTCACCTACGTTATCTACTGCTGGTATGAACGTCAGCTCATTAGTGGCAGGATCAAATGTCGCACCTGCTGGCAATGTGCCCGGAGTGATCGACAGCGTGTGGCCGTTCGCATCCGTTAAATAGTCATCCAGATCGATAGTGATTGGCTGACCATCAACTGCCGGAACAATAATATTCTCTGCATCCAGCGGATCGATTGACGGAGTACCTGCTGTCGGATCAGGGTCCACAACCGCAGGAACAGTGTTCGGCACTTCCACTGTGTGTATCGCGGAATCGGTGGCACCATCCTGATCTTCGATTGTGTAAGGTACATCGATGTCACCGGCAAAGCCTGTATCCGGCGTGACTGTGATCGTACCATCAACCGCAACGTCTACTGTGCCGTTCGATACTGAAATCGTCTGCGCCACACCTGGAGTCAGCGCAACACCGTTGATCTCAGTGATTGTCAGCGGATCACCGTCTGGGTCAGTGTCGTTCGACAGCGGATCAATTGCAATTGGTGTATCCGGTGTAGTGGCTACTGTCTCATCGACGGCATCCGGTCCCGGATTCACGGGCTGAATAGTGACGGTCGGGGTGATTACACCACCATTACCATCGTCAACAGTGAACGGAACAACTGTGTCGCCTGCATTATCTACCGTCGGTACAAACGTCAGCTCGTTGGTCGCCGGGTCGAATGTCGCACCGGCTGGCAATGTGCCCGGTGTGATTGTAAGCGCGTGACCGTTTGGATCAGTCAGGTAGTCGTCCAGATCAATTGTGACTGGCTGCCCATCGACTGCCGGAACAATGATGTTCTCGGCATCCAGCGGATCGATTGACGGAGTACCCGGTGTTGGATCCGGATCTACAACTACCGGCTCCGTGTTAGGAACTTCAACCGTATGGATTGCAGAATCAGTAGCACCATCCTGGTCTTCAATGGTGTACGGCACATCGATATCACCCGCAAAACCTGTGTCCGGTGTTACCGTGATCGTGCCATCGGCCGCAACGTCAACTGAACCGTTCGGCACTGCAATCGTCTGTGCAACACCCGGTGTCAGTGCAACACCGTTGATCTCTGTGATTGTCAGCGGATCATTATCAGGGTCGGTATCGTTCGACAGCGGATCTATAACTACCGGTGTATCAGGTGTCGTTGTCACTGTCTCGTCGACTGCATCAGGACCCGGGTTCACCGGCTGTATAGTGACAGTTGGAGTGATTACTCCTCCATTGCCATCATCAACGGTAAACGGAATAACCGTATCACCGACGTTATCTACCGTCGGTACAAATGTCAGCTCGTTCGTCGCGGCGTCAAATGTTGCGCCTGCTGGCAGCGTGCCTGCAGTGATCGAAAGTGCATGACCATTTGGATCCGTCAGGTAATCATCAAGATCGATCGTAACTGGCTGGCCATCGACTGCCGGTACAATAATATTTTCTGAATCCAGCGGATCAATCGAAGGCGTGCCCGGAGTCGGATCCGGGTCCACGACCACAGGCGGTTCATTCACAACCTGCACTGACTCTGTCAGATCATCTCCGACTGTGCCCGGGTCCAACTGATCACCCGAAGCAGCCGTCGTGACGTTATTGATGGTGTTGCCACCCTCGCCTGCGTCGACGGTACCTTCAAGTGTCAGGGTCGCCGAGTCACCATTAGCGATGGTTCCGACTGTCCACAACCCTGTCGCAGCATCGTAGCTACCCTGGCTTACGGTGCCATTGTTGGCTGTGGCCGTTAGCCCTGCCGGCAATAGATCGGTTAGCGTCACACTGGTGGCCGCACCAGCACCGGCGTTATCGACTGTGATCAGAAAGGTAACGGTATCACCCTCTGCCGGCGTATCGTCCCCGCTGATCAGCGATTTAACGGTGACCAGATCCGCGGTTTCCTCAACGATCACGGACTCGGTCAGATCGTCACCCGCGGTACTTGGATCAATCTGATCACTGGTGGTGGCAGCGGTTGTGGTGTTGTTGATGGTATTGCCACCTTCTCCAGCGTCGACAGTTCCTTCCAGTGTCAGCGTTGCTGAGCTACCGTTGGCAATCGTACCGATGCTCCATACGCCGGTCGACGCATTATAGGCACCCTGACTGACGGTGCCGTTATTCGCTGTGGCGGTTAACCCTGCAGGCAGCAGGTCGGTTAGTGTTACGTTAGTTCCCTGTGAGGTGCCGTTATTGTCGACAACAATCTGGAAGGTAACCGTGTCGCCTTCCGGCGGTGTACTGTCACCACTAATTAGCGTCTTAACAGTAACCAGGTCTGCAACGGCCTCGCGATATCCAACCTCGGAGGTGTCAGCGGTTTCATTATCAATGTCTGTTGACGGGTTACCTAGTGGTCCGTCCGTGTCATTGTATGAGGCACCAATGCCGTCACCAATGCCGTCGTTATCCGTGTCTGCACCCGGTGTCAGGCCACTTTCATCGGCATCGGTTTTCCCATCATTGTCGCTGTCGCTGTCGAGATAGTCGGGCGTGGAATCATTGTCGGTGTCTACAGGTGCGGTAAAAGTAGCGCCGTGTCCAAAGCTTGTATCAAAGGTTTCAACTACACCGTCGCCATCACTATCGCTGCCAATAGCAGGTGACTGATAGCCTGTTGTTGGTTGAGCCTCGACCGCATCCGGTATACCGTCATTGTCACTGTCGAGATCGAGGTAGTCGTCAACGCCATCGCCATCGGTATCAACCGGTGTCAGCCCACCGCTGTCCCACAAACCGTCACCATTGAGGTCTGCGATACCAGCAGCTGTCGCTTCAGTCAGTGAGACAGTACCGTCGCCATCGGTATCTGCATCGATAAATGCCTGGTTGCCACTTTCGATCAGATCGCTGATGCCATCGTTAT
>CAYMFQ010000381.1:0-4131 GCA_964389335.1 uncultured Granulosicoccaceae bacterium
CGCATTGCATTGTTCCCGAATGTCCGCAAAGCGCCGGGTGTCTGTTTTGAGTTCGGCAACACGGGCAATATCCTCGTATGCCATCCAGTTTGCCAGTCTTCGGGCAGCTTCCTTCAATACCGCCACGCGAGCATCAGATGCGGCGTTTAACGTCTGCATACGCTTCTGGTATAGCGCTGCATAATCACTGTCCTGATACTCTGTGAGGCGGGTCGATGCCAGGCTCATGATTTGAAGCAACGACAGGGATTCTGGTTGATCGAGCTGTGTTACGCCCGATGTCGATGTGTGCGCAGTCGTATGTTCAGCAGTTTTGTCAGTGGATACAATTTGTTCGACCGCTGCATCAAAGCCGCTAATGCTGGCCTCAGCGCCGGCGCGCTCCAGAATGTGCCTGGACTGCGCTGCTTCCCATGGCAACGCACCACTGCCAGCCAATGCGCCGTAAAGTGTTGCACTGATAAACGTGCCGTTATCGTCTGCGATTTTTTGAAGATCGGTAAGGTGACAGCGATGACTGAGTTCACTGGCGGCAGTTTCTATCGCTTCTGTGTTGTAACGACCATCACCGGGGATGATCTTCTCCGCCGTGGCATACACACGATGGTTTGATGCTATAAGCACAGTTCTGTCTGGTGACACATACCCGGCTTCCAGCACTCTGGCGGCTTCCATCAGCTCGCTGCACAGCACGATATCGACACGCCCGGGCATTGGCACCAGATTGAACACCGGTACGGCTTTGTCTCGGCTGATCTCAAGGTAGTAGCTGGTTGACCCGGTGCGTTGTGCAACGCCGGGTACTGACGTTGCCTGTACCTGCAAACCATTATCGCGTGCAGCCGCGACCAGCCAGTTCATCAGTGTACCGCCGCCCTCCCCGCCCAGCGCCGTGATTAATATGCGCAATGGATTGTTCAGATTTGACGAACTCATGCGACAGCCCCGCCGGTCAGGAATCGATTAACACCGGCTTTGAATCGATCCCACCAGTTCGGGTTGCTGATGATCTCTGCCTGCCAGAACGACGGACACAGAGTGGCAGCATGCGCCACTTCGCCACACAAGCCGCAGCCAACACAACCGTTGGTAACATGCGCCACCGGATCGGTCTTTAGCGGATCATTAGACGACTTTACCGTCAGTGTCGGACAACCGGACAGGCGCATGCAGGAGTGATCACCGGTACAGGTACTTTCATCCACACCATAGCGGCTTCGCACGACACGTTCACCGGCTTTAAGTGCCCGGGCGCGTATCGGGCGTATGCGACGTTGACGTTCGAGCTGGCATTCACCTTCGGCCACGATAACCTTTAAGCCTTTAAACGGTGCCGAGAACGCTTCGATCAAGGTACGTTTCATGGTGTCCACGCGATAGGTGTGCACCGTGCGCAGCCACTTTACACCGACACCTTTGAGTGCGTCTTCAATGGTACTTTCACCGTGCGTCGCGCTTTTCTCTGCCGATGCCAGTTTCAGTTCACTGTCAGGAGAGGAGACTAGCTCCTGTGTGCCGGTGGCTGACGTGTAGCCGTTTTTCATAATGACCAGTACGCCATTGCCACCGTTTAACAATCGCGAGGTTACCCCGGACAACAAGCCGTTGTGCCAGAAGCCACCGTCACCCATCACGGCCAGTGGCGGGCGCGACTGAAAGCTCGCAACACTTGCATTCGACGCCAGGCTCATACCGTAGCCCAGTATCGAATTGCCAAAGTTAAAAGGTGCAAAGGTTGCGAAAGAATGACAACCAATATCCGCTGAGTAGTGCACCTTACCGATGTCTTTCTCTG
The DNA here is from genome assembly GCA_964389335.1 of uncultured Granulosicoccaceae bacterium. Taxonomy (GTDB): domain Bacteria; phylum Pseudomonadota; class Gammaproteobacteria; order Granulosicoccales; family Granulosicoccaceae. The sequence goes on from CAYMFQ010000381.1 coordinate 1,796, forward strand.
CAAGCTTCAGCGCAGCAAAGAACGGACGTTCCGGACAGCCGGTGCAGAAACCGGGGGGACGTGGCGGCACTGGCGCGCCGAGTAGTGCGGCGGCGCGCTGCTTTAATTCATTGACTTCAGCCTGATAGTCTTCCGCTGCGTGCAGATTACCAATGGCTGGCACATGCTGTTTTACAAAAGCAGATACGCCGTTCATCAGTATCTCCGAGCGATACTCCCCGGCCATTGGCAATACATCCTTACCTGCCAGCACTGTGGTTATGCTGTGGCGTCGCAGAATCGAACCGATTTCATGTTCAATGTATTCCGGCTGACCTTCTTCCACCACGAGCACAGCATCCTTGCCTTTGGCAAAATCCACAATTTGCTCCGGCACCAGTGGATACACCACATTTAACACCAGCAGCGGAATTTCACTGTTGCCGTCTGCGTCCGCCAGTTGCAGTTCCAGCAGTGCACGCAACAACGCGTTGTATATACCGCCCTGCACGATGATGCCTGCGTTACTGTGCCGACCCTCGAAGCGTTCGTTCAGGTCTTCACGCGCTATATAGTCTCGTGCCGCAGGCATACGCTGCTCGTATTTGCGCTTTTCATGGCCAAAGGTCACCGGAGGATGCGCGAGTTTGTCGTAACTGTGTGGTGCCGGATCTTCGAGTACCTGCTGCATGGATACCGCCGGCACCACATTGTCGCTGGTGCTGAAACTACCCTGCAGGTGACAGGTGCGTATGCGCAGTTCCATCATGACCGGTGTGTTTGATGCCTCTGACAATTCAAACGCTTTCTCTGTGCAACGCACTATGGTGGGCAGATGCGGGCGCGGATCCATCAGCCAGATGGCTGACTTCATGGCATAGGCATGCGTGCGCTCCTGAATAACACTGGCGCCTTCGCCGTAGTCCTCACCAATGACAATAAGGGCACCGCCAGTCACACCCGGTGAGGAAAGATTTGACAGTGCGTCGGCTGCGACATTGGTGCCGACAATGGACTTCCATGCAACCGCGCCACGCACCGGATACATAATCGATGCCCCCAGCATCGCTGCGGCTGATGCTTCATTGGTACAGGGTTCGACATGAATGCCGAGTTCTGCCATTTGTGGCGCTGCCTGCACCATGACGTCGATCAGATGTGAGATCGGCGACCCCTGATAACCACCGACATACGACACACCAGACTGCAGCAACCCCTTGGTGACAGCGAGAATACCCTCGCCATAGAAGGTGTCTCCGTCACCGAGACGCAGGCTCTCTATTTCACTGGCGAATGATCTTTCCAACGCAGGTTTGCTCCGCAGTTAGCTGCTAATCAAAGGCAATGATGGTTCGGTGATAAACCGCCTGGGTACCCAAAATTCATTGCGCTTTTGAATCTTAATATTTAAGATATAAATCTTAAACAATCTCAAAAACTAACCCGGCACCTCATCACTGTCAACTGATCGGCCAAGCACAATGGGCACTCCGTTAAACGCATCCATCATCAAGAGCTTTGAAATACTCGGCCTGTTTACAGCACAACAGACGGAAATCTGCACAGCCACCGTGGTCGAGCAGACCGGGATTAACAACGCCACCGCGCATCGTTTTCTGCTGTCACTGCAGCAGGCCGGCGCCTTGCACACTACACGCAGGGGTTATTTTTCACTCGGTCCTGCGGTTGCCCGACTCGCTCCACTGACGGCAGCGTCCAATCCGCTGATGCAATCAGTCACGACCGAAATTCCGCGTCTCAGCCAATCACTCAACGAGTCGGTAATGGTCTGTCGCCTGTCAGATGATGGCCCTGTGTGTGTTGCTGTCTCGGCCAGTGACCGGCCGATCTCCGTGAATATTCGCACTGGCACTGTGCTGCCGATGGACAGCACTGCACAGGGCAAACTGTGGCTTGCGAATTCCACTGACAGACAGGCACAAAAGCCAGACAAGTCACTGCAACAGGAACTAAAAACCATCGCCCGCCGTGGTTATGCAACCAACCTGGGTGATAATGAGCCCGATATAGCAGCGATAGCCGTACCAATACGTGACCAACATGGCACCATGCTGCTCAGCTTATCCGTATTTGGCATGCTAAGCCGGTTCGATGAGAAGCTGATAAAACGTGCTCTTCGCCAACTCCGGACAACAGTGGCAAGAATCGAAAAGGCAGCCGTCACTTTGGTTTAAACTGTGGTCTGTAACAGTGGCTTGTAACGACGGCTTGTAATGAACGGAGGAACGATATGGCCAGCAGCCCAGATAACTCAAACGCAGTAAATTCCAAACGTGCGGTAATTACCGGTGCTACCGGCGGCATCGGCGTTGAGCTTGCACGCAGGCTGTCCAATG
>CAYMFQ010000382.1:0-4118 GCA_964389335.1 uncultured Granulosicoccaceae bacterium
TCATTATTCTGGGTGATGCCGGTAAGAACCTCGGTGACTCAATGTACGACGGTACCATTTTCGTCGGTGGCAAAATTGAAGATCTGGGTGTTGATGCGGTTGAAGGTGAAATCACCGACACCGAAGTAAGCTGGCTTGAAAACAAACTGGCACTGTATGGCATGAAAGCGCCAAACGGGGTTAAGAACCTGACCAAGATTGTGGCGGGTAAACAGCTCTGGAATTACGACAACCTCGAACCTTCTGAAAAGAAACTGGTGCTTTGATGTGAGTTGACCGTGTCTGCATCCACGGGTGTCCCGTGGATATACAGACTCGCTTATCAAGTCACAGCAACAATTACAGGACATCACATGACTAACAGAAATAAAGACGTCATCGGCCAGAGCTTTATGTTTCCGCCGAACGTTATTGATGACATTCATATCAAGGCAGAGTTGGGTCGCTACCGTATGCGCGGCTTTTCACTGTTTAAGAAAATCCCGTCGTGGGACGATTTAACTTTTCTGCCCGGCACTCTGACGCGCTTCGTCATCGAAGGGTACCGAGAGAAGTGCGAGACCAAAACCATTCTGGGGCCGCGCGCCAAGCGCCCGCTGGAACTCGACATCCCGGTGTACATTACCGGTATGAGTTTCGGTGCGCTCAGCTACGAAGCCAAAACTGCACTGGCACGTGGTGCGACCATGGCAGGTACTGCAACCTGTTCCGGTGAGGGCGGCATGATCCCTGATGAGCGTCGCTTCTCCGAGAAGTGGTTCTATCAGTGTATTCAGTCGCGTTACGGCTTCAATCCGCACCACCTGCGTCTCGCCGATGCCTGTGAGTTTTTTATCGGGCAGGGCTGTAAAGTCGGCCTCGGTGGTCACCTGATGGGACAGAAAGTAACCGATCAGGTTGCTGAAATGCGATCGCTGCCAGCCGGTATCGATCAGCGCTCACCGGCGCGCCATCCCGACTGGCTCGGCCCGGATGATCTGGCCCTGAAGATTCAGGAAATTCGCGAAGCCACCAACTGGGAAATCCCCATTCAGCTCAAGCTGGGCGCGGCGCGAGTCTACGATGACGTGCGTATGGCAGCCAAAACCGATCCGGACATGATCTACATCGACGGTATGGAAGGCGGCACCGGTGCCGGTCCGCACCTCGCCACTGAAGAGACAGGTGTGCCAGGTATCGCGGCGATTCGTCAGGCCCGCAAAGCGCTCGACGACGTCGGCAAGTCTGGTGAGATATCCCTGATCTACGCCGGTGGTATCCGCAACGGTGGCGACCTGGCAAAAGCCATCGCGCTCGGTGCTGATGCTGTGGCGATCGGTCACTCATCGCTGATGGCTCTGAACTGTAATAAAGACATTCCGGAAGCGGATTTCGAAAAAGAAATGGGTGTGGAAGCGGGATACTGCTACCACTGCCATACCGGTCGCTGCCCGGTCGGTGTCGCAACCCAGGATCCCAAACTGCGCGCTCGCCTCGACCCCGATGCCGCTGCGGAGCGGGTCTACAACTTCCTGCACACCCTCACCATCGAGGCACAGCTGCTGGCTCGTGCATGTGGCAAGACCTACATGCATTCACTCGAGCCGGAAGATCTGGCGGCACTGACGATGGAAGCGTCTGCGCTGGCACAGGTGCCTCTGGCAGGATCTCAACACACTGTCGGTCGTCCCGACATGACTCGCTACTAGGAGCGCATCATGGCTGACAACAAAGATATCGATCATTTCATCAACACGGATGGTCTCGACTCAGAGCGCGAAAAGTCGATCGGCCAGCACATCGGCTATCGCTACGACGTCAACCTGGTGCCTGATTACGATCGCATTACACCGTTTCTGTCGAAGTACATGGAGACGATGGGCTGGCAGGACCTGAACTGGCTCGAAGATGTGCACATGGGCTACGAGGAGAACCGTGCGGCGGTTTTTGATCGCAACATCAACGGTTGGGTAACCGTACCTGAAGAAATGGATCTGCCAGACAATCAGCAGGACCGTGACATGATTGCTCGCGAGTTGCTGATAAAGTTCCAGATGTCTGCGTCACACCCAATGGTTGAACTGAACAAGGCATATGCCAAGTTCTAGTGACCAATCGCTCCGCGATCCTCGTTAGAAGGGGCGGAGCGGGTGCTTGCTGTACGCGATGTGCCGGTGTCAACCGGCACATTCGCCTTGATAATTTCCCCCGATCAAGAAATACTACGCCGCGTGGTTGATAGACGTGTAGCTGATAAGCTGGCATGGTAACACTCGTAGTTTGTGCTTCGCCCTCAGTGGCGGCGATCACGGCGCAGAGAGTGCGGTCGTTTGACTGCAGCCGTCGAGCTGCGGAGCAACACACCGTTTTCAGGCTCACGAGCCTAATCAAAAGACCGCCGGGCATCAGCTCAGGTGGATTCAAGCATAAGCGGCCGAAGTCTGGGCGCTTTTTTTAGGGGGGGTAAATGAACGAACAAGAAGTGGCCGCAGCGATAGAAGCTGCACTGGCCGGTCACACCACCATCAATCTGGAAATCTACTACTGGTGGTGTACGGCACTAATGATTTCCATTCACGCGGGTTTTCTCGCCTACGAAATGGGTGCCTCACGCAGTAAAAACGCGCTCGCATCCGGTAATAAAAACATACTCGCCTTTGCATTCATGATACCGACCTTCTTTGCGTTTGGTTGGTGGATATACCTTGCGGGCTACAGCTGGCCTTTCGGCGAAAACGGCATCGACCTGATGGCGTGGAGCTTCGATGACGGCGCGGGTGGTGTGCCCTGGTCTGAATCCATGGGGCCGAACCTGCAGGATCAGGCTACCGGTGTTTTCTGGGCGGCCTTTACTCTGTTCGCCTGTACTACAGCATCAATCTACTCCGGTGCGGTCATCGAACGAATTCGTCTCGGCGCATTCATTATCACTGCCGTATTGCTCGGCTCCGTAGTATGGATCCTCGGTGCTTCCTGGGGCTGGCACCCAACAGGCTGGATGGTCACTGAGTGGGGCTATCGAGACGTCGCAGCCGCAGGTGTGGTACATACCATCGCAGGCTTCTTTGCGCTGGGTATTCTGATACCTCTCGGACCGCGTATCGGTAAATACAACGCCGATGGCTCGGCCAACGACCTTCGCGGTCACAACATGCCGCTGACGCTGGTCGGCCTGATGCTCATTATCGTGGGTTTCTTCGGCTTCCTCGGTGCGTGTCTGATTTACGATCCGGCCGGCAACTGGGTGAACATCTACGGTATTCCATCTAACCTGTCAGCCTTCGCGTTTAATACCCTGATGGGCATGGCTGGCGGTATTATCGGTGCCTACATGTTCACCCGTGATCCTTTCTGGATGATGTCGGGTGCTCTGGGTGGCATATTCTCGGTCGCTGCAGGTATTGATCTGTTCTACCCGCCACTTGGCTTCCTGCTTGGCTTCATCGGCGGCGGTATCATCATTCCGCTGGGTGCCAAGTTCCTCGAAAAGATGGGTATTGACGATGCTGTTGGTGCTGTTGCGGTTCACGGTATCTGTGGTGTCTGGGGTCTGCTGGCCGTTGGTATCTTCGCAGCCGGTTATCCGGGTGCTGAGGGCATTCCGGCTATCAGCTTCATGGGTCAGTTGAAAGGTGCAGTCACCATGGCGCTGCTGGGCTTTGTACCGGCTCTGGTGTGTGGTGTGATTCTGCGTATTCTGGGCGTGCTGCGTGTTCGCAACGAAGTCGAGGTTCTCGGACTGGACGTTGCAGAAATACCGTCGCAGGGCTATCCGGAGTTCGCCGTTTGGGAAGAAGCCAGTGCAGCAATCGAAGATATGCCGCCACGCCGCGACCCGCGCGACCTGCCACCTCGCGAAATGAGAGACAGAGATCTGCCTCCACCACCGCGAGACAGAAGACCGATGGACGATCGACGTCCGCCTCCACCTGATCGCAGACCACCACCGAGGAGACCATAATGAACTCGAGTCCAGTTGAATCGTTCGATGGTGCAGGCGCCATCTTCACCTTCGCCGCACAGCCGGGTATGGTGCAGGGCCTGTTCTGGGCAATGTGCGCCGTGATGGTCGTAGTGGTTCTGTGGAGCATCATCCACGAAATCAGAATCGGCAAGAAGGTTGCCCGGCGTCGCGATCG
>CAYMFQ010000383.1:0-4113 GCA_964389335.1 uncultured Granulosicoccaceae bacterium
CCCCAGGGATAAGTCAGCCATCGATCATCGTGAATGGAGAACTCACCGGACTCGAGCATTTCATAGGCGATAGTAATACCGTTGCCACCACGGTGCAGACCGGCACCCCCAGAATCGACAATGGTTGCGTACTCGCGAATGCGCAACGGAAAGTACGCTTCCAGAAACTCGTTTGGCACATTGGTAAACGCGGGCCACAGCGAGTGTCCGTCCGGGCCATCGCCAGCCGGCCTGCCTGGTATACCACCAAAGCCAATCTGAAACAGTTGATACCACTTGCCGTTGCGATCAAAACCGGAGTACATAAAGTGCGGACTGTCAGAGAACCCGGCTGCGTTTAAGGCTTCCGGTGCCCCCTGCCCGAGTAATCCGCCCATTAAGTCAAAGATGCGGCCCAGCATGTGTGTACGGCAACTGAGTGCCGCGGGTTTTTTCGGTTTGAGTATGCAGCCTGGTGGAATGTTTACATCGAGTAGATCATAGAAGCCATCGTTAAACAGAATCTGTGGATCAAACAGATTGATGGTGAATGCTCCAAAGAACATTTTGAACATTTCTTCATTCAACAAAAAGTTGATCGAAGAAAATGACTGTGGATCAGAACCGTCAAAGTCAAAGTACGCAATTTCCCCTTCACGCCACAGCGTACAGGCAATCTTGTACGGACCGTTACCCATGCCGTCGTCGTCGATCCAGTCTTCGAAGTAAGACTTCTGCTCCGGGATGATCATTTGAATGATGGCACCCATGGCTGCCTTGTTGCGATCTAGCATATCCTGCATCGCGGAGATATAGGTATCAACGCCAAAGCGTTCGATGTTTTCCCTCACGCGTCGCTCGGCCAGCCTGAGCGCCGCGATAATCGCGAAAAAGTCAGACTTGTTCCACTCCGGCATACGCGTGTTGTGCAACAGCAGGTTTAACAGCTCGTCGGCCAGCTCTCCACCGCGATAGATTTTCGTCGGTGGCACAATGATGCCTTCTTCGTAAATCATCTTGGCATCGGTTGGCAGTGAGCCCGGCACCTTGCCCCCGACATCGGTCATGTGGCCAAACATCGCCGCCCAGCTCACCAGGCGCCCATCGTGAAAGATCGGCATCATCAGCAGCCAGTCGTTTAAGTGACTGACGGCACCATCGCAGGAGTAAGGATCATTGGTGATAAATACATCACCGTCTTCAATCGTGCCTTCATAGCCCTGCATAAAGCCGTACAGAAAGGATCCGAACTGCCCTACCACCATTTTGCCTTCTTCGTTGGCGATAAGCGGAAAGGCATCGTGTTGTTCGCGAATACCGGGCGACATCGCGGTACGAAACAGCACAGCGTCCATTTCGTTGCGCGCGTTACGCAGTGCGTTTTCAACGATGTCGAGGGTAATGGGATCAACGTTGATGCGATTAAACGGCGCATCATTGGTCTGGATAATACGTGCGGTCATCTAGTGGCCCATCCGTCTAATAATTGCGGGTTTAACGTGTCTGTCTGCGTTCACTGTCAGGTGCATTTCTTTGCTACCTCGCGCCCGCATGATCAGCCGGCCAGATAATGATGTTGCCGCCCTGATCAACAACGCCCACGTGGTTTGGCAAGATCACCGACGTGCTGTCCATTTCCATCACAATGGCCGGACCGACTATACGGTTGTTTGGCTGCAGACGGGCACGGTCATAGATATTGCCCTCACACCATTGTCCTTCGTGATAGATACGTGTCGACTGAACCCTTGCGGCGGAACAGTCAGCACTGCCGGAACCACGATCCGGGTTAACAAAAGCTTTCTCGGCCCCCTGCACCACTGCACGCAAACCGACCAGCTCGTGTTCCGCGTCCAGTGCAAAGGTAAACAGTTGTTCGTGTTCGCGATCAAACCGGCTTGTGACACCGGCCAGCCCTTCCGCATTAAATTCTTCCGGCGTCATACTGACCGTCAGCTTCATGCCTTGACCAATGTAGCGTATGTCTATTTCATACTGTGTTTGTTGCTCGGCGGTCGACACGCCTTCAGACGCGAGTGATTCCGCAGCACTGCGCTGCATGCCTTCAAGCATGTTGCGTATCGCGCCGTCATTGGTCTCGCTGATGGGAGTGACATAGGTCTGGCTGGATTCATTGCGCAGACGCGTGGTTGCATCACCATAGGCACACAACACACCGGGCCCGGGTGGAATAATCGCAGGCCATGAATTGATCAACCGCGACAGTGCATTCACATGCAACGGACCGGCACCGCCAAAGCCGATCAGCGCAAAGTCGCGCGGGTCGTAACCCTGCTCTACTGACACCAGCCGCAGTGCACCGCACATATTTTCGTTCACAATTTTTATAATGCCTTCGGCCGCGGTCTCCAGTGTCACCCCCAGTCCGTCAGCAATTTTTTGTATCGCTTTCACTGCGGCATCACGCGAAATATTCATATCGCCACCGAGCCGTGCGTCTGATGGCAGATAACCGAGCACCACATTGGCATCAGTCACCGTGGGTTCCTCGCCACCCTTACTGTAGGCAGCCGGCCCCGGATCAGCGCCGGCTGATTGCGGGCCAACCCGCAGTGCCTTTGTTAGTTCGGGTACATAGGCAATTGAACCGCCACCGGCGCCAACCGTGCGAACGTCAATTGATGGTGCGCGTACCGTTACATCGCCAACCCGCGTCTCGCGTCGGGTGCGGGCAATACCGTTTTGAATCAGTGCAACGTCGGTCGAGGTACCGCCCATATCAAACGTTAAAAGGTCTTTAAAGCCCGCCTGCCGCGCTACCCACAGCGCACCGGATACACCACCCGCAGGACCCGACATCAACAGGTTAACCGGCTGATCCATCGCTGCCTGTGCCGACGACAACCCGCCGTCGGAGCGCAATATCTGCAACATCACATTGTTGCCCATCCGCGATTGCAGTTCCGATTGCAGATTGCTGACGTAGCGCGATACCACCGGCCGCACATAGGAATTCACCACGGTGGTTTCGGTACGTTCGTACTCGTACATCTCGGGCATGATCGACGCCGATGTCGATACCGGTATACCGGGGGCGAGCTCCCGTGCGATTGCAGCAATGCGCTGCTCGTGCACGTCGTTGGCGTAGCTGTTAAACAGCGCGATGGTCAGCGCCTCGATACCTTTGCCGAGCAGCGACTGCAGTTCCGCGCGCAGCGCGGTTTCATCGAGCGGGTCGAGCACCTCACCTTTGGCGCCAACGCGTTCACTGGCCTCGATAGTTAGTTCCAAAGGTGCGAGAGGCAAAGTTTTATTCCAGATCACCCAGCCGCCAAGACCGCCCGGCACGAAGGAGCGTGCGATCTGCAATACATCTCTATAGCCTTTAGTGGTAACCAGACCGACGGTTGCACCCGCCTTGGTCAGAACCGTGTTTGTGGCGACCGTGGTGCCGTGCATCACCTCGGCAATGTCGTGAGCGTTAATACCGGCCTCAGAGCAAATCTTCTCGATACCATTCAACACGCCAATAGAACTGTCTGATGGCGTCGATGGCACCTTGGCGGTATAGGTGCGACTGTTTTTTTCATCGAGCAACAGCAAATCGGTAAAGGTGCCGCCAACGTCGACACCGAGGCGCAGCCCCTGGGCCGGCCCGGCCCGCTGCACACCCGCCGCCAAACCGCTTTCCATACGACTCAGGCGCTCTTCAAAACGCGCCAGCTGCTCCTCATAGCGCCGAATCATATCGTCGGTATTAGACATGTGATCTACCTGAATGCGTAAATGGCTGGTTGTTATTCATACGACTTAAATGCCTTTGCGGCCGCGCCACAATCGCTGCCAGAACGACAGCTTGCGCTTCGGTGTATCAGCAGCCGGCGCCACAGCTACTGACTTTTCGGTGAGCTTCACCAGCCGATCCATCAGATTGTGCTGGTTATCAATCATCGCGTTGCGCTGGTCGAGCTCGTGTTCCAGCCGATGGCTGCTGCTCATTGCCTGATCCACCGCGGCGCTGAGCCGGCTTGCTTCGGTGCTCGACTTTTCGCCGTCGCTGATGGCGCGATCGAGCATTTGCATTGCTTTGTCCGCGGTGTTTGTGAGCTGTCCGGTCTCGCTGGCGATTTGCTGCTCGCGCTGTTCGATTGCGCTAAAGGCTCGCTGCAGCAA
>CAYMFQ010000384.1:0-2713 GCA_964389335.1 uncultured Granulosicoccaceae bacterium
CACTCCAGTACTCAAGCTCCTCTGCAAGCAACTCTGGCTGTAGCGCAAGGATACGTTCGGTGGTTTCGGCTGAGTATTGTGTGAAAAGCCATTGCAGGCTTTCGGGGCTGTCGTAGCGTGGTGGACACTGCCACAGTTGCTGTTTTATTTTTAATGCCGTAGTACTGATAAGGCCATGTCGGCTGCGGCAGTTGTCGATAAGGTGACTGGCGCGGTCGGTGTTCTTCGCGGCCAGGTGCAACGCAGCGAAATGAATCAGAAAGTCACCGTCCTGCCAGCGGCGCAGGCCACTGTCGCGTTGCGCACCGTTGATAAGCACAGCCGCTGCCTGCGATAGGTCACCGTTATCAATAAGCCACAGCGACTGCGCCAGATCATTAAAGTGCAGCCACGAATCTGCCGGATCGTCAGCGGCACTATCTATTACCTGCCTTGCTGCTTCACTATCGCCAAGGTCAAGATACGCTCTTGTGCGCCCGTAGTTCACCATGCCACCATGATACCCCTGTAAGCGGTCGAGCAATTGCTGTGGACGTCCGTTAAAAAGATCAAACAGGGAACTATGTATATCGAGAAATGCCTTGTTAAAGTGTGGCTGCGGTGCATCGGCGGCCACCTTATAAGCCGATTCAACACGCTGCAGTGCAGTAACCGGACTGGTGACTATATCCGCCAGTGACGCGAGGCATATAGCAACGGGCAACAGCATGTACTTGTTATCCCCGGCAAGCTCGACCGCTTCCTGCGCTATTGCACTTTCGTGCGAAATGTTGCCTTCCTGCCCGCGCAAAAACGACTCTGTTACCAGCGCATTAAACGCATGCTCGTCAGTGTTGCCATAGATTCCACGCGCCCATCCTATGCCGCGTTCGAATTCGCCCTGTCGATCGAGTTCGATCACACAGCCGGTGACGATGCGTGCGGCAAGTTCCGGCTGATCATTGTTTGCTGCCCAGCTTGCAGCGGCGCGGCAGTTTAGAAACTCCGCTTTGTGCAGCATCGCCGTTTTAGGGTCTGGCAGAAACGGGTGCCGGGCGCGCTCGGCCAGCCTGACGAAGTGATGGCAATGGCGCTGAGCGGTAGACTGAAGTTCATCGTTGATCTGCAGCTGTTCCAGACCAAAGGCACGAATAGTATTGAGCAGGCTGAAGCGCAACGCTCCGGTATTGTCGGCACCGGTGTCGATGAGTGACTTTGCCACCAGCGAGTCAACCAGGTCCCAGGCATCTGGTTCTTCGCAGTCGATGATGGCCGGCGCATCCTGCAATGTGAAGCCACCGTTAAACATCGCCAGTCGTCGAAACGCGATGCGCTCATCATCCTCGAGCAGATCGTGGCTCCACTGTACGACATCACCAAGGGTTTCACTACGGCGTTTACGCTGGCGTCCGTGCAGCTTGAGCGACTGCAACTGGTTGCGCAGCATGTCGCCAATTTGCTCTATCGACAGTGTTCGTGTGCGTGCTGCAGCCAGTTCGATAGCCAGTGGCAGGCCATCGAGCAACTCGCAAATTTGAGTAACTGCCGTTCGATTCAGCGGCGTGTCAAAGGCCACGCCCGCTCGCTTCTTAGCGGTGCGCAGAAACAGTTCGGTCGCATCGGTTGAGGTGGGCAGTGACGGCACGCGCCAAACCGTTTCACCTTCAATGTCGAGCACTTCGCGACTGGTTGCGAGCACCTTCAGTGTCCCGCAACGTGACAACAAGGTATCGATAAGTGCGGCAGCCTCATGCAGGACATGCTCGCAATTATCGAACAGCAGTAATGCACTGCGATTGTCGAGGTAATCAAGTAACTGACGTACAGCGTCGACGTCTGGCAACAGAGTTACATCAAGCCCGCGCGCGACTGCATTGGTGACGTCAGCGGCTTCGCTTATGGCATCGAGCTCAATCAAATGCACGGCATCAAAATCAGTATCGAAAAGCCGCAGTGCAACGTCACACGCCAGCGTCGTCTTGCCAACCCCCCCGGGACCGACCAACGTTAACATTCGGGTGTTGTCCAGCAGGTTGTGCAGTTCGTCGGCCTGCTGGTTGCGGCCTATCAATGCATCGCGTATCGCTGGCACGGTGCAAACTTTCGTCGTCACATTGCGCAGCACACCAAAGCTCTCACGGCCAATCTGGCAGACATGCTGCGGGTCACTAATTTTGCGCAGCCGATAACGCCCGAGGTACTGCACGTCGAGGTCAGGCATTTTTTCGGTAAATTCACGCGTGCACAGTATCTGACCGGCATGGCCAATTTCGCAGAGAATTGCCGCACGCACAATCTCCGGACCATAGGCTCCGTTGTCGCGCTGTATGACAGGACCTGTGTGTAGCGACATGCGCACACGAATCTCTACGCCACCGCTCCAGTCTTCCGCCTGTATCTCGGTCTGGATGCGCTGCGCTGCTTTTAGCGCGTCTTCCGGGGTGGAAAAGATGGCGCCAAAGCTGTCACCTGCCAGCGAAAAGACCAGGCCGCCGGCAGAGCCAATAATGTTCCGTAAAATCTGGTCGTGACGCGCCAGACTGCCCGACATCTTTTCTTTCTCGGTCTCCCAACGGCGCGTAGACCCTTCCACATCAGTGAAAAGTATAGATAGGTGATTGTCGTCGTCCGTAGCGAGCAATGCGATGTCCGGTTGTGTTTCAGTGCCTCAAGTTTAACGAACACATGCGCGCGCGTCTGGTATTTCTACCAAAAACTGTCCTTCAATCGATGC
>CAYMFQ010000384.1:2813-4076 GCA_964389335.1 uncultured Granulosicoccaceae bacterium
TATCGGCTGCCGTTACAAACCCGGTCGACGGCAACGGAAAGTGCGCCGTCAGCATCAGACGCCGCTCCGACGCACATTGTTCAAGCAGCGCCACTCTTGTGTCTGCCGCCAGTGCGGGATCGGAATCGGGGATCGCGGACCACCTCGGCATAGCGCACTGCAGCGGCGAATGGATTGCATCGCCCACCATGATCGCTTCGACACCTGCGGATTTCAGGTGCACGGCGACGTGCCCGGGTGTATGACCAGGCGTTGGTGTCAGCCACACTTCATCGTCGAGTGCAAAGTCTGTGTCGACCAGTTGTGCCTGATTCGCTTCAAGAATTGGCAGCACGCTCTGCTCAAAGGACTTCGCGCCGGTGCTGGCAGCAACACCACGAGCATAATCAACCTCTGTTTTCGCGAAGATATAACGCGCATTGGTAAACACCGGCACAAAGCGCCCGTCAATCAATTGCGTGTTCCAGCCAATATGATCACCGTGCAGGTGTGTACAGAATACATAGTCGACTGACTCCGGTGCCACCCCAACCGCAGCCAGCCGCTGCAGCCAGCTGCGGTCGTTGCGCTGATGCCACTCCGGAATTGACGATACTTTGTCGCAACCGACACAGGTATCTACCAGAATAGTATGGTGGCGCGTTCGCAGCACATAGGTTTGCAACGCGAGTATTAACTTGCCGGTTTCAGGGCAAAGCGGCGCCGGTGCAAACCTGGGTGCCACCTGCGCAATGGCCTCAGCTGTGGAGTCCGGCAGGAACTTAGCGGGCGCAAACAGGGGCAGTTGCATCTCCACTACCTGCTGCACTTCGATGGTACCGATGCGAAACGGCGGTGGGGTTAAATTCATGCTGTCTGTGTAAGTTCCCGATATAAGCCCACCACCGCGTCGAGATCGGCCTGTAACTTAGTGCCAATATCGTGCGGTTGCCTGGGTGCTTTATGAATCAGCACCGAACCCACCGTCTCTACCGATATCGGGTCTATATGATTGAGATAGTCTCGTATCTTGGGCGTAAACAACGACTGGCAGCGCTCGTGATCATCTGCCATCACATGCACACGCCTGGTAAAACGCTCGTCGTCTCCGAAGTCCACATTGCCGCCATGCAGTACGTATTCAATGGCATCGGTCACATTGGTGGGCCTGGCACAGAACGGGAAAAGCGGCTGCTCGCCGTGCAACAGAGTAATGGTCCACACGGCCTGATTGCGTTTGCGCTGTACTCGGCTGAAAGTAAACTTGTGCCGAGTTTCGGGGAA
>CAYMFQ010000385.1:0-4057 GCA_964389335.1 uncultured Granulosicoccaceae bacterium
GCCGCGCAGAACTAACCCGCTAACCCTCCGTCAAACTCATCAACTTGTGGTACAGTCGCCGGCCCACAAACCTCCATAGGCCGGTGCCACACCTGGCCTTGTTAATTCAACCAATCTCAGAACACAAAGTTAACTGCAATGTTTCCTGCAAAAGTTGGAATTCTCACCGCGGGCGGTCTGGCGCCGTGCCTCAATTGTTCGATCGGGATGCTGATCGAACGCTACTCGCAGGTCTCACCCGAGACTGAAATCATCTGTTACCGCGCTGGTTATAAGGGCCTGTTGCTTGGCGATTCTATAGCGGTAACAGACGCCGCCCGACGCAACGCCTCGGCACTAACCCGCTTTGGTGGCAGCGCCATCGGCAACAGTCGCGTTAAGCTGACCAATAAGGCCGATTGCGTAAAGCGCGGTTATGTAAAGCCCGATCAGGACCCGCGACAGGTTGCCGCCGATCAGCTGGTAAAAGATGGCATCGATGTATTGCACACCATTGGTGGCGACGATACCAATACTGCCGCTGCTGACCTTGCCAGTTACCTCAGCGCCAACAACTACGATCTGACAGTCATCGGTCTACCCAAAACCATAGACAACGATGTTTACCCTATCGCCCAAAGCCTCGGTGCATGGACTGCCGCCGAACAGGGCGCTGCCTATTTTCAAAACGTGGTGGCCGAACACAATGCCAACCCGCGTATGCTTGTTGTACACGAGGTGATGGGGCGTAGCAGTGGCTGGCTGACGGCGGCAACTGCGCACGAGTACATGAAGCTGCTCGATCACGATGACTGGCTACCAGAGCTGGGACTGAGCCGTGAACGCCACGCGCTGCATGGTGTTTACCTGCCGGAATTAAGTATCGATATCGCTGCGGAAGCCAAGCGACTAAAACAGATTATGGATCGGCACGGTAACGTTAACCTGTTTATCTCTGAAGGCGCAGGCGTCAGCGACATCGTTAAACAGATGGAAGCCGACGGCCAAACCGTCCCTCGGGATGCATTTGGCCACATCAAGCTCGATGCTATAAACCCCGGCCAGTACTTCGCCAATACCATTGCAGAGCGCATTGGCGCTGAAAAAGTACTGGTACAAAAAAGTGGTTACTTCAGCCGCGCTGCTGCACCTGGCGAGCGAGACCTTCAGCTCATTGAAAGCTGCGTCAATGTAGCGGTTGAGGCTGCGGGTAACCGGCAGTCGGGTGTCGTCGGCGAGGATGAAGCACAGGACAATGCACTGCGCACCATCGAGTTTGACCGTATAGCTGGCGGCAAGCCATTTGACGTCAACACAACATGGCTGAATGATCTGCTGGTTGCCACCGGTCAGACTGAAATAACCGCTGCCACAGAAAACGCCCTGTCCTGATGCTGGATCCCGAAGCAACAGCAGCGCAGGCATGAATCTCTACCTGCGCTTTATTGCGCTGATGATCAGACGTTTTTTCAGCGCCCGCTCACAGCGCATTACTGAGCCCTGTAACTCAGCGTTCCGTGTGCGTTTGCTCGACCTCGACTTTAATCTGCACATGAATAACGGGCGCTACTTTTCCGTTATGGACCTGGGGCGCTTTGACCTGATGCTGCGTGCCGGTCAGTTCTACCGATTGTTTAGATCCGGTTACTACCCGGTGGTGCTGTCGGAAAGCATCGTGTTTCAGAAATCCCTAACCTACCGCCAACGCTACGAGGTTCGCAGCAGCCTGACCGCATGGGATGAAAAGTTCATCTACATGACACAGGAGTTTATCTCCGCCGATGCCACTGTAGCCTCGGCTAATGTGCGTTTTTGCTTTAAGCGACGCGGTCATCGCGGTATCGTACCAGTCGACGAGATATTTGCCCTTGTTGGCGAAGAGTACACCGGAGCCAGCATCACCGAGCTGGCTCAGCGGCAGATAGCGCTGGATCAGGAACTCGCCCCACGGCCCTGAACGGCTGACAACCACAATGGCGACCAAAACGTTGGCCACATGGCTGCTGGCCCCACCGCACAGCAGCTATTCGCACAATTTGCTTTACCCGAATTCGCACCTGTGGTTTGATGCGAGTCCGTCTCTCAATCCCTTCAACGGAGCTCAAAATGACTGTTAGCGTTGGCGATAAAGTACCCGCCGGTACCCTGGCTTTTCTTGGTGAAAAAGGACCGGAAGGTATCTCCACCGATGATCTGTTCAGTGGTAAAAAAGTAGTGCTGTTTGCTGTGCCCGGTGCATTCACTCCCACATGCTCTGAAGCCCATCTGCCTGGCTTTGTTGCCAATCACGACAAGATTACCGCCAAAGGTGTCGACCAGGTGGTATGCGTATCAGTCAACGACCCGTTCGTTATGGGCGCATGGGGCAAAACACAAAACGCAGAAGAATTACTGATGGCAGCCGACGGCAGCGCCACCTGGACACGCGCCCTGGGCCTGGAACTCGACCTGGTAGAACGCGGCCTCGGCGTGCGCTCAAAGCGCTACTCAATGATTGTTGACGACGGTGTTATAACCCACCTGAATGTCGATGAAGGCCCCGCCATGGAAGTCAGCTCTGCCGAGAAGATTCTCGAAATTCTCGGTTAACGTTAATGCACACTGGTGCGGTTCGCACCCCTCACAGGCACCCTACAGCACACATAACATTACGCATAACACCGTAGGGTGCCCGTGAGTGCAACGAACCGCACCACCCTTACATGAATACTCACAACTGCATCCCCAATGACGACAACCGGTGCGGTTCGCACCCCTCACAAGCACCCTACAGCACACATAACACGTAGGGCGCCCGTGAGTGCAATGAACCGCACCACCCCGTCTAATCACCAATCACAAACAACTCTCTACTAAACCACGAAACACCGATATAACTACGCAACCAACCAAAGCACGCATTTGATGGTTGCGATTGGGTCCATGAAGCCCGGAAGCCAAAAAACTCCCTCGATCCCTTTTTTAAAGCTCCTCCCCACTTTCTATTTTACGCTTTATCATATCGGTGAACTTTTCCTCAAGCCTGGGCAATTCGCCACTTGCTTTCATTGCACGTATCGTTCTGTCCAGCAAGGGGACGTACTGCTTATGTTTTTCGTGTAGATAATGATAAAGGTCATGCCGTCGCAATGAAGGCTCAAGCAGGTAGACAGATTTTAACTTGAGTTTCCTGATGAGGAAAAAACCACTTACATCTGTTGAGAGGGCTACATCAATTCTGCCGCGTTCAAGCATTCGGTAAAGTTGCTCGGTTCTATCTATCCTTACTACGTCGTTAATTCCATCAAGATCAATTTCGGCATATTTCAAGCCACGCACAACGCCAACACGCAAATTCTTTAGTGCGCTCCAGCCATACCGATCGATACCTTTTTGTGTATCCGGCGATCGCGCGTAAGCTCTGGACTCGAAATAGGTGAAAGGCGTGGGCACACGGATTAAGGTCGGGTATTTCTCCCCGACGGTATATATTCGAACCAGCTCACCGTCAATGAGGCCCTGTGATGACTGGGAAAGGGAACGCTCAGTCGGCATCTCCACGAACTCTACCGGTATTCCGGCGCGCTTGTAGACTTCATTTAAAACGTTTGCCCAGACAATTGCGCTGGGAGTGTTTTCCATTTTTGAAATGGTCAGAGCAGATACACCAGGACTGCTAATAACAAAAAGGGTGAAAGTAATGAAACGGAGAGAATTCATCCCTAACTCCAGAGCTCCAGATTGCGCTGATATTGTATCATCCGAAAACGAGCGAAAACCCTCACCGTGCACATGAACCCAAACAATCCCGTGCTAAAAGTTCCCCTCTGTCTCTTCAGCTTTAGTGTACTGCGCGATACATTCTATAACAACACTACCAATCTACCTGTCAGCGAAATGAGCAATGGTGCAATAACGAATCTGAATGCGTCGATGAAGAAACTAACTACCCACCAATAGACGTACGCGCTGAAATACCCCCATCAACCGTAAACACCGTCCCAGTGGTATAACCCGATCTCTCCGATGCCAAAAACGCCACCAGATCGGATATCTCGCGACGATGCGCCGGACGACCAAGCGGGTACTTTGCCGCGAG
>CAYMFQ010000386.1:0-4052 GCA_964389335.1 uncultured Granulosicoccaceae bacterium
ACTAGCGGCCAACAAATATTGGCCACCATTGCATGTTGCGTGTACTGTACGATCTGCTGCTTTCGGCCCTCGGTGCACTGTGTAAGAACTTTGCTGACTACCGGATCTCACCTGCAATTATCGAAATACACCAAAACACGCGCCACAGGACTCGCCGTTGTTACATAGATCAAAATCGTCAGAACCCAGACCGAATTGCTGGGAAAATGCGGCAAGTGTATTGGAGTCAATCGTTACATCTGCACCCGGAGCTACACTGGCACATCTCTGGTTTCTAACATATGAACCGGAGAAATTAATTGACTGCAACGACCCATCATCCACGTCAAGTGCAGATGGATCGCGTAGAAACCGGCAGAATTCCTCTTCCACATTATCATAGCAAGTAGTTGTTGATTGCACAGTGCTACGCGGCAGGGCATCGAAACACTGCCTGCCGGGGTTAGACACGAATCCGTTTTCATCCTGAACACAAACATAAATACAGAATTGCCCAGCGGCGGAAAAATCCGCCGACTGATCGAATAGAACCGGCACTCTGATCAGCCCGGATGTCGCACTCGACTGCGGTAAATCAATAGAGAAATAGTCCGTAGCACCTTCTACCTGCGCAAATACGATTTGCGGTGCACTGGTTGCCGACAATTCAATTTCTATGTTCGGTTCACCGCCGGACAACGCCGGCAGCGACGCTGCGGTAAGATTAATTGAGGGTCGGGACGGTGATACTGACTCCGGTGGCGGTGTACCTACGGAGCTAGTGGCGCCAGGGATAAATACCACTGCCGAGACTTCATCCGGTGAGGTGGGATCAACCGATTTTGTTCGACTGTTATCATCGCCTGAACCGCCACAGCCAGACAGCACAAGCACTATCGAAATCAAAACTGCCAGCGGCTGTGTTTTTACGCAACTATTCATTGGTTTCTACTCGTTTCGATGCTACCACAACTTGCTTGCACCGTTACTGGTGCAATTGGCCTTTCTATTTCAAGTGCAGATACCCGCAAACATCTGCGGGTACAATCTGGAATAAGGCTAGAAACCGGTCATCGACTGATATATCCCATTAGTGATTCCGACAAACCACTGATCATTTACAAATTCGAAGAACACATCGCTACACGCTTCGTATCTTGCGCTGCCAACGAAGGTCGTACCCTCTTGCAGAAACTGCCATGTTATCTGGTCGACAACCCCTGCTTCAGTTGCTGCTGTCTGGTTTACAACGTCTTGCTGAAAGAACGCTACCGCCTGCTCGGTCAAAGGGCCGAAGATGCCGTCGATGAATTCATCTCTCGTCCCGCTGCCATAACCCTGACACCAGAGCACACCCTGAATGCCTGTTACATATGAGCTGAAGGAACTGTCAAATTGTGAGACCTGACAGTTAGCGTTCCAGTTGAACGCACTGCCGTTAAGATCACAGAAGTCTTCACCCTCCACACCAAACTCGCCGTCCGTATCGCCATCTGTGCTCGTGTCAGCATTGTCATTGCCACTCTCTTGCTCCAATGCACACACAGGAACGAAGTCAGCTTCGTTCAGAAACTGGGTAGCCCGGGGATACCTATATGATTCACTGGCATTGGCAACATTAAGGAAATTGGTCGTCGCGACGAAGTTCAGTACGACCGTCTCATCGTCCGCATCATCTGGCAAATATGTATAGTCGTCATCTTCATCCAACGGAATCAATCTAAAGCTAGTTGTCGTATAACAATTGTTGTCGCTACCAAATCCATCGCCTTCGTAATCGTATTCAACACCTGCACCATCCTCCTTTAAAATCATGTATCGCTCGTCAATACCAGTGCCACCAAACTCAGTATCGGCAGTAAAACTAAGGTCCCAGATTCCTGCAAGTGCAGCAAACTTTTGTAGATTCGGGTCTGTTGTGGCGCCTTCTCCATTGTTTGTTTCCGGGGACGTGTCTGAATCCGGTCCGGTATTGGTGTTGTCCGGCTCTGGCTCCACCACGATAACCGAAGGCTGTTGGTTACCAGTAGTGGTATCGTTACCACTTCCGCCACCACCACAAGCCGTAAGGACCACTAACAGACTGCTATACAGTGACACTTTTAAAACGGACACCATCAAACGCACAATAATTAACCCCAACTAAAAACTGAAATAAATACCGCCGTGTACATGAGTGTCGGCTGTTCGCAGACCCATTCCATCACCCAATCGGGGTATACGGAGACAAACGTGACGGTGTTCACGTACAAAATCAATGAGATGTGATATGGCTGTCAGTTGGTATCGGTTCAATACTATGACTTGGCGATCGACCAACAGCGTAGTAGCGGTAGTCCCGCGGCATCGACGATGCCAATACAACGAAACGACCAGCCACCCCGGTATTATCGAGCTTAAGAACACATGTGCAGTCATTAAACCGATTAACGCAATAACCGCCACAACCCTGCCCGTGCCCAGCACTTACCCTATCACCCCATCAACATGGCACCGATCGCCGGTACGCCGAAACTGACCGTAGTCCACAAGCTCATGACCCGTCCTCGATAGTCGTCGTTGAGGGATACTTGCGGTATCGATTGCGAGGTGATGCCGGAATACAAGGCACTAAACCCTGCCATCGCACAAAAAAAGGCCACCACTGTCAATGCCGCTGACAATCCGGTTGCCAGCGTGGCTAACGTAGACACCCATAGGGGTCCTAACGTAGACACCCATCGTAATTTATCATTAAGCACTCTTGTGGTCGGGTTCCATCTATAGCTTTCGAGAATGAAGCAGGAAAACCTGTTTCTCCTCCACGATCGGCGACACAGGGATGGAAATTACGATTCGCCGCCATTTACAAGCACAGCGAAATGATCCCGAAGTCGGAATGATCGATACGATCTGAACTCTGGAGCGATCTAGCTAAAAAGGCTTTTGCTTACAGATAGATTCGGGGCTCTTTGCCGGTTAAAGTGCCCGCACGCTTGCTTCAATGAATGGGCTGAACCTACCAGTCCTTTGAATCGACTTTCAAAGTGTGTGCACAAATAGACCCAGTGCGCAGCCGAAATCGATAGTCGTCTCAAGATCGGATCTGCTTTACCGTCAATAGAACCCACTTTATCCTCACGGATACACCTCCCTGTCCAATCAACCAATTGAAGGTAATGCACGAGGTTAAATACGATACCCTTCTGCATCGTTTCTCGCAGGTTACCTGCAAACGGGTGAAGCGTGTCAGGCTGAAACGATTGATCTCGACTCTCGTGGCTTTCTGGATTTTCAGAAGTTTCTTTCCAGTGGGCAGCTCTTCGCTTGATGCTGGTATGGTCCAAATCTTCAGGAGTCTTGGCTATAGCTGCGCGGACCGGATTAAGGTCTACGTACGCCATACAGCTGAGCAACGCCTTTTCATCAAGTAGCGCTTGACACTTAAAACGTCCCTCCCAGAAACGACCGGTCACATCGTCCTCAATATTAGCCATCCGCGCGACTTTCTCATTCAGTACGCGCATATACCAGCTAATGCTGGACAACTGTTCACGCCATTTGTCGACGTAGGTATTCAATTGTTCAATTTCGTGCGGTTCAAGTACATCGCCATCCAGATACTTAACCGATACAGGATTGCCTCTGTGCAATTGGTGCCATCTGGTGACTATGTCTTTAACACTGGCAGACTGTTGCGCCTCCGGATCGATGAACAACACGACATGGTAGTGATTGGACATCACTGCATAGGCAACCACATCCAGATAAAACACTTGACCCAGTCGAAGTAGCTCCTCTTCTATAAATGCTCGACGGTGATCATAGGATCTACCCGTGAATCGATCTTCACCACAGAGAAACGCGCGACGAACGCATCGACTGACACAATGGTAGTAAGGAGTGGCTTCTATTGCGATTTGGGACTTGCGGGGTCGGGGCATATGTACTTCCTACTTCTACGACTGAACTTCTTCTGCAACTAGCTTCTCTACTTTCGTTTCATTACACCGAGAGCAACTTCACAAACCTACTATTACTATGGGTGTCTATGTAATTTCCACGTAGCTGATGTGCAAAAACCTGTTGTTTTC
>CAYMFQ010000387.1:0-4051 GCA_964389335.1 uncultured Granulosicoccaceae bacterium
AACGAGGCATTGCCACCCGATGCGGTGGTGTCGATACAGATATGGCGTTCTGTGATGCATTGGTTCCTGATGGCCTTGTCTGTTAACAGCGGAACTATCGGGCCGTCGCGTTTGGCCAGTGCCTGCCTTAAAGATTTGGCGGCGTGGTGATCTCCCCACCATGCTACAGCGGTAAAGCCGGTGGCGTCGGTTAGGGCCTGTTCGTTAACGATGCCGCACAAGGTATGGGTTTCAGTTGCTGAATCTTTGGCATCTGATGTCAATGGGCTTTCTTCCGCGCAGATAATCAGCGTCGTGCAGCCTGCACTTTGTGCGATGGCTGCCTGTTGTTGTGCATCGTCTAGTGTCGGGCCAAGGCAGAGGATGGCTCCACGTGGAAATTCACGCAGCCGGTTTGATTCCCCGGTGGGACCGGGCAGGTCAGTCGCGTTGATTGCTTTGCGCTGTGGCAGGGGCAATGCATCAATCGCTGATTGCAATTGATCGAGGTTAATTACTGTTTTTGTGTTTTCGCGCAGGTCGGTATTATGCCCAATCTCCAACGCATTTTTATTTTTCCCCGTTGTATCACCATGGTATTTATAAAACCGCTGTAGATAGTGCGGGCCACCGGCTTTTGGGCCAGTACCAGACAAGCCCTCCCCGCCAAATGGCTGTGACCCTACAACGGCACCAATCTGATTGCGATTAATATAAATGTTACCGACGTTGAGCTGGCGAGTTATTTGTTCAACGCGGTCGTCGATGCGCGTATGCAAGCCAAAGGTTAGTCCGTAGCCACTGGTGTTAATATCTGCGACGATCTGATCGATCTCGTCGGCGGCGAATGTCGCAACATGCAGTACCGGGCCAAATATCTCCTGTTGCAATTCCTTGATACCGGAGACGCTGATAACTGCAGGGCCGACAAAGGTACCCGTTGCCGGAGTATTGAGTTGTTTGAGCAGTCTGCCTTCGCTTTTTGCCTGGGCAATGTGCGAAAGAATGGACTGCTGTGCCTGTTCAGTGATTACCGGGCCGCTGTCGGTTACATAGTCCCACGGGTTGCCGACCACCAGTTCGTCGAGTGCACCGTAGAGCATTTGCAGAAAGTCGTCGGCAATGTCTTCCTGCAGGTACAACAGCCGACAGGCGGAACAACGCTGCCCGGCGGACTGAAAGGCTGATGCGACTATATCGCCAACGGCCTGCTCCGGCAGTGCGGTGGAGTCTACTATCATGGCGTTGATGCCACCGGTCTCTGCGATCAATGGTGCGTCGGCGTTTAAGTGTGCAGCCATGGAGCGGTTAATGATTTGTGCGGTATTGGTCGAACCCGTAAAGCACACAGCATTGACTCGCGAGTCTGCCACCAGTGTTGCTCCCACCTTGCTGCCACTGCCCGGTAGTAACTGTATGGCTGTTTGAGGTATGCCAGCTTTATGCATTAACCCAACGGCTAAATGCGCCACAATCGGTGTCGGGTCAGCCGGCTTGGCAATGACTGCGTTACCGGCCGCAAGCGCGGCTGCAATCTGTCCGGTGAATATAGCCAGTGGGAAGTTCCACGGCGAAATACAAACGACCAAGCCTCTGGGTTGTGCATCGGTTGTTTCCACGCGTTGAATTTCTTCCGCGTAGAAGCGCAGAAAGTCCACTGCCTCGCGTAACTCGGCTACTACATCGGTGGTGGTTTTACCGGCTTCGCGGGCAAGTATGGCAAACAGCTCACCGTGATTTGCTTCGTAGAGATCAGCTACTTTGTTTAATGTGGCTGCGCGAGTTGTTGCGTTGTCGTTCCACGGCGCGGCTGCTGACAGTGCCAGTTCGATATCTGCGACGCTCGCCTCGGTTACTTCGCCAACCCTGTCGGTGTGGTCGAACGGGTTGATTATCGCAGCAGGTGCTTCGCCTTGTGCGGTGCCGTGTATTAACGGCGCCGCATGCCATTGCGTGTTTTGAAATGGGGTGCGTGCGGTTTCTACCTGCGCTACCGTTGCTTCGTCGTGCAAATCAAAGCCGTGTGAGTTAAGCCTTGGGTGAAACAAGTTCTCCGGCAGGACTATATGTGGTGTGGATTGCTGATAGTCGGTGGTTATCTGTTCGAACGGATCGGTTGCGATAAGCGCTGCATCGATATCTGTGTCGACAACCTGATTAACAAACGACGAGTTAGCACCGTTCTCGAGCAGCCGACGCACCAGATACGCCAGCAAATCACGATGCGCACCTACCGGTGCATAGATACGGCAGCGGGTATCGTGGCGGTCTTTGATGAGCCGATGCAATACTTCACCCATGCCGTGCAGGCGCTGAAACTCGTAGGCTTCGGTGTTGTTGGACAGTTGCAGTATGGCGCTGATGGTGTGCGCGTTGTGGGTGGCAAACTGCGGGTAGATTCGATCCGTCATGCGCAGCAGCTTTGCCGCGCAGCAAATGTACGAAACATCGGTGCCGGATTTACGCGTATAAACCGGAAAGCCGCTGACACCATCAACCTGCGCACGTTTTATTTCTGTATCCCAGTAGGCGCCTTTCACGAGGCGCACCATAATTTGCCGGTCGTGGTTTTCGGCCAGTGCGTACAGCCAGTCGAGCACGGCGGAGGCGCGTTTGCCGTATGCCTGTACCACCACACCAAAACCGTCCCAGCCCTGCAGTCGTTCGTCCGCCAGTACGCGTTCGATAATGTCGAGCGACAGGTCCAGTCGGTCCGCTTCTTCTGCATCGACATTCAGACCCATGTTGGCCGACTTTGCAAGCAGTGCCAGATCAGTAAGCTGTGGCACCAGCTCATTGAGCACGCGTTGGTACTGACCAACTTCATAGCGCGGATGCAGTGCAGACAGCTTCACCGAGATGCCGGGGTTGTTGCGTACGTCGTTGTCACGCGCGTGGCGACCGAGGGTAGTCAGTGAATGATGATAGGCGTTGAAGTAGTCGGTGGCGTCGCGTGTGGTTAGTGCTGCTTCGCCGAGCATATCGTAGGAATAGGTATAGCCGCGCTCTTCCATGCCGCTGGCGCGTTCAATCGCAGACTCGATGGTTTCACCCAATACAAACTGGTTACCCATCTCTTTCATGGCGGCTTTGACAGCGGTGCGTATGACCGGCTCGCCCAGCCGTTTTACGGCGCTGTGCAGCAGGCCCGATACACCGGACGACTGATCATCACTGAGCACCTTGCCGGTCAGCATCAGTGCCCAGGTGGAGGCGTTGACCAATGAAGACGACGACTTGCCCAGGTGTTCACCCCAGCTCGACGGTGCGATCTTGTCTTCAATGAGTTCATCGATGGTTTCTGCATCGGGGACTCGCAGCAGTGCTTCAGCCAGGCACATGAGGGCGACGCCTTCTTCCGTCGACAGGCCGTACTCGGTCAGGAACACTTCCATTAACCCGGGCTCGTCGTCTGCGCGAATGGCGTCGATCAGCTCCGCTGACGCAGCCTGCATGCGTGCGCGGTCGGCCTCCGCCGGTCCGTGGCTCTCGATCAGATCGGTCAGCAGGGCCTGCTCGTCGGCGAGTTTGAGTTCGCGAATGCGCGCTCTGAGTATTTGCATGGTCATCGGGTGTACTCCGTCGATGGGGCTATCGTGCCAGCTTACAGGCGATCTTTTTAACTTTAATGGGTTGTTTTGACGGAAAACTGACTGAATTATCCATCGATGCTGGGAATATTGTCGGTACAATCGCCTGATATGAATAATCTGGACCGTATAGACCTGGCTATCGTTCGGCTGCTGTCGGAGCAGGGGCGCATGCCGGTTACTGAGCTGGCGCGCGAGGTGGGGATATCAAAAAGTCCGTGCCAGGTGCGCCTGAAGCGCCTGCAGCGCGAAGGTTACATTCTTGGTTTCAGGGCGGTGCTGAATCCGCAACTGATGAACCGCGAGCACATTGCGTTTACCGAAGTAAAACTGACGGACACCCGTGAGGCGGCGCTGAGCGCGTTTAACGAGGCAGTGCAACTGGTGCCGGAAATAGAGCAATGCCACATGATTGCCGGCGCCTACGACTACCTGCTAAAAATTCGCACATCAGACATTAAGGCGTATCGACAGGTGCTGGC
>CAYMFQ010000388.1:0-2497 GCA_964389335.1 uncultured Granulosicoccaceae bacterium
CGGAAAAACAACACAATGTTTTTCCGGGGCTCGTCATATTTAGTTTGCTACAAAGTTGTAGTTACTAAAATTAGCGGCATAACTGGATGACTGAGTCGTTCCCCAAGTACTAAGCACTAACACATCACCAGCAGATACCGGTATATTCGTTACCGATCCCGAGGCGCTACCAGCAGACGATAATGCCACACCATTCCCATTTATCGAATAGGTAATCGCATCTCCATACTGTCCCGCGGAAAATACCGTCATCGCCCAATCGAAACTGATCACGCCATCGGAGGGTACGATTGTGGTAGCAGTAAGGCCTCCACCGCCGCCTCCTACGTTAATATTCAAAACGGTTTCAGACATGCTGTAAGAGGCTACTCCACTAAAGCTCCAGTCTGCTTGTACAAATCCTGTCTGTACCGGGTCGGTCTGATCGAGTGTTATATTGATGTTATCAACTGACAGAGGTACCGAGGTATACGATAACTCACCAAAGCTGTCGCCGCTTCGTACGACAATGTTGCGTGCGCCCGGATTCAAATAAATCTTACTATACCCTGGTGTAGAAAATATCGCGCTGTTGGTAATGGCTATATCTTCTCCGTCAACACTGACAACCGCACCGGAAACCGGAGCACCATCAAGGCCAAAGACATTTAACCCGACCGTCGAAAGCAAATTTCCGCCTATTGCAGATCGTGTTCTAAGCGTCAACTGGCACTCAACCAGGGTTTGGTTGCGAGTCAGAGTAGCGCTGTCCACACACGTACCCAACGGCTCGTCCCCTGCAATGTCACTAAAGGCGAGTTCAAAGTCGAGGCTCCCGTAGTACATTTCAGGTAGAGTCACAGATGCTTCGTAGTCCGCACCCACTTGTACTAGTGAAAGCGCAACTTCCTGCAACGGATTTTCCGGCCCGACCACCGAAAGAATAGATTGAAGGTTACTAAGGCCACCTGCTTCATCTACCACTTCAGCTGGCACCTGAACAGTTATATTCGCACTCCCGCCTTGAACCGCAAGACCAAGACCGACTTCACCATATAACGGGACAATATCGAGCGTGACATTAGTACCCGGAGAAACTGGCACATCGGAACCCTGGTCAGGGACTGACTTACCCACCTGATTGCCAGTGTCGAACAGCCTCAGGCTCATGTCGTACGTCCCGGGAACAAGGTTCAGAAACATATGCTCTGACAGCCCTGTACTTGGATCAAGCTCATACACCAGCTCAGATCCCTGATCTATCGTGATGCCTATTGAAGGGTCAACAAGGCCAGCTTCACCCAGCTGCGAGGCACTGTAGCTAAATCGAAAATCAACCAGTTCGCTAACGACCTCTGCTGTTACCTGACTGTCACCGATCACCGGGCGTATCGTCATCGGAACCAGTTCCTGACTTCCATCTTCTACCGTGTGCACAGATGTACCTGCATACTGGTGTTCACCACGATCGAGCACCAGTGAGAAGCTATAGATGGCTGGTTCCAGCACCAGTGATTTGAGCGATGTCACATTTGCCAGATCATTCTCGTCAAGATTGACAGTCCAGCTGTGGCTCTGGACCTCGTTAGTGTCGAGATCCTCGACCAGCATTGTGCCAGTCATCAGTGAGGCTTCATCACTTAGCAGAAGCTCGTCGTTTAGAGGTTCTCCGGCTGGCACAACGCTATCGAGCAGTGCCGTAAGGTCGAAATCGAAATCTACGTTCTCTGTTTCTTCTGATTGAGCCTGACCGATGTTCGGAACGCTGTTTGAGTTGCCGCATGCAGAGAGCACTATGCTGCCAGCTACAGCAATGCTCACAAGTGAGTACTTATTCATATTATCCCTATGCCTTATCGTTGTATTTATACTCCGCTCACTCGATCCCTGAGAAGGCACTACTCCTTAGTTGAATGGTAACGGCAAACAAATGTAAATTCGGAATACAGGCAGGATGGCAAATAGTGTCAGGTGTGAGGCAGGTAGATCTATGTCGTAGCCTGCTGACCAGTTGTTGTCTGAAATGTGAATCCCGAGGCATTTTCGACTACTGGAGATTAGCGACTAATCCATCGGGTACAAATAGCAGTTTCTGGCTATTGAATAGCGCCGAAAGCCAAATCTACCGGGAGTCAGGCGAACTAACCCATGTCGAATTGCCGACTTCCGAACAGGATAGAATACGACCTGGAGCTAAACCCAGCTAGCCGAATAGCAGTTTACTATTTTCGAGGTTTGATCTTCTGTGTAGCCCGAATTCACAGCAGAACGTTTTTAACGAATGGCGGAGCCCACCAATCCTTTAAACCGGCTTTCAAAGTGTGTACACAGATGTATCCAATGATCTGGCGAGATATTGAGTCGCTGGATGATGGGTGGGCTATCACTGGCAATTGAACCGCGCTTGTCGTCCCGGATTATTCGTCCAGTCCGGTCCAGTCCACCAACTGAATATACTCGAATAAATCAAACGTTATGCCTGCAGGCATCGGTTGTCTGGGGTTGCCCGCAAACGGAA
>CAYMFQ010000388.1:2507-4005 GCA_964389335.1 uncultured Granulosicoccaceae bacterium
TTCAAAGTGTGTGCAAAGATGTATCCAATGATCTGGCGAGATACTAAGCCGCTGAATGATGGGTGGAGTATCAGTGGCAATTGAACCACGCTTGTCCACAAATTTTTATCAACCACCCACCAACACCCGCCCTATCGCATCGACAAAAACCTGCGCACCTAATGCTATGTCTTCGTCGGACGTGTTCTCCGTCCAGTGGTGACTAATGCCCCCAATCGATGGTACGAACATCATCGCCGAGGGTATCAACGGTGCAATCACCTGGGCATCGTGACCGGCACCTGATGGCATGACTAACCACTTGTCGGGAGTATGAGTCTTAGCTGCATCAATCAGGGTTGATTGAAGTGTCGTCGACATATGTGCGGGATTGCTTTCGCCCATGACTTCGATAGTTACATCGCAGGGGCCTTCGTCTGCCTCCTTGACCAACGCTAACAGTTTTGCCTTTAGACGATCCAATGTGCCCGGTTCCGCATCGCGAAACTGCACGATCATCTCAGCACCGCCGGGTATGATCGACGGCTGCCCCGGAGAAAGCGACACCTGCCCCACCGTCCATACACTGTGCGGGCCGGCGATGTCGGGAAACTCATCTTCAATGCGGCGCCATAGACCCATCAAAGCCCTGCCCGCATCACGACGGATGGCCATTTTGGTTGTGCCTGCGTGGTTCTGGATGCCTTTGAATGTAATTCGGTATTGCCAGATCGCTACAATCGATGTGACGACACCTATTTTCAGGTCTTCTGTTTCCAGCGTTTGACCTTGTTCGATATGGGCCTCAAAAAATGCCTTGTAGCGATCGGTATCTATCTTTACGCGTTCGCGACCCGCAAGCCCCGCGTCGGCCAACAGGTCACGCAGGCGCCCTCGCCCCGAACGGCAGACTGACCCGTCCATAACTTCTTCTGACACATCACCAACGAAGCTTTCAGAACCCAGAAAGGACGCACCACTGAAGTGACCCTCTTCATCCGCAAAGGCAATAACGTCGACACCACCAGCGATAGCTGCTTCTTTGGCCACACGTGCGGCCTCCAGTGCGTAAACAACCCCGAGTGCACCATCCAGCCAACCAGCATGATTTTGGCTTTCGATATGGCTGCCGGCCAGTACAATTGGACCGTCCGAAGGTGCTCGGCCATAGACATTCGCAATGCCGTCGATCGTGGCCTTGTGCCCTATCGCATGTAAATGATCGGCAAGCCACTTGCGCGCGATCATATCGTCCGCCGACAGCGTCGGTCGATGTACGCCGGATTTGTAGGTACCGATTGAACGCAGGTGATAGAGATCGTCCAACACTCGTTGGGTATTTGCGCGCAGCATTGTCAGAACCCTTCTTTATCTTGTTGGTTGGAATTTACTCAACAGCGCTAAGATCTGTGGATACGGGAGACTACAAACAACAGGAACGCTTTTCCCACTCAAGTCTGATCAAGATACCGGCCACGCACAATAAGCCCTGCGACAAGCAGCAGATACACAAGCGCCA
>CAYMFQ010000389.1:0-3974 GCA_964389335.1 uncultured Granulosicoccaceae bacterium
AATGACAGCACGCGTTGCCGATTGACATCATCAAGACCCAGGCACGGCTCGTCGAGTATCAACAGTGGCGGGTGCTTAACCATGGCTCTTGCGATTAACAACAGTCGCTGATCGCCATACGACTGACTGGTGAAAGTTTCGTCGGCACGGTCGCGCATGCCGAGTACGTCGAGCCATTGATTCGCGATGTCGCGCTGCGCGTCTGTGTATTTACTGTACAGACCGATGCTGTCGTAAAAGCCTGAGATAATTACGTTACGCAGACTGGTGCCTACGGTGTACTCCCATTGCAATGCTGTGGATACATAACCGATATATTGCTTAATCTGCCAGATACTCTCACCGCTGCCACGCTGAAAACCAAAAACAAAAATGTCATTCACATAGCACTGTGGGTGGTCGCCGGTGATTAGTGACAGCAGTGCAGTTTTACCACTGCCGTTAGGGCCGGTTAATTGCCAGTGCTCTGATGCATTTATGGTCCAGTCGAGGTTTTCGAATATCACCGTATCACTGTAGCGAACAGCAGCGTTACGGAGCCTGACCAGCGGCGCTGACTCATCGAGTGGTGGCAGTTTGGTGTCCGGGTCGGCGGGCGGGATCTGCAACTCGGTAGTGCTGATGTGCAGCAACTGTGACAGCTCGTCAAAGCTGTTGTTGTCGTCGCGTTGTATCTGATGTTGCAGTTGACCGTCTTTAACATACGCCGCGTGTGTTACAAAGCCCGGGCACTGATCCAGTCTGTTGAGCACCAGCACTATGGGTACCTCGGCTGCCACCTGCTGTAGATGCTGCTGCAGCGCCTCCAGACTTGCCACGTCCAGACCTTCGTACGGTTCATCAAGAATCAGCAATTGCGGATCACAGGTCAGAGCACGGATCAGCATTACCTTGCGCGTTTCGCCGGTAGATAGCTTACGAAATGCACGGTCAATCAATGGCTCGAGGCCAAATTGCTGTACCAGTTCATTGGCCATCGGCTGGTTTTTACAGACCGCAGCAATGATCTCGCGTACCGGTGTACCTTCAGAAATGACATCCATAATGTCTGCGTCATCCTTGCGTCGCTCGGCTTCGATCAGTTCCGCCTGTGCCGCAAAAGATACTTCACCAACACGCTCGGGTAATCCGCTTAACGACCCATAGGTTACATCACCGGCACCACCCAGAATTGCTGCGAGGGCAGACTTGCCTGACCCGTTACTGCCACAGATCAGCCAGTGCTGGTCGGGTTGCAAAGACCAGTTGATATCTGTGCAGCTAAAGCCACCGTCAAACTCAACGGACAGCTTCTTCATGTGAATCGGAGCGCGGTATTGCATCGTGAGTTAACCGGGACGGAAGTGATCAGAAAAAAGGCCGGATGAACCGGCCTTTTCTTGTAATTGCCTGAAACGAATCAGTTACACAATACGCTTCATATCGGACATGTGGCCTCGCAGGGTAGCGCCAATGTCTTCAACCGGATGGTTGCGAATAGCGGCGTTCACTTCGATGAGACGCGCGTTATCGACACCGGTATGGTTGAGTTGCAGGCCAGCGCCTATGACATCACTCTTGATGTTTTTCATAAAGTCGCCAAGCAGCGGTACACAGGCGTGGTTGTACAGGTAACAACCGTATTCAGCGGTGTCAGAAATGGTGGAGTTCATTTCATACAGCTTTTTACGAGCGATGGTGTTGGCAATCAGCGGTGTTTCGTGCAGCGACTCGTAGTAGGCAGAATCTGCGATGATGCCTGCTGAGGTCATGGTTTCAAACGCCAGTTCAACGCCAGCCTTAACCATGGCTACCATCAGGATGCCGTTGTCGAAGTATTCCTGCTCCGATATTTCCATATCGCCTGCCGGTGTTTTCTCATATGCAGTTTCCGCAGTGTCTGCGCGCCAACCGAGTAACTCTTTGTCGTCATTGGCCCAGTCTGCCATCATGGTTTCGGAGAACTTGCCGGTCATGATGTCGTCCTGATGCTTGTTGTACAGCGGACGCATGATGTCTTTCATTTCCTCGGCCAGATCAAACGCCTTGATTTTGGCCGGGTTGGACAAGCGGTCCATCATGTTGGTGACGCCGCCGTACTTGAGCGCTTCAGTTACTGTTTCCCAGCCATATTGAATCAGCTTTGATGCATAGGCCGGATCAATACCTTCCTCGATCATCTTGTCGAAACACAGCAGCGAACCGGTTTGCAGCATGCCACAAAGAATGGTCTGCTCGCCCATCAGGTCTGATTTGACCTCGGCGATGAACGACGACATCAGTACGCCGGCCTTGTGGCCACCGGTGCCCACGGCGTAGGCCTTGGCGATTGCGAGCCCTTCGCCATTCGGGTCGTTGTCGTCGTGTACGGCGATCAGCGTCGGGACACCGAAGCCGCGCACATACTCGGCTCTGACCTCAGTGCCCGGACACTTAGGGGCGACCATGATGACGGTCAGGTCGTCACGCACTTTCATGCCTTCTTCAACGATGTTAAAGCCGTGTGAATATGACAGGCACGCGCCTTTTTTCATCAACGGCATCACCGCGTTGACCACGGCGGTGTGCTGCTTGTCGGGGGTCAGGTTCAAAACCACATCGGCGGTCGGGATCAGGTCTTCGTAGGTGCCGACAGTGAAGCCGTTTTCTGTGGCGTTTTTCCATGACTGGCGCTTTTCGGCGATTGCCTCGGCGCGCAGTGCGTAGGAGACGTCCAGACCGCTGTCGCGCAGGTTCAGACCCTGGTTCAGGCCCTGTGCACCGCAGCCGATGACGACCATCTTCTTGCCCTTCAGCGCCGACACGCCGTCGTCAAATTCAGACAGTTGCATGAAGCGGCATTTGCCGAGCTGTTCGAGCTGCTCGCGCAGCGACAGAGTGTTGAAGTAGTTGTTGGACATGGTGGTTCGCTCGCGTTCGTGGACGGATGAGGCGCGTTCCGGCACCTGCAGACCG
This sequence comes from uncultured Granulosicoccaceae bacterium, assembly GCA_964389335.1. Lineage (GTDB taxonomy): Bacteria > Pseudomonadota > Gammaproteobacteria > Granulosicoccales > Granulosicoccaceae. Next base: position 2,935 of record CAYMFQ010000389.1, read on the forward strand.
TCGCAGTCTAGCTAAAAGTGTATGTGTCGTAAATTGAAATATGCTCAACACAGTGTCCCGAAATCTGAAAAATCGGGTATACAATGGTGCGATGGATATTCGAGCACTTGGCCAGTTTCTCTCACTGGCGGAACACCTGCACTTCGGTCGCGCGAGCGTCGCCTGCAACATCAGTATTTCTGCGCTGTCGCGAAATATTCGGCAAATAGAGGAGGAGACTGGTGCAACGCTGTTTCATCGCGATAATCGCAGCGTCAACCTGACTTCCAAAGGCAGGCAGTTTCAAGCCTACGCCAAACAGGCGATACGGCAGTGGCAGGCGGTGTGTAATCAACTGGCGGAAACGGCAGACGAACTCACCGGCGAACTCAGTCTGTATTGTTCCGTCACCGCCAGCCATAGTATTTTGTTTGACCTGTTGAATCGCTTCCGACCTGACTACCCGGGTATCGACATTAAACTGCACACTGGTGATCCGGAGCATGCTATCGGGCGCATTGTGGCGGCACAGGAGGAGGTTGCGATTGCAGCATTACCGGGCAGCTTGCCGCGAGGTGTTGAGTTTAAGAGCATTACCACGTCACCGTTACTGTTCATTGCTCCAAGAGAAAACGGTGAGTTCGAGATTCCCGCAACAACACGCAATAGTAAAAAGCAGTGGGGGCAGGTGCCGATGATATTGTCCGAAGGCGGCATTGGTCGCACACGTGTCGATCAGTGGTTTCGGCAACTATCGGTAACACCGCGTATCTATGCACAGGTTGCGGGTAACGAAGCGATTGTCAGTATGGTGGGGTTGGGGCTGGGGATCGGTGTCGTGCCACAAATCGTTATCGATAATAGTCCGCTGGCGGATCGCATTCGTGTGTTGAATATAAAACCTGCGCTTGAACCATATAACGTTGGTCTGTTTACACTAAAGCGGAGTTTGAGTAATCCATTGGTTAGTGCGTTCTGGTCATTGGTTGATGAGGCGTGATGGTTATACCTGGTCCGTTCACATAAGCGACATGTTCGTGCAACGGAGTTGTCCTCCCACC
>CAYMFQ010000390.1:0-3973 GCA_964389335.1 uncultured Granulosicoccaceae bacterium
TCGATGCCTGCCAGTAGCGTCAGCGGTGACTCGGCCTCAATCTGCAGTGACCAGTCACCGCTCATCACGGCACGCAGAGTAAACGCGCCGCGCGCTCGTGGTCCGTCGAGAATGCCTGCCAGATTATCCATAGCGAACAGTTTATACGAATGCGTATGAATTTGAGCGTGTCGAAAATGGAGCGATAAGGGTAACGCCGCTAACTTATGTGTTGTCCGAACGGATCAAAGCTTAACCGCACAACCAACATGGAGATAACAACACGATGAACACAACAGCACAACAGTCACTGCATCCGAAGAGTAATATTCTGGTCGTCGGCGCGACTGGCGGCAGCGGCCGCGAAGCAGTTCGACACTTTACCAGTCTGGGCCATCGGGTGACGGCATTTTCGCGCTCTGCCAGCACTCAGTTTGAGGCATCCGAGCTTTTGACGCCGGTTGATGGCGATGTGATGAACCCGGCCGATGTCGATCGGATCGTGCAGCATCACGATGCAGTGGTGGTGACCCTTGGCATCAGTGAAAATCCACTGCGCGTACGTTTTCGTGGCAGCAAGGGAACCGCTAACAATGTGAGATCACAGGGCACGCGTAATGTTATCCGTGCGATGCAGCGGCACGGCATACAGCGGCTGGTGGTTCAGAGTTCCTATGGAGTCGGAGACACGCGCGACTCGTTGAGACTAATTGATCGGCTGTTTTTTGCACTGTTGCTAAAGCCGCAAATCGCTGATACGGAACTTCAGGAACGGGCAGTTCGCGAGAGTAATATGGATTGGGTTATCGTACAGCCAGTACACCTGACCGATGACAGTAGTGACGCAAAACCGTTCCTGTCGCGCGATGGTGAAGTCAGGCTCAACAAGGTCGCGAGAGCGGCAGTGGCTCGCTTCCATGCCTGCGCTGCACTACAGCCCGATTTTGTCAGGCAATCAATAGCCGTGTCAGGATGAAGGATAGATGCGGTGCGGTTCGCGCCATCGAACCGCACCGATCGTAACCCCAATCGATTATCAAACTTACACGTTACGCCAGCTATTTCCCGGTAAACACAGGCTTTCGTTTCTCAAGAATGGCATCCACGGCTTCGCGATGATCGTCGAGTTGCTGCAACTGTGCCTGCATGGTTGCGGCCATATCAAGGCTTTCTGCGAGCGGCATGGTCTCGCTTTTGCGAATCAGTTGTTTGGCTTTGCGCAGGGCTTGCGGAGGAAGTGCGGCGATAGATTCTGCCACCGCCATAGCGGCGGGCAGTAACTCTGCTTCACTGACGACTTCACTGACCAGTCCCCATTGCAGGGCTTGTTCTGCTTTTACTGCTTTTCCGGTGAAGAGCATTTCTTTTGCATGTGCCAGGCCCACTACTCTGGGTAAAAACCAGGCGCCACCATCACCCGGTATAAGGCCAACTCGCAGAAAGCTCTCTGCGAAGCTGGCGTTGTCTGCAGCGATGCGCATATCACACATGGCTGTCAGATCACAGCCGGCACCAATGGCGTGGCCATGCACTGCCGCTATGGTTACCACGTCAACGCGTTGCATCGCCATTGGAATGCGCTGTATGCCTTCGGTATACCAGGCCTTAAGCTCAGGCTCCGACAAATTGTCGGTTGTGGTCATTGCCTTAATTTCCTGAAGATTACCGCCAGAGGAAAAGCCCTTACCCGCGCCGGATATCACAACGCAACTGACTCCCGGGTCATCATTCGCACGGTCGAGTCCGCTCACCAGCCCCTCTATTACATCCGCACTGAGTGCATTGCGCGTGTCGGGCCTGTTTAACTGAAGGTGAACAAGGCGTCCGGTCTGGGTGTAAACAACGCTATCAGTCATGATGTCTCCGGTGGTAACGGGAAGTATTAGTGCTCGTCAAAAAATGCTTCAGTGAGTGTGCCGGCGTCCGGGCTCAGGTAGTCTTTTGCCAGAGCCAGTGCCCACTGGTTTTCATCGCCATACTCTTCACGCCAGCGCCAAAGTCTGCGTGTGTAGGTGGACAGTGCATATTCGGCGGTGTACCCAATTGCGCCATGAGCCTGGTGTGCGTTGGCTGCCACGATACCTGCGGCCTCACCTGCACGTGCTTTGGCACTGGCTGTTTGTCTGAGGTCTGGTGTACCGTTGTATGCGAACGATGCAATGGCGGCGTCAGCCATAGCCGAGCTGGCAGATGCCTCGCCAGCCATGTCTGCGAGCAGATGTTGCACAGCCTGAAACTTCGTCAGTGGACGGCCAAACTGCTCGCGGTTGCTGGTGTGCTGAAGTGTCAGTTCCAGTACGGTATCCATAGCGCCGCACATTTGTGTGGTGCGAATCAGTGCGCCGACACGTCGACGGTGTTCACCGCTTAGCGTGGCGGGTAGCTGTGTGGTTTGTATAACATCCAGATCCTTCGTTGCGACAAGAGCCACAGGATCGCTGCCGACGTTGGCAACGGGTGTTTGCTTGCCTGCGTTCGCCAGCACCAGTGTATCTTCGTTAGTAACCACGACGACATAGTCAACCGTGGTTCCGAACGGCACTTCCAGGTATTCGGAGTGATCACCTGAGGCAGGCAGGGCTACCGATATTGCACCTCGCGGCGTGTCCAGTTCGGCTGATGAGAGCAGGTAGCTCGCAAATAATGTGTCTGCGTAGGGTACCGCGTACAGTGTTGTGCCGCTGAGCCTGATTAACCCGAAGACATCGGTAAGCGTCAGACCGGCATCGTGCATCGATAACCACGCGCGCGTTAATTCGCTTTCCTCAAGCGCTGCCCACAGTTTTGAGTGCTTGCCGGTTGTGGTTGCGGGGCTGTCGCTGTGATCGTTAAACAGCCGTGTGGCAATTGCCTCTATCGCCTTATCCATGCGCGTTGTTCAATGTAGGTGTTGATGTAATCAATCGGGTATCCGTGGTCACTAGCGAAGGCCAAGTTGTCGGGCGATGATGCCACGGAGTATTTCCGTGGTGCCGCCGCGCAGAGTGTGTGAGGGCAGCCGCAGCGTTGCGTCGGTTATTAGTGTGGCCAACTCAGTTGGTGGCTGAGGTACTGTCGCCAGTAACCGACGCATATCATCGAGAATGTTCCTTTCAAGCGCGTTGCCCATTTGTTTAACCAGAGCCGCTTCGGTATCCGGGCTGTCGCCGTTTTGAATGAGTCGTGCAATGCCGCGCGACATACACCGCAGGGAAGTCAAGTGCGCAAGTAGTCGCCCCGCGATTATCAGTCCTTGTTCGTCTAGCTTGTCACGCAACTGAGCCAGTGTTTGTTCAAGAATTACAAACGTTGTTAAAAACCTTTCAGGGCCCGAGCGCTCGGTGGCCAACTCACCCATGCATTGAGCCCAGCCGTTACCCTCTGTGCCAAGCAGAGTGTCTGCACTAAGTCGAACGTTATCAAACAGCGTCTCGTTGAAGTGCACGCTGCCTGTCAGATCGCGAATGCCGGTGACTTCAATACCCGGCGTTTTCAGTGGTACCAGAAATTGTGACAAGCCCACCTGACGGTTGCGGCCTTCGGCAGGCGAGGTGCGTGCGAGCACAATCATGTAGTCAGAGATGTGCGCGCCGGTCGACCAGATCTTGCGACCGTTCATTATCCAGTCGCCATTCGAATCCTGTTCTGCGCGTGTGATGACTGCGGCAAGATCAGAGCCTGCCTGTGGTTCACTCATACCGATGGCTGCAAAGCTGGTGCCCGCTGCCATCGCAGGTAATATCTCGCGTTTCTGCTGCTCTGTGCCGTAGCGCAGTATCTGTGCGCCGGTTTGACGGTCAGCCACCCAGTGCGCCCCCACCGGTGCAGCGGCTGCCAGTAACTCTTCAGTGACAACCAATCGGTGCAGCGCGGAACGGCCCTGGCCACCATACTCTTTTGGCCACGTCATGCCGAGCCAGCCCCGTGCGCCCAGCTTTGCGCTAAACGCCGGATCGGAACCGCTGACCCAGCAGTCTGCACACGGTGTATAACCGCCACTTTGGCGTTGTTGTAT
>CAYMFQ010000391.1:0-3962 GCA_964389335.1 uncultured Granulosicoccaceae bacterium
TTCCAGACCTGAAGTTGCATATCTTCTTTCGTTTGACTCACACAGTTTTCTCTTAAGTGTAATGACGAGTGTCTGCTTCCTGTCGGGTTGCAGAATCATTCCTGGTTGTTAGTAATTCTTAAGCTACAGATAGCAATGTAATGATTGGTGTTTTGCGTTTTGCTTTTTGCTTTTCGTGTTGCATCGGGGGCCAGTTGGATCGGCAATTAGACTCGTGGGCACGGCAGGCGTTTCAGGGCACCCAAATGTAAAGCGAAGTCTAAAGCACCCATAGAAGCTGCGTTACGAACTCCGGGTCTCAGACTTAAAACTCCGCTCTGGAAGCCAGGTCAGGTTCAGTTGTCGACTCAAGTGGTCATCTCGATGGTTTCATACCCGGCAAGGCCGGTTACAGTTTTAGGATAAATCTTCTAGAGGTTTGTATTGCGTTCAGTTATCGGTCTGGATTGATACCGGTATGGTAGTGCCGGCTACGACGTCTCGGCTGCAGATTGCTGTCTGATTAATTGTATCTCTACGTTTCCAGATCTTGCAGGTACCAGGTGTTGAGCTGTATGAAAGCGCTCAAGCGCAACCTCCTGATGTTGCCAGCGGCTTGCCTCACTGTGGAGAAACTCTGCCGTGTTTTCAGACCCGTAGCGTTTTCAGACCCGTGGCGTTTTTCAGCTCCAGTCCCGACGTGTTCGGTTGCAGAAAGCGAGTTCTGCGTATCGCGTGAAACTCCAGCATTATAGAGCGTTTTGGCAATACTACAAGCCCGGGCAGACTGCGAGATCGGTTTTGCGAGCGAGGTCTGATAGCAACTGCACCAATCCACGCACGCCTCCGGCCCCGCAGAGGGTGCAATTTCCCCGCCACGACGCGTACCTGTCGCTTATGCTGAATCCTAAGTGGCTGACTGATTTACGAAACAGTGCTTGCCGACAGGCCCGATGGGAAAGTGAGACGGTTGCTCCAGGGTGGATAACCAACGCGAATCGGAGCAGGGCAGTTGCAAAGTGGCCTCGCCGCTCGCTTCTGCCAGGGCAGTTGGGGTGCTGTAGCGTCAGTTCAGACGAATCAGTGCATGGCTGCCGGTAAAAACAGCGCGATAGCCGGAAACAGCACCAGCAGACTCAGCCGCAATATGTCCGCCACCCAAAACGGCGTGACGCCGCGGAATATGGTTCCGGTACTGACGTCGCCAACAACGCCTTTGAGAATGAATACATTCAGCCCGACCGGAGGGGTTATGAGGCTTATTTCTGTCACTACAACGACTACAATGCCGAACCAAACCGGGTCATAGCCGAGGTCGCGTACCAGTGGAAAAAAAATCGGTACTGTCAACAACAGCATCGACAGGCTTTCGAATACGCAGCCGAGCGCGATGTAAATCAGCAGAATCATCAGCATAATGACCCACGGCTCGACGTCATAGCTGGTGACTACTGATAACAGTGTTTCCGGCAGGCCGGCGATATTGACAAAGTTAGAGAATATCCACGCCCCAATCAGGACGCTAAATAGCGCCGCCGTGGTAAAGGCCGTTTCTTTTAACACCGCTATGGTTGATTGAAACGTCAATGCCCGTCTGAACAGCGCGATCAGGAATGCGCCGGCGGCGCCCATGCCTGCGGCTTCGGTCGGAGAAAAGGTTAGATTTAATGGCCAGAAGTTCAGGGCGCCGTAAAGTCCGCCAATAACCAGAAAAAACAGCAGCAGCACAGCCCAAACGCCTCTAAGTGCAACGAGCCGATCGGGCCAGGAGGTGCGGTCACCGGCGGGACCGGCGTTCGGATTGCGGGCAACGGTGAACCTGACCGCGGCGAGATAAAACAGGATGCCGAGCAGGCCGGGAATAATGCCCGCGATGAACAGTTTGCCGATAGACGTTTCTGTCAGCAGACCGTAAATCACCAGAATTACCGACGGTGGAATTAATATGCCCAGCGTGCCACCGGCGGCAATCGAGGCGGTGGATAAACTGTCGCTGTAGCCATACCGGCGCATTTGCGGCATAGCGACTTTGGACATGGTGGCGGCAGTTGCCAGCGACGAGCCGCAAATGGCGGCGAATCCACCACAGGCAACAATGGTAGCCATGGCGAGACCGCCGCGAAAGTGCCCAAGAAACGCAAACGACACGCGGTACAGCTCTTTGCTAATACCGCCTTTGTTGACGAATAAACCCATCAATATAAACAACGGCACTACGCTGAGTCCGTAGTCCTGGCTGGCATCAATAATCAGCCGCGACACCATAGAGATCGCGCCGCGGTAGCTGGTTTCGAGCATATAACCGACCATGCCCACCAGTCCCATGGCGAACGCGATTGGCATGCGCAGCAAGACCAGCAGCAACACCACGGCAAAACCGATGAGCCCCTCAGTCATTTGCCTGCTCCACAGTCTGGTTCTCAGTGGGGTTAGTCGTGCCCTGCAATTGAGCTGGTGCGAACAGACCGATAAGCCCCCGCAGTATCAATACCACGGCGGTGATAAAAGCCATCGCTGCTATAAACCAGGCGATGTAGAACTGCGGGATATTCAGGTATTCAGTCCTGTCACCGTAAGAACGGGCGCGTTCAGCCAGTACCGATACCCGCTCGGCCGGCAGGATCAGCAGGCAGCCACATATGATGTGCATGATATTGTCGCGCAGCCTGGTCAATAGCGGGTGAGCGATTACCGAATCGAGCAGATCCACAACGATGTGGCCGCCCTGTGCAGAAATTACCGGCAACACTGAAAACACGATGATCGCCATAAACAGACGTGTGAGCTCAGTCGCGGCCTCGATGGGCGCGTTGAAGGCGGAGCGTAAGATGACATCGGTGAAGGTCATCGCCATCAACGCGAACAGGGTTACGCACGCGAGCCAGACTGGCAGAGCAGCAAGGCGGCTGGCCCATCGCACGACAGGGGCCGTTGCGGGTTCCGGAGAGGAGGTTTCGGTCATGCGGATAGAAAATTCCGGGTGTGTTGCGTATTACAAAACGTCACTGGATTGTACCCGATCAACTGTCGAGCGTCGCATACCGGTGTCACTCACTGGCCGTTGCAGTTGATCTGCCGAGGTGGCAGCATCAACGTTATCAATCTCGTGTTGCGGGATTGGTGTTAGTCTGTTTGTGATCTGGTGGCAGTCTGCGCCTCCTTATATGGTGCTGCAATGAGTGAGCTATTATGGCAATCGTTTCACTAGCCTATCTCGGCGTTCGCACTGCCGATGCAAAGGCGTGGGCGTCGTTTGCAACGGACAGACTCGGTATGCAATCGGTAGATCGCGGGGGAGGGTTTGCCGCGTACCGCATGGACGACCGTGTGCAGCGTTTGATGGTTTGTCAGGAAGACGGTAATGCACTCGCGTTTATGGGTTGGCAGGTTAGCGATGCGGCTGATCTCGATTATTTGGCGGCGCGCGTTGAGGCACTGGGCATTCGGGTAACAGCGGGCAGCCGCTCAATTTGTGACCAGCGCGGTGTTGATAACCTTGTGTACTTTATCGATGCCGATGGCAATCAGGTAGAACTGGTTTATCGTCCGCATTGCACCGATGATCCGTTTGTTCCGGGGCGCCCAATCAGCGGGTTTACTACCGGGGCGTACGGTATGGGACACGCGGTGCTCAATGTGCGCGACGTGGCAACGCTACTGCCGCTATACCGCGATGCACTTGGTTTTAACGTCAGCGACTACGGACTCACACCGTACCCGATGTATTTTTTTCACGTCAACGGCCGGCATCACAGCTTTGCCATGATCGGCAGTGGTGCAACCGGTCTGCATCACTTTATGGTCGAGTACAACAACCTTGATGACGTTGGGCAGGGGTATGATCTGGCACAGCAGGACGAAGACAAGATTGCTTATACACTCGGTCGACACACCAATGATTATATGACGTCGTTTTACTCGCACACACCATCGGGTTTTTTTGTCGAGAGTGGCTGGGGCGGCCGAATTATTGATCCGGTTGC
>CAYMFQ010000392.1:0-3961 GCA_964389335.1 uncultured Granulosicoccaceae bacterium
TTAATATTGCTGTCGATATCCCAGCTGCACGCCATCTGAGTGGTGGCGACTTTTAGCAATCTCATTAGTAGAATTTTCCCTGAACCATCCGCCATCATTTTGCAGCGTTCGCCGGCAGAAGGCTATCGACAGCATCTATTGCAACTACCGCCGTCGCGGGTAACACAGAGCTTTGCTCGACCGAGCCGCCAGTTAGCGCCCCGGCCAGCAGTTTTTGCAACCATTAGCCTGAGTATTAGTGAGCTGCATGCCAGGCACGCTATCTCGCTATATTGCATTGCATTATACTCAAGTCTCCGTCAGAGCCGCATCACCAAACAAAAATTAAGTATTTCTCTGTATTTATTGCTTTTTTTAAAAAAATGCATTCGCCAAGACAGCTCTTGCATTGCATCATAAATTCAGTTTAGTATGCGTCGCATCATAGTTGTAAATTCTGATAATTCATTACGCGCCAAGGAAACTAACAATGTTCAATGAAAGCCTCAGTTTCGAAAAACTACACGAAGCGCAAAAGCAGCAACTGGAGCCCGTAATGAAGTGGAATTCACTTGCGTTATCGGCTGCCGAAAAGATCGCTCGCAAAAACCACGAGGTTGCGGGCGACTGGCTCGAGTTTATGGTTTCGCTGGGACAAACAGCCACAGATCAGAGTAAAACCGGTCAGGAAATCATGTCTGCCTGCATGGAGGGTGGCCGCGCTTTCGGTGAGAAAATGGTGCAGCGCTCAAGTGAATACGTTGAGTTGACCAAAAGTTTGAGTGCCGACGCGCAAACACAAGTTTTCAAGGCATAGCTTGAGAGCCCGGTAGTGCCATGCCGCGGTTGTTGCGGCAACTCAGTAGTGCCGCACCGCTCCTTCGTGCAGGTAAGTATTGCGTTTTTATTGCACGAACGGGCAACATCTGTAATGCTGGGCAGTTGACCGCTACAAGATCCGGGTTTCAAGGTGCAAAGCAAAAGACTGATCAGAAAATATGCGAATCGCAGGCTGTACGACACCACCGACAGTAAACACGTTACCCTCGCTGACATCAGAGACCTGATCGTATCTGGCGTAACCGTCGAGATTGTCGACGACACCAACGATAAGATCATCACACGCCAGTTGCTGTTGCAGATCATCAACGATCAGGAACAAAACGGCGAACCGCTGCTCAGCGAGCACACACTGGCACAACTGATTCGCTTCTATGGCAATCCGATGCAATCGATGATGTCATCCTTTCTGGAACAAAGCATCGACACGTTTGTTCGCCAGAACACGGCCATGCAGAAACAATTTAATGCCATGATGTCATCCTCGCCAATGTCCAACATGCAGGAGATGATGACTAAAAATATGGAAGCGTGGCAGCGAACATTTGGCGGTGGCACCGAACAGTCTACAAAGACCGACAACGGAGAAAAAAAGGCAGGCAAGAAATCAAGCTAGTGGGTCTTGTGGGAATTTCGGTAACTGCAACTAATACGCTGTATTCCACCTTATCGGAGCCCGGCGCGTATACTTAACGCTGAGCTAATGCCGCAAAGGGTCCGCCTTTGCCTGTCGTGAGGCTTCTTGTAGGAAATTTCCTACAAACGCCTCATCGGGCGCTGTTCGGCCGAGGCCGTGTGAAAACTGAAATCACCGCATCGCATCGGTCGAAAAATCAATAAGATAGCGTATAACCCACTGTTCGCTGTTTTGGAAGGAGGTAATTGAGATCCGAGATCTCACGACTTCTCAATGAAAATCGCTGCAATCGCCTCTCAGAAGCAGCATTGAACACGGAGATTGTTCGACCCGACCACTCCTTTATTAACTCCATAAGCTTTGACACACCAAATATACTCATCATTCGTTTTAAATTATAAGCCAGCACATGCAAACTCATTTCCGTGCGAACGTTTTCCAGTCGCTTCATCAGGAAGTGCCTTGCTCCCATCCAGAATTTTAACGTACCAAACGGATGTTCCACAGTCTGAGCGCGTACTTTGATTGCCTCCGGCATCGCATTTAATTTTTGTTCTATGTCATCCAAAACATCTTCGTGCTCCCAGCGTCGTACTCGTCTATTGACACCTACCGTGCAATGGAATTTTAACTTGCAGTCTCTACAGATAGGTGTCGAGACATAGTAGCTTATGCACTGTATCTACAGCTGTTTGGACGTTATATCCAACCAGCGATCCAACCGTACTTTGTTTCATTAAACGCGAATCTGGATCGGTTTCTGATACTTGTTTGTCAGGCTGCGCCTTCACTTCCTTTTCTCGTTCTTTCAGCTCTTCAAGATGGGTTTCCAGGGCGATTAACTTCTCTTGCAACTCCGCAACGCTGCGTTCATCTACCGTAGGTTCGTTTTTATCTCGTGCCTCTAATATCTCCAAATACTCGGAGATGTGTTTCTCTACCTTTGCAATCCTGCGCTTCATGCTGCCTTGAGAATCGTTTCTCTTTTTACTATTGACCGCTTTGAACTTACTTCCGTCGATTGCTACCATCGATTCGGTGAATAAATCGAGTTGGGCGCATATCTCCACAAATTGACGGCACGCCTGCTTAATACCGTCACCGTTGTCTTTACGAAAATCGGCGATAGTTTTAAAATCCGGTTGCAGGCGCCCCAATAACCACAACTTACAAGCGATCTATGAAAGACTGTAATCATTGCGGTAAATGCTGCATCAAGTATGGAGGCGGTGATTTAGCAACAACGCTGGAAGAAATTGACCAGTGGGAGCAATTTCATCCTGAGATTTTTAAATACGTTAGAAACGACCAGATATGGTTCGACCCACAATCCAATAAGAGACTGAAACGATGCCCGTTTCTTAAAATCACTTCGCAAATAACCCATCAAGCGCCAACCAAATATGCCTGCAGTATTTATATGAATCGACCTGCAGATTGCCGCAGCTACCCCGCACTAATTAGTGAGATGATTACGGATGAATGCGAGATGATTGAAACAAAGGATTTGTTAAACCTCAAAGGCGCGCAAACTAGGCTTGATACAATCATGAACCGAAGTCGAGGAAAATGGTAGTGGTCACTAACAATCCAGATGCCACCTTGGGCACCCTCCCGCCAGATGCGGCTGTTGCATAAAAATTTTGGTAAGAGCTCTGCCAACGGTCGCTTAACGGCCAGAAAGCTGACGATTGATCTCACGAGAATTCATGAATCCTTAAGGACTTAAGCTGCACAGAGAACAAAAATGCCAGTACCTCCAGAATTTGAACGTGCGTCAGCGAAATTTTATGAATATCTTTTAGAAGCTCGAGACAATGCAGATCTGTGGAGTACGCATGTAACTTACACGATGACCCAAGGAGTGCTCCAAGTATTTCGCCGAAGAATCTCTACTAGACAGGCAATTGAATTTGCTAATGAACTTCCAATATGTTTGAGAGCCCTGTTCGTAACCGACTGGAATATAGGCGAAGAACAGAAGTCCTTTGTGGACAAAAAATCAATGACCGAAGAAGTGCGTAACTTACGGACAGAGCACAACTTCTCTACGGAAACGGCGATACGAGATGTAGCTCGAGCCCTGAGGCGACAAGTTGATGAAGTAAGTTTCGACAAGCTGCTTTCTGAATTTCCGGATGGTGCACTAGAATTTTGGGATCCGGAACTCGAGAGCTGAGCGTCGGCAAACTTTTCTGACCGGCTCCTTAGGGCACGAAACCAGCACTGCCGCCCGGCACAACGTTAGCTGGAAGATGGGCTCCACTAAAAAGGGGTCCATCATGGAAAATTCTACTTCGAAAGCAACACCCTGGAACAAGGGTAAACTGGTCGGTCAGAAACTGCCGCTCAAATTAAAAGAGATATGGGCAATCCCTGTTCGCCTGCAGCTCGCTGACAAAACAAGAGATCTCGCACTCTTCAATCTTGCAATCGACAGCAAGCTGCGTGGTGAGCACGAGCGAGATACCTGAGGTATAACTCCGGCGTTTTAATCAAGATAAA
>CAYMFQ010000393.1:0-3933 GCA_964389335.1 uncultured Granulosicoccaceae bacterium
GAGTTAGCCATCGCAATACCGTCATAACCAATCAGTACTTCAGTAATGTCAGTTACGCCATTCGCCTGGCAGGTATCAAATTCGCTCTGTTTCATTCTGCGTGAAGCGTTGGTGATGTCCGGATGCTCCACACCCACACCAGCACAGAATAATTTCATACCACCACCAGAGCCGGTAGATTCAATCTTTGGTGTCTTGAAGTTAGTAACCTGACCAAATCGCTCAGCAACGACGGTAGCAAAAGGGTATACCGTTGAAGAACCAACGATGCTTATTTGATCGCGAGCGCTTTGTGCATTGACAGAAGTTGTCAGTAGTACCAGTCCGGTTGCCAGACTGGCGCTAAGAGTTAGCTTTGGGAAGTTCATGCTGTTTAGTGCCGATGTTGTTACGGAGCCGCCAACTTACCGCCTGAATGTTACAGGCCGATGACAATGCCCGTGATGACATTGACTGCCGCAATACTCAGACGTCAACAATCACGACCGCGCCGGAATGGCTGATGAGCGCTGAGGCAACTTCAACGAACAAATCAACGACAGTGCAATCAACACACAAGCACCCAACAAGCAACCACTAAGCGATGCCTGCAGCGTTAGCAGCCCTGACAGCAGTGTACCGAATAATCGGCCCGCTGCATTTGCCATATAGTAAAAACCGACGTCTATCGATGTGGATTCACGATCAGCGTAGTGCACAATCAGATAGCTGTGCAGCGACGAATTAATCGCGAAAACCCCACCAAACACAAACAAACCAGGGATCAGACCCAGGTGGGCTGGTAAATCTAGACCATGTACGATTGCGATGCCTATGGTCACCGCCAGCAATACCGCCACCCAAAAAGTAGTAGACCGTCCATCCACCCTTTCGATATTGCCGCGACCAACGATATGAGGGGCAATCGCCTGAACGCCACCATACAGTATGACCCAGGTGGCCATAAACGCACCGGTTTTCCAATGGCTCCATTGCAAGGTCGAGGCGAAGTACACCGGTAAGCCAACGACAAACCACACATCTCTTGAGGAGAACAGAAACAAGCGAGCGGCGCTCAGCCAATTGACTGGCGAACTGCGGGAGAAAACCTGGCTGAACTTGTTCTTCGCAGTTGATTTGCCGAGCCCTGATTCAAGAAAAACAAAATTTACAATTAAAGCAACCACGATCAGCGCGATAAGAGTCAGCACTGCGTATCTGAAGCCAACAGCCGACAACAGCACCGCACCAACAAAAAAACCCACGCCTTTCAGCGTATTCTTAGAGCCTGTTAACACAGCCACCCATTTAAATAATGTGGAATCCTCGTTCTCCGGCAACAACGACTTGACGGCACTCTTCGCACTCATCTTGTTAAGGTCTTTAGCTATACCCGACAGCGCCTGCGCCGCCATCACCCAGACAACAATCAGCATGGATTCCGGCACCATCAACATTGCCAGCGCAGCAATCTGCAACACCATGCCAACATTCATGAGTCGGTTAAGGCCAAATTTCGCGCCGATATAACCACCGAACAAACTGGTCACAATACCGAAAGCTTCGTAAAGCAAAAACAAAAACGCAATCTGCAGCGGGTTATAGCCAAGGTTGTAGAAATGCAAAACCACCAGCATTCGCAGTGCACCATCGGTGATGGTGAACAGCCAGTAACTGGCAGTAACAGCGGCATACTGGCGGACTGAATGCCTGGATAGTTCTGACCGCACTTCTCGCGCTTCTGTTGTCACTTCCCAGTACCCGAGATAATAGAATCGATGACATACATACCGTATGATTTAGCTTTCAGCCGAACCTACCAGCTGAGCAAGTTCTACCGTACGATTCGCGTAGCCCCACTCGTTGTCATACCACGCATAGAGCTTCAGGTGCGTCCCGTTAACTACCATCGTAGACAGCGCATCAATGATAGACGACCTCGGGTCACCACAGTAATCTGTCGATACCAGCGGACGATCCTCAACACCCAGAATATTACGCAGTTCACCGTCAGCTGCATCTTTCAGAAGCCCGTTCACTTCTTCAACGGAAGTCTCCCGGCTCACCTCGAACACACAGTCGGTCAGTGACGCATTGGCCAGAGGCACTCTGACCGCATGTCCGTTGAGCCGACCTTCCAGCTCCGGAAATATCAGAGCAATTGCCTTTGCCGATCCGGTGGTAGTCGGGATCAGGTTAGTACCGCACGATCTGGCTCGGCGCAAATCATCTCTCGGCTGATCGAGCACCGATTGTGTATTGGTGATGTCATGAATGGTGGTTATAGAGCCGTGCACGATTCCAATACCCTCGTGCACCACTTTCACCACCGGTGCAATGCAATTGGTGGTGCAGGAGGCAGCCGTGACGATTCTGTGTAACGCCGGATCAAAACGTTGCTGGTTTACGCCCATCACAATATTGACAATGTCAGATTCGTTGACCGGCGCGGTTACAACCACCCGGCTAACATCCTGCTCCAGGTACTGTCGCAGCAACTCACCCTTGCGCATCTTTCCAGACGCCTCAATCACGACATCGCAGTCGCTCCAGTCCGTATCGCCGATACCAACATTTCGCGTACACACCGCAGAATGCCGATCATAAACCAGTCGATCACCCTCAACATCAGCATGATGTTGCCATCGCCCCTGGATACTGTCGAAATTGACAAGGTGAGCCAGCACCTCAGCATCACCCGCCGGATCGTTAATGGCAACGACCGTAATGTCAGAAGTCTCCACAGCGGCTCGGAACCCCAGCCTGCCTATACGGCCGAAACCATTAATACCCAGTTTTATCATGATTATTGCGATCGAAGGATATGTGAAAATCGGTAAGGTACATCAAGCCACAGCAGCAATACAACGTATGAACTGTCGCAACACAAGAACCGCCGGAATTCATAATACTGAAACATAAATACTGTATCGTTCCGTGATACTACAGACTGACTTTGACAGGTTTCACAACGCCAAAATTAGGATATTCACTTAAACACTGTGTCGACACCCATGGCACTCTTACGGGCAAACTCGGGCACCCACTTGGCGCGCCTGTTACGTACCAGCCGATAGATAAAGCTCAGTAGATGAATGGTGAAGACCTGATCAATTAAACGATACCCCCTCTGACGACGCAGTAACAACGCGAGACTCCAGTTCAGAAACGTTCGTTTTATACGAAACGGGGTAAAATTCAGTTGCACCGAATACCGATATCGCGCTCCACGCGGGTACTTTCTCTTATACTCATCTTTCGCCGCTTTCAATCGGTCTTTTATCTCACTATCGAAAGGCAGATAGTAGTATATTCGAGCCAGATAGAGTAAAGAGAAAGTGTCATACATAAAACGTATATCATCTGCCGGTAGCTGAAGCTTACTAGCAAGCACTTCCATCCGTTTAATTTTCTCCAATGCCTGATGACCGGTGCGAATACACGACTCAGTATCTTTAACAAAGTAACGCAGCACACGCTTCAACGAGTGGTTTATAAATATTGTATTCCAATACACACCGATTAACGGAGGGATGCGCACCCTTCTGAAAAAGAGTTTTTGCCGGGCAAACTCTTCGTGATAATACAATTCGCGTATCACCTCATCCGATAAACGCAGCAGTTCCAGCAGATCCATCGCGCCGTTACGACTGATCGAGAGTTTCCTGACAGCTTGCTCAACAGACATTTTTCCCACAAATACATGCGCAGTAACCTCGGTATTGATTTCAGTCCACACCGAGTCGGCATCCAGAAAACAGAGCCGATTAAACGGTAACCAACCACCGGTTTGGCACCAGACACTAATGCCGATAACGCTGGGGACTTCCCTAAGCTGCCGCGCATACCGTTCATACTCATAGCCGATAAACGAGGGAAACTCCCCACAGCCCTCATATTCACGCTTGGTTTGTAGCTCAAGTATCTTCGGAATGTCTGTTCTGAAGAAATTGC
>CAYMFQ010000394.1:0-3889 GCA_964389335.1 uncultured Granulosicoccaceae bacterium
GAGTTCGCCGATCGGGGATCAACTCCCACCGGCTGAATTTGGCTACGTGGGTTACCTTGTATTTGATGCACAAACTTAAATCGCGCGCAGACACTTCAATTACATGCAAGGCCTCAGGTGGGAGGACATCCCCGATGAACGAACATGTCGCTTTGGGCTGTCGCAATATACGCGGCATATGCGACGTGCTAAGTACTGGAGTTCGCCGATCGGAGATCAACTCCCACCGGCGAAATTTGGTTACGTGCATCACCTCGAATTAGATGCACGAACTTAAATCGCGCGCAGACACTTCAATTACATCCACGGCCTCAGGTGGGAGGACATCCCCGATGAACGAACATGTCACTTTGGGTTTTCGCAACAGATACAGCACACGATTCCCACCTAAAACAATCTTGCTATTTGTTGCTTAACCCGGCGAATGGGAATGGATGATTCTATCGATGCAACACCGTCGACCTTAGTCAGGCTGCCGGTTAAAAATTGCTCAAATTCGTGCAGATCTGCAACCGCGATGCGCAGCAGATAGTCACGATTGCCAGTCATTAGCCAGCAATCAACCACTTCAGGCATCAGTCCAATTTCGCGTTCGAAATTGAGCAGGCGATCATCCACCTGATGATCGAGGCGTACCGAAACAAACACACTAAACGCAAAACCCACCCCTGCCTCATCAATATTGGCCGAGTAGCCGTTGATGATGCCGGCTTTTTCCAGATTGCGTATACGGCGCGCGCAGGGAGTTGCCGTGAGCCCGACGCGTTCGCTCAGCTCCTGGTGCGAGAGACGCGCGTTGCGCTGTAATTCAGCCAAAATCTTTTTGTCAATCTGATCGAGAGAGTGCATACCCGACAGTCCACTAGCCATATTCACCAATAACTTACCAATTATTAGCGAATATCTCCAATAAAGACCGCCAAAGCGATCGATTTTACTGAAAACTGCTCATCAGACAGCGCTAGCATAAACGCTGCATAGAACCATCTGCAGAATGAACCCCCGGAGACACGGTATGGCTACCGCAACCCGACAGACCGATACTATCGACGCTGATCCGCAGGAAACCGGCGAGTGGGTCGAGGCGCTTGAGGCGCTCAGTGAAATACAGGGCCCCAAGCGCGCCCACTATGTGTTGTCACAGGTGCTCGACCGCGCGCGCCGCCTTGGCGTTACCACCCACGGGCTGCCGTACTCCGCCTACCGTAACACGATACCGGTGCGCGACCAGCCGCCCTACCCGGGTGATATTGAGCTGGAGCGCCGCATTGATAATCTGATTCGCTGGAACGCACTGGCGATGGTGATGCGGGCCAACAAAGCCTACGGCGAGCTCGGTGGGCACATTGCCAGCTATGCATCGGCCGCTGAAATATTCGAAGTTGGCTTTAACCACTTCTTTCGCGCCAGAACCGATCACTTCACCGGCGATATTGTCTACTACCAGCCTCATTGCGCGCCCGGCATCTATGCACGCTCCTACCTGGAAGGCAGACTGACCGAAACAGACCTGTCGAACTACCGACAGGAGGTTCCGGGCAACGGCTTAAGTTCCTATCCACACCCGTGGTTGATGAACGACTACTGGCAAATACCCAGCGGATCAATGGGTCTTGGGCCAATGTCAGCAGTGACTCAGGCGCGCTTTATGCGCTACCTGCACGCGCGCGAACTGGCCGACACCAAAGACCGCCATGTATGGGGCGTATTTGGTGACGGTGAAATGGATGAACCGGAATCGGTTGGTGGTCTGACGCTTGCCGCACGTGAAAAGCTCGACAACCTGACGTTTATCGTTAACTGCAACCTGCAGCGCCTGGACGGTCCGGTGCGCGGCAATGGTCAAATCATTCAGGAACTGGAAGCACTGTTTGTCGGCGCCGGCTGGAATGTTATCAAGGTGCTGTGGGGGTCTGAGTGGGATGCGCTCTTTGCACGCGATAAAAACAATGTGCTGCTGCGACGCTTTGCAGAAACGGTTGATGGTCAGTACCAGAACCTGGGCTCTAAAGACGGCGACTACAACCGTGCAAAATTTTTTGATGCAGACCCTGAAACAGCGGCGCTTGTGCAACACATGTCTGACGAGGAAATTCATACGCTCAGACGCGGTGGGCACGATGTAAAAAAACTATATGCCGCCTTCGCCGCTGCCAAGGCACACAAA
The DNA here is from genome assembly GCA_964389335.1 of uncultured Granulosicoccaceae bacterium. GTDB lineage: Bacteria > Pseudomonadota > Gammaproteobacteria > Granulosicoccales > Granulosicoccaceae. Next base: position 2,168 of record CAYMFQ010000394.1, read on the forward strand.
GGCCAGCCCACTGTAATTTTAACCAAAACCAAAAAGGGCTTTGGTATGGGCGGTGCCGGTGAAAGCCGCATGACGGCACATCAGGCCAAGAAACTCGATGTGACCGCACTGCTGGAATTTCGTGATCGTTTTGATTTACCACTTACCGACAGCCAGGTTGAAAACCTGGAGTTTTATAAGCCCTCTGACAACAGCCCTGAAATCAACTACCTGAAAGCGCAGCGCGCGCAACTCGGCGGCCCGCTGCCAAAGCGTTATCCGCAGGCAACCGCCAGCGCCCCTGCCCGACCCGCATTGGCAGACTACGCTGGTTTCGCGCTACAGGCAGATGGCAAAGAAATGTCGACCACCATGGCGGCCGTGCGCATGCTGAGCGGCCTGTTAAGAGACAAAGCCTTTGGCTCGCGGCTGGTCCCCATTGTCGCTGATGAGGCACGCACGTTTGGCATGGATAACCTGTTTCGACAGGTTGGCATCTACGCACCGGAAGGTCAGCTGTATGAACCGGAAGATGCGAGCTCCATGCTTTACTACAAAGAAACCAAAGACGGCCAGTTGATGGAGGAAGGAATTACCGAAGCCTGCGCTATCAGTACCTGGACCTCGGCCGCCACCGCCTACTCCATTCACAACACCGAAGTGCTGCCCATCTATATTTACTATTCGATCTTTGGCTTTCAGCGCGTAGGGGATCAGATCTGGGCCGCAGCCGATCAGCGTGCACGCGGCTTTTTACTGGGCGCTACCGCAGGACGAACAACACTGTCCGGTGAAGGACTACAACATCAGGACGGGTCAAGTCATCTGCTGGCCAGTGCGGTACCCAACTGCCGAGCCTACGACCCATGCTACGCCTATGAGTTGGCAGTCATTATGGACTATGGCATGCAGCGCATGATGACTGAACAGCGCGATGAGTTTTTCTATCTGACCGTGATGAATGAAAACTACGCACAGCCATCACTCCCTAACAATATAGACGAAGACATCATCAAAGGTATGTATCAGCTGTCGCGCAAGGGTACGGAAAGCGACGCACGTGTCAGACTGCTGGGTGCCGGCACAATTCTGAACGAAGTACTTGCCGCTGCCGAGTTATTGCAGAACAGCTTTGGTATTGGCAGTGATATCTACAGCGTTACCAGCTTTACTGAACTGGCCCGCGACGCGGTAACCGTGGAGAGAACCAATCGACTGCAGGCAGCAGAATCACCGGTCGAAAGCCATGTTGAAACTCTCCTGGCAGGGACTGCACCTGTGATTGTTGCGACCGACTATGTGCGGGCACTGCCGCAGCAGATTGCACCGTTTATTGAAGCCAGGCTCACCATTCTCGGCACCGATGGCTTCGGCCGCTCTGCTAACAGGCAGGCTCTGCGGCGCTTTTTTGAAGTGGATCGACAGCACATTGCACTGGCAGCAATCGAGGCTCTGGTCAGGCAGGGACAGTTGCCACACAACCTGCTAACAAAGGCGGTAAACGATCTTGGTATTGATGCGGATGCAGTGGCACCATGGAATCGATAATGCCGAAGCGATCAAACCAATATTTGCCGGTACCGGTGTCCGGCGTGAACAACGCGGTTATCGCTGACACACGCTCGGGGGCCTACCTATGAGCACTGTCCAGGAAATACTGGTCCCGGACATCGGCGACTTCACCGACGTGCCGGTTGTTGAAATACTCGTCAGTGTCGGAGACGCTGTAGCCGAGGGTGACAC
>CAYMFQ010000395.1:0-3867 GCA_964389335.1 uncultured Granulosicoccaceae bacterium
TGCTGTGTCTTCCGTTACTGCATCGTTTGTGGTGTCCTGCGCTGCGTCTTCGGCACTACCATTATCTGTAGTGTCATTAACGGCATCGTCAGTAGCGCTTCCATTGTTGCTGACATCCGCTGTATCGCTGTCGTCTGTATTGGTATCACCATCGTTATTAACAGTGTCATCATCAACGACGGATATTTCCGGTGAATCGTCCATGTCAGAAGCGTCATCGTCAACGATAACACTGTCGTCTTAGGTAATTGCCGGTGTGGTGTTGTTATCTCCCGATGAACATCCGGCCAGTATTGCAAGTAATCCAACCGCACCCACTGCAGTGCGGAGTCTGAAGCGCAGATCATTGCGCAAATATAGGTCAAGTATCATTAAAGTGTCGCGCTGCCTGACCGGAGAACCGGCTTGCAGCTCCCTCCAATCTTGAGTGAATTTCCTTTGACCCGCTACTAAAGACCAGCACCACAAACAGCCATAGCAACTACAGTTTAGGTAGTTGCATTTAATAACACTTTGCACTGCCAGAGACCGAAAGCAACGAATCGGGCCCAACTGCCCAAACCGATGCTAACGTTCAACTCTGGCGTAGATATCCCCCGATTGGGTGACATAGAAGTGAAACGAGCGCTTAAAACATGATACAGCTAACAATTGCTAGCGAAACTCAGACGACTTAAAATCAGCGAACCCTACTCGGCCAACTCCGGGCAGTTTTATCGCCGGTGGATACAAGTCAACACCAGCGCTTAAGCCGAGCAGATTTACTTCAACACCTTCTTCAATTCCGACCAGCAATCCGAACAATCCAGCCAGCGAAAACTGTACACCCTGATGGCTCGGTGTGCCGGCGACTATCGCACCACCTGGCAGGTAGTCTTTGCCTATCGCGGTTGCCGGTAATTCAAGTTGCAACTCTGGTAACTGACGACCAAGCCATGCAATAAAGGTATTGCTGTTAGGTCCCGGCCACAGTCGATACTGTTCGTTATAAGGGTATTGCTCGGCGGCCGCGAACAGACGCTTAATCATATCGTCAACCTGTGCACCACCACGCACCTCACGCAGCAACCATGGCTTACTGCCAAACCAGTAACTGTCCGGTGAACGATGATTGAAACTGACGGTAGAACCGTTCCATCGCAAGTTAAACCCGAATACTTCAATACGGGTGTAGCGACTGGCGTTGGATGGTTTAACCGCAATCCATGAGTGCACACCGAACGCTCCGCGCCAGCGCGCTGCACGCGCCGCGTAGACCTGAATGATCGCCTCGCTATGCTCCGCCGGATCCGGCGCCTGGCCACTGCTGTCGCGACGCAGTTCCCACCAAGGTGTCGACTGATTGTTGATTAAGTGACTGGTCAGACTGCAACCGGTTGGCAGGATAAACAACACCAGTATCAGTGCCAGCAGTTTTCTGCGATGTCGAGGTGCGGATTGAGTGTGATTGGGTGCTGGAGAACGGTCAGCCATAGGGGCGAAGTATCGAACGGTTAGAGGCAATTTATACCCATGCTCGCGCCGCTCGGATTAACCCGAGCTGACCGTAAGCATGGCGGTCTCTACTTAGTCGATCGATCTTGCGAATGGTTCTGTAATCGGCAAATTCCGTTTACTTTTGTTTGAACAAGTCCTTGCGCAGCGTGGACAGTGAGTCAGGATCAATTTTTACGTGAATAACCGTGGTACTGTCGCGGCCCAGCGCGTCTGTGATCGCATCCTGCAGTTGCCCGGGCTGATCCACATAACAACCTTTGGCGCCACAGAGCTCGGCGACCTTGTCGTAGCGCGGACTGTCGATTTCAGCGCCGAGCAATCGACCATCGAAAAACTCCTGCTGATAGGCTTTCTCAGCGCCCCAGGCACCATTGTCGAGCACGATGGCAATCACATTGAGCTGATGCCGCACTGCCGAAGTCAATTCAGACACGGTAAAGCCAAACCCGCCATCACCCATGATAGAGAATACCGGCCTGTCGGGCAGCGCCGCTTTCACACCCAATGCGGCAGCAAAGCCAAACCCGACCAGCCCGAAATCAAGCGGCGTCACCAGCCCCGGACATTGATAGTGAGCCAGTCGGTCGGCGGCCTGTAGGCAGGCGTTGCCAGTGTCCAGGGTAACCACGGCGTCTTCTGGTAACGCTGTGCGAATCTCACCCAGCGCGCGACGCGGATGCATTGGCGTACCAGATTGTGTGGCCTCAGTTTGGCGTTCATCGCGCAGCGTGTTCATATCTGCGACAAAAGTGTCGCGCCATTGCCGCCACGCATCAGTGTTCAGGGGCTTTTTGTCGAGGGCATCGGTCAACGCATCAGCGGTAGCTTTCGCATCAGCCACACAACCGACCTGCACAGGAAAGTAGCGACCAATTGCACTGCCTTCCACATCCACCTGGGCTATCGCGGCATCGGCCGAGATATACTCGTGGCTGTGAAATGTTGAGTTAAACGCCAGCCGTGCACCCAGCACCAGCAAACAGTCGGCACGTCTGGTCAGCCCGCTCGCAACGGTGTTGCCTCTGGGCCCGCCCTGACCGGCAAACAGCGGATGACCGAACGGCATAACATCAGCGTGGCCGGTCGAGGCAACGACGGGAATCTGCATCGCTTCGGCCAGTCGTCGCAGGCTGTCAGCGCCATCGCTCCACTTAAAACCACCACCGGCAATAATCACCGGGCGCTCTGCACCGGCGACCATTTCAAGCATGGCGGATACTGAGGCAGAGTCCGGCGGACCTGCCTGTGCATGGATAAGCGGCTGTGCTGCCGGTGGCGCTATTTCAGCAGCCATTAAATCTCTGGGTACATGTAACACGACCGGACCGCGTCTGCCACTCATAGACAGGCGAATGGCATCTTCAAGCATGGCCGGCAGGCGCGCGGCATCGGTAACCAGTAGTGAACGCTTTGATACCGGCTGAAACAGTGCGACCTGATCAACTTCCTGAAATGTGTCTTTACCAAGGTCTGGTCGGCTGATAGCACCAGCTATCACCACCAGTGGCGAATAAGCAAGATGCGCTTCGGTAACAGCCGTAATCAGGTTAACCACACCGGGGCCAGCCTGCGCACCGAGCACCACACCGGGGCCCCCGTTAATACGTGCATAGGCATCTGCCATGTGGCCGGCTGCTCTTTCGTCTCTGGCCCCGACATAGGTGATATCGCCGTCTTCATACATGGCATCGTACAGCTCAAGCATGGAACCACCGAGCAATCCAAACACCGTGCGGATGCCATTGGCTTTTAGTACGTTGTATACCGCACGACCGCCGGTTACGGTGCCGGTTGAGACAGATGTCTGGTTGTTCGTCATTATATCTTTATTCCCGTTAATAACCCTTCGTACACGGCTTCTTCCGCAGTGCGCGGGCTTTCACAATCACCAATGGCATAGTACTCGATACCGGTCCGATCAATCTGCGTTTCCAGCACGCCGTTCGGCAGATGTCCAAGCGACAGTACCAGTGTGTCCACCGCTTCAAACACGATGGGGGCCTGAGTTAACGTGTCCTGAAACCAGACGGTATTCTCGTCGGCGCCGTAGAAGCGAGCATGGGTTTGCACATTCACGCCCAGCTTATGCAATCGGCCAACGTAATGATTGCGGGTATACAGCTGCAGGGTTTCACCGACCAGTGCCGCATTGGTACAAAGCGTTACCTCACAGCCGTTACATGCCAGTTTTTCTGCCAGCCCAACGCCTGTCCAGTCAGCACGCCAGTCTGCAATAACAACGCGGGAGCCGGGCTGCACGGTGTTATTTAAGACCGCCCATGCAGTGACTATATGATTGTTGTGCGTATCGATCAGTTCGCGACCTTCAAACGCCGGCAGATACTCAAACGCACCCGTTGCATTAATTAG
>CAYMFQ010000396.1:0-3853 GCA_964389335.1 uncultured Granulosicoccaceae bacterium
GCACTCCACCAGCGCCAGCTAAAAACTACGGCCAATACACCGGTACCGCTGCAAATCAGCGCTGTAGCAGTAGCGCCCACAGTTTCAGCTAACAAACCGACAAATACAAAGCCCAATGGTCCAACACCAATGCACATGGTCATGATACCCATGGCCTGACTGCGGCGATCCACCGGTGCCACCGCATAGGTTATCGTCGCCTGCATAACCGCAAATCCAGCCTGCCCGCAACCCACCAGTAACAATGCCAGTGCCGCGACCCATACGTGGGTTGCCAATGCAAATACCGGCAACATAAGTAGAAAAGCCAGAACGCCTGCAACATAGATCTTGCCCTGTCGCTCAGGGCGGGAAATCCGCAACAGCACAAACGCAAAAAGCAGTGCGCCCAGTCCATCCATGCTGGCAAGGTATCCAATTCCGTCCGCGGATAAACCCAGACGATCGTGAGCAATAACCGGTATCAAACTTAAAACAGGCCAGGCGAACAAATTGAAAAGCACGGTCAGCCAAAGTAACCCGGTAAAGCGTGCATCGACTCGCAGCACTGTCCAGGCACCAACAAGACCAGCGACCAACGGTAAGCGCTCTCCCGTCGCGGGCTTGTTGCGGGCCCGCACCTGCATGGCCGCCCATAAGCCGATTGCATACGCAACTAACGCGAGAAAAAATATACCCTGAATACCAGTATAGGTAAGTAACAGACCACCAATCGAGGGACCGGCTAGACGTGTGGCATTGCTGGTGCCGACCTCCAGAGACATGGCACTGTCCATCCTTGCCGCTCCGACTACATCGCCCATCATCGCTCGACGCACCGAATTGTCGGCAGCCCAGGCCACGCCATTGATAAAACTGGCAGCCGCTAAATGCCATACTTCAAGGAAACCGCCAATACTGATTAAACACAAGACAATGGCGCTAAAGAGCAGACCTGCAACACTCAACCGCAAAGCATGCCGACGCACAATGCGTTCTGCGATAACACCAAAAACCGCACCGAACAAGCCGAGCGGCAAAACACGCAGCATGGTGAGCATGGCAACGACTAAAGCAGAACCGGTTTCGCTGTATGCATAAACGCCATAGACCAGAATTTCCAGCCAGCGCAATAAAAATGTCACCAGACCGATAAGCCACAGCATCACGAAATCGCGATTCTTCCACAGCGAAGCTCGACGATCACACGCCTGATGCACATCAGCCATACGCTGAGACTTAGCGGTCAAGATCTGTCAATCTTAGTAACCATATATACATATGTGGGGTTTCTGGGAATATTTAAGTTCCATGGTAATTGACTGTCATTTTCGAAGCCAGAACTCAAGGCGAGCCAGGCTAAATGCATCCAGCCCCGTCACAGTCTGGTCAAAATAGTATTTGGTGCTAAGCTTGCGGCCTGTATCATTCTCTGTCCCCCGCCCTCCACTAACCCGCCTATCAGGTAACGACATCTCAACGTTTAGTCCATCAGGCACCACGCGCGGCATTTTGTACATGTGCCTGGCAATGGTCATATCAATTCCGATAATGAATGCCATTGCCAAAACGATGGCACTGGAGTACCACATCCTGCAAGTTGTGTGGGCGAGATTTAGCGGGCACCTGTTGTGTGTTGTGATTGTGTTCTGGCCACGCTTTGGACCACGGATATTTAAGAGTCGCAACTACCGCGGTGAGTTTGGGCGCTCACTGCTGATGTTCGTATCTAACGCCTGTTTTATTTCTTCGCTGCCGCTGGTAACCCTTGCCACGGCGTCGGCAATTATGCTGACCGGCCCCATCCTGATTACCGCGCTGGCGGTTCCGTTGCTCGGTGAAAAAGTGGGCTGGCATCGCTGGCAGGCAATTGCGGTGGGTCTGTGCGGGGCACTGATTATCGTCCGCCCTGACCCGTCGCTGGAAAACATTGGCAATATGCTGGTACTGGGCTCGGCGATTACCTTTGCGCTATACCAGATTCTGAATCGAAAACTGGCGGGTGTGGACCCACCGGAAACCATGATTGCCTACACCGCGCTAATTGCGACCGTCGTCACCAGCATTGCAGTATGGAGTGTTTTCCAGTGGCCCCATTCGCTCTGGCACCTGTTTTTGTTTATCGCACTCGGCGCGATTGGAGCACTGTCGCAATTTCTGGTGATCAAGGCAGTGCAGTTCGCACCGGCTTCAGTAGTGGCACCTTTTCAATACACAGAGTTACTGGGTGCGACAATTGCCGGTTACCTGATATTTGCAAGCTTACCGGATTACTGGACCTGGGTAGGCGCAACGCTGATTATTGCCGCCGGCCTTTACATTGCGTGGCGCGAACGAATACTTAATCGCCGGCCGGGGTAAATAGTTTCAGACTATCGGTCAGGTTGATGTAATAACTAGTCACAGAATAAGGCAATCTGCTTCGATCGATTTCGGGCGGCTGCCGTCACCACGCACAAGGTCTCAAGTTACTGGCAACCGATGAGATGCACAGGTACCATCAGTCCAGTGCCAACTACCTATCAGGGGTGTGAATCCAGATGACTGTTACCGTTAACGATCGTACCTATGCCATGCCGGCTCGACCGGCTATCGTTATCTGCCTCGATGGCTGCGAGCCCGCCTATCTGGACGAGGCATCAAAGGCCGGCAAAACACCCGTGCTTGATCGCATCCGAAAAAGCGGTGCGGACGCGCTGGCGCACAGTGTTATTCCAAGTTTCACTAACCCGAACAACATGTCGATCGCCACCGGTCGACCACCGGCGGTTCACGGCATTTGCGGCAACTATCTGTACGAGCCGGAAAACGATGCCGAAGTCATGATGAACGACCCGCGCTTTCTGCGTGCGCCAACCGTCTTCAAGGCGTTTCAGGATGCCGGTGCGCGCATCGCTATTGTTACTGCCAAAGATAAACTACGCGCACTGCTCGGGCACAAGCTCGACATGGCCGACAACAAAGCCATCTGCTTTTCATCAGAGCGCTCGGCCGACACAACACTGGCTGAAAACGGTATCGACAACGCCTCCGCATGGCTTGGCAGAGAGGTGCCGGAGGTATACTCAGCCGAACTCTCTGAATTTGTATTTGAAGCAGGCGTCAAGCTACTGCACGAATTCAAACCCGATGTCATGTACCTGACCACAACCGATTACATACAACACAAGTACGCACCACCGGATGCCGAGGCCATTTCCTTTTACGAAGTGTTTGACAAATACCTGGGCGAACTCGACGCGGCCGGTGCATCAATTGTAATTACCGCAGACCATGGTATGAAAGCGAAACATCTGAGTGATGGCTCACCCGATGTCGTATACCTGCAGGATGTACTCGATGAGTGGTACGGTGCCGGAGAATCCCGCGTCATACTGCCAATCACCGATCCCTATGTTGTGCACCATGGCGCACTCGGTTCATTTGCCACAGCCTACCTGCCGGCAAACGCAGACGTGAACGACGCCATTAGCAAGCTTTCAGGTATCGAAGGACTGGACGTGGTTATCTCCAAAAAGGATGCCGCCAGCCGCTTTGAACTACCTGCCGACAGACTGGGTGATATCGTACTGGTTTCAAGCGAACGCAAAACCATCGGCACATCCGAGTCACGTCACGATCTTTCAGGACTCAACGAGCCACTGCGTTCGCACGGCGGTTTAACCGAACAGGTGGTGCCGTTCATTGTCAACACAAAGCTGGATGACCTGCCAGCCGCCCCTGACTTGCGTAACTTCGATGCGTTCTACTATGCCACTCACGCTGCAACAGCGAATAGTTAGCCCGGGTGTTATCCAGGATACAGTATTGCGTTAGTGATCGAGCAAAACGACGCGGTTCGCGTCCCTCCAATCACCCCACAGCAAAGCATCGT
>CAYMFQ010000397.1:0-3849 GCA_964389335.1 uncultured Granulosicoccaceae bacterium
GATCGGGGATCATCTCCCACCGGCGAAGTTGGGTCAGGTGTGTATTTTGAATTACACGCACATGCTTAAATCACATGCACAGCTCCAGGTGGGAGGACATCTCCGATGAACGAACATGTCGCTTTGGGTTGTCGCAATAACAGGCAGCTTTGTGTGACGTGCTAAGTATAGGAGTTCGCCGATCGGGGATCATCTCCCACCGGCGAAGTTGGGTCAGGTGTGTATTTTGAATTACTTGAACGTGCTTAAATCACACGCACAGCTCCAGGTGGGAGGACATCCCCGATGCACGAACACGTCGCCTTGGGTTGTCGCAATAACAGGCAGCTTTGTGTGACGTGCTAAGTATTGGAGTTTGCCGATCGGGGTTCAGCTCCTACCGGCGAAGTTGGTTTAGGTGTGTGATCTTGAATTATATGCACAAGTTTAAATCACACGCACAGCTCCAGGTGGGAGGACATCCCCGATGCACGAACATGTCGCTTTGGGTTGTCGCAAATACAGGTGTTTTTGTGTGACTTACTCAGCATTAGAGTTCACCAATTAGGGATCAGCTACCACCGAATTTAGTGACACGCGTGCCGAAAGGCAGGCTAGTTGCCGGTGCGCGCTATAGTTTCGGAATTATATCCCTGCACGAGGGTGCGCCAGTTTGCCTCGGCGTAGTTAAACTGATCGTTGTTGTTGCGAAACTTCAGCAGTGATCGTTGCAGTCGCTGCAGATTATCAGCTCGCCAATCGGTGGGAGGTGTCGATGATGGTGTGCTTTTTATCGCCCCTTTATCAAAGTCAATGAGGTAAATATCATCGTCGTCTGTGACCAGTATATTGCTGGCATTGAGGTCTGCGTGATACACACTGGCGTTATGAAAGCGTTTTAGAACAGTGCCGATTTTGTGCCACAGCGTATCTGCCACCGTATTGGCTGTTGATAGCCGCTGTGGTCGTTGCAGGTGTTCTGCAAGTGTTGCTGAGTGTTTGATTTCCTGCGTGATGATAGCCGACGTATAACAACCCGGAAACTTCATCTGCGCGAGCCCTGCTAACGGTAGTGGCACTGGCAGGCCGAGTTCTTTCAAGGCTAACAGCAGTCGGAACTCTCGCCACACGCGTGTGTGTTGGTGGTGTCGGTGCAGGTACAGTTGTCGATTGAAATATCGCACCAGGCCGCCACGCTGGTAGTGCTTAATGACAATGCTCAGTGGTTGTCCGCGACTATTTATCGTTTTGAAATAGACTGTGCCGCGACCCTGCTGATCGGTTACGGTGTTTGATGGTGGTTGTTCAAACAGCGTTGTGTCAGGGTCGACGCAATCGGTATTAAATAGATAGTGCTTGCCGGCTTCGTGTAACTCGGCCACGGCCATCGTCAGTCAACCGTCTTGCGGATTTGCTGTCGTACCGTCGTCAATGACGAGTTTTCCGCGTAGCGGCCCTTGTCGATATGACGGATGCGATACAACCCCTCGACGTCAATCGGTTTGCCCTGTGAGCCAATCAGTTTGCGAAACACGGTGTCTTCAAAGGTTTTACGCCAGCGCTCGGTGGGTGTTTGAAAGCGCTTGATCGTTCGGCAATAGCCCAGTTGGCGACAGACATCGCCGTGCACGATTTGAAACGCGCCTTTGGCTTTGGTTATGTCATTGTGCTCGAACATTTCGGTATCGATGTCGAGCGGTTCAATTTGGGTGTTATCCCGACTGAACAGATCGTCAGACAGGGGCAGCATCATGGTGATGCGTTCTCTGCACGGAAAAACCAGTGGTTCCTGCATCTGCTGCAGTGCGGTTGCCACAGTTTCCAGACAGTGCTCGTGGAAGATCGTGTCGCAGTCACTAAACCATACCCAGTTGGCTGTGGTTGATGAGGCTGCAAGGTTGCGCCCGATAGCGCGCCTGAAAAGCTGTTCTTTGGCAAGCGGCTGCCAGTTCCAGCCGACATTGGGAATGTCAATTTGATCGAAGTGTCTTACCAGTGCTGCGGTGCCTGTATCTTCGGCACAGTAGAACAGCGTATAGGTAACATCCATTGACTGCGGCGGATGGTTATACAGTGAGCTCAGCTGGTAGATCAGCATATGTGAATACTGCCAGCAGTGGCTGACTATTTCGAAGGTCAGTCTGCCATCGGCAATGGATAACTCATCGGCACGCAACGGTTTTGGCGCCACCCAACTGACCGGTATAACACTGCCAACCATGCGACCGTAAAAGTAGTTGCTCAGCTGGCTCACAGCGCGCCTGCGGTGTTGGTCTGTTTAAATTGAAAGTGGTGGCCCGGCAATGCGTGCGGGCTAATGGCTATTGTCGACACCAGAGTACTCACCGGTTGTGGAGGTGCCCGGCGCGAATATGTGCCGGGGGTAACCGGCGCAGCATAACAAAGTGGTGTGTGATTGTGTTGCTTCTGAATGTTTCGACATTCTCGCGGCAATCAAATATTTACATCCGCGAACAGGCGGGCTGCAGTGCCCGCCTGTATACGGTGTTGCGCTTACTCGTCGATTTCGCTGATAACAGTTTCAGAGAAATTGCTTTCAGGCTGATCAAAGATCAGATCGACGCGTCGGTTTTGCTGGCGTCCCGTTGCGCTGTCGTTGCTTGCTACCGGCATGTCCTCGCCAAAGCCTTTGGCCTGAATGCGAGACACATCAATACCCTGTGCCATCAGCGCAGAGCGAACCGAGAAAGCGCGCTCGACCGACAGGTTGTAGTTATAGTCTGCTTCACCAACGTTGTCGGTGTGGCCTTCAATAGTCAGCTTGCGATCAGGGTACTTCTTCAGGAACGAAGCGACACGCTCTATGTTAAAGCGGGCGCTGGCTTTCAGCGTGGATTCACCGGTGTCGAACAGTACGTCACCCAGCGTCAGTACCATACCGCGGTCGGTGTTCGTCGCCTGCAGGGCCTTGAGCTCTTCGATTTCCTTAAGCTGGCGGGCCAGCTCAGCTTCGCGTTCAGAAACCTGCTGTTGCAGATTTTCTGCCTCGGCCTGCAGGGTGCGAGCTTCAGTTGCACGCAGGTCGACCTGGATGCGCGTGCGCTCCATGTTGCCGTTTTCGATTTTGGCCTGGTAGCGCAACAGCTCTGAACGCTGCTCTGCAATAAGTGCGTACTGCTCTGCAATATAAGCACGATGCGATACTTCACCTGCGTCCTTTTTGGTTTTAAAGGCGCGGTTGGCCGAATCCATTTTGGTTTTGGCAACGTTCAGATCTTCGGTCGAGTATTCACCCTGCAGGGTATTGTTGCTGACGCGATCGTAGGTTGCACGAGCGGAATCAAGGGCCTCGTTAGGCTGCTTGCTGGCGCAGCCGGTGGTCACAGCGATAGACAGACCTGCTGCAACAGCCAGTGCGATTTTTGTATTTTTAGTCATGTTGTATGTCTCCATGGATAAGAGGAAGCGCGGGACTTCTGCAAGAGAAAGCCTGTCAGGGCTAGTCCTGAACGCGTGCGATTTCCTCTTTCATGAGATCGATGCTTTGCTGCAGCTCTTCGTAAGCTACACGGGATTTTTCAGCCTCGGCTGTGGCCTCTGCCAGCTCAGCATCTGCCATGGCCTGAGTGAGCAGTCGCTTGGCCTTGTCGTGCTTCTTTTTGGCCATCAGTGCTTCTGCTTCTTCAACCTTTTGCTGCGCGGTGCGCAGTGCTTTCGGTGCGTGGGTGCTTGCGTCAGCTGCTTCTGCACTTCGGATAGAAGCCTGTGTTAGCGACAGTTCTTGCTTTGGCGGTGGTCCGCTCGAGCAAGCCGCGAACTGTGTCACAGCCAGAACCAGGGCTGTTGTTTTTGCAATATTCAGAATGTCCATTATTCCCCCTGCTGGAAATAGTTACCGGGTCTGTGTGA
>CAYMFQ010000398.1:0-3842 GCA_964389335.1 uncultured Granulosicoccaceae bacterium
TCATCACCATCATGGGGTCGATGGAGGGCAAGGATGAAGAAATGCTCACCAACACCGCCAGCTGCTTTGAAAAGGCCACCGGTGCGGTGGTTAAGTACTCGGGCTCACGTGACTTTGCGGCGCTGATCGTTGCTGACCTGCGCTCCAACAATGCACCGAATATCGCGATCTTCCCGCAACCCGGTCTCGCCGGAGACATGGCAAAGGAAGGGCATTTGGTACCTCTGGGGCAGGAATCTGCTGACTGGATGGCCGAGAACTACGGTGCTGGTCCGTCATGGGTAGCACTGGGTACTTATGCAGACAAAGAAGGCAAAGAAGACTTTTATGGCTTTGCTTTCAAGATGGATCTGAAGTCACTGGTCTGGTACTCACCGGAACAGTTTGAAGACAACGGTTACGAAATTCCTGCAACCATGGAAGAGTTGATTGCGCTGTCTGACCAGATGGTTGAAGACGGCAACACGCCATGGTGCATTGGTGTTGAGTCAGGTAACGCCACCGGCTGGACTGCAACTGACTGGATGGAAGATCTGATGTTGCGTACCACCACACCGGAAAATTATGACCGCTGGGTATCTAACGACCTGCCGTTTAACAGCCCTGAAGTGCTGAACGCGATGGAAATCTACGGCAAGTTCTCACGCAACGACGACTATGTTGCCGGTGGTGCTTCTTCGGTTGCCACCACGTTCTTTGGTGATGCGCCGAAGGGACTGTTTTCAAGCCCCGCATCGTGCATGATGCATCGTCAGGCTTCCTTCATTCCTGCTTTCTTCCCTAATAAAGGTGAAGAACTGAAAAACGGCGAGGCAGATTTTTTCTACTTTCCGCCCTACGAGTCTGCTGACCTGGGCAACCCGGTACTGGGTGCCGGCACACTCTGGACGATGACCAAAGACAGCCCGGCTACCCGTGCATTCTTTGAATTCATGAAAGAGGCGTCTGCCCATGAAGCGTGGATGTCACAGGGTACATTCCTGACGGCACATAAAGGTGCTGATCTGAATGCCTATGCCACACCAACGCTGCGCAAGCAGGGCGAGATTCTGTCCACCGCCACAACGTTTCGCTTTGATGCATCAGACCTGATGCCGGGTGCTATCGGTGCCGGTGCGTTCTGGTCAGAGATGACGGCGTTTGCGAATGGTCAGGACGCCAAGACTACTGCGGACAACATTCAGTCTGCGTGGGATGCTATCAAGTAGATAACTTGTGACAACGGAGCAGGGCGCACGCAACTGTGCGTGCGCCCGAACCAGGCATCGGACCCGGGTATGCTAAACAGGCCGGTTATCGCTGGTAATGGCCTTGCCATTGCGCTCACGATCTTCTTTGTACTGCCGATCACCGGTGTACTCGCTTACATCGCATCCGCGCCCCTCGACGGCTGGATGGTGCAGTTTGGCACCTGGCTGCACGAGGCTAACGGATGGTCTTTTGCGCTTTTCGATACGCAGGAGCGCTTTGCCAAGATTGGCTTTGCCATACGTTCGATTGTTATCGCGGTTGGACTTTCCTTTCTTTACTTCTGGCTGTCTAACTGGCTGAACCAGGGGTTGGCACGGGTATCTTCACGTGGGTCTGCCGGACGCGAAGCCACTATCATTGAGGCGATACAGCCGTGGATATTTGTTGGTCCGGCTTTGGTGCTGTTACTGTTGTTTCTGTTTGTTCCCGCCTTTTCAACACTGAGCTTATCGTTTCAGGAAGCCGACGGCACACGCACTGTACGCAACTATGCATTCCTGTGGGACTCGTCTGCGCTGGGTTATGTGCAGTTTAGATATGCCATGCGCAACAGTATTTTATGGCTGGTGCTGGTGCCAACGGTTTGCATTTCTCTGGGGTTGCTGATTGCGGTACTGGCCGATTCCGTGCGCTGGGGGATTCTTGCGAAAACGCTGATCTTTGTACCGATGGCCATCTCGTTTGTCGGTGCTGCGGTTATCTGGCGTAATATTTTTGCCGGTGGCGGCATTCAGCCGCAGGAGGCCATTAACGGGCTAACACCGTCTTACCAGATTGGTTTGTTGAAGGCGCTGCTAGGTCATACAGCCGCCTACAACGAACCGCTGTACAGCTTAAAGTTCTGGGGCAATTTCTTTTTAATGTGGATACTGGTGTGGGTGCAGACCGGTTTTGCCATGGTGATATTTTCCGCAGCGCTGCGCGGTGTGCCGGAAGATACGATAGAGGCGGCCAAGATCGACGGTGCCAATCCGTTTCAGATGTTCTTTCGCATTAAACTGCCGCAGATCTATTCAACGGTCGTAGTGGTCTGGACCACGCTGGTGATCCTGGTGCTGAAGATGTTTGATATTCCGTACGCACTTTCCGCCAACGATGATGACAAACTGTTGCTTGCCACGATGATGGAAAATGCACGCAACAACTGGTCAGTGGGCGGCGATAACGTTGAGAACCTGTTCGCTGCCATCGCCGTTATGTTGATGGTGACGGTGATACCCAACATGGTTTACAACGCACGACGCATTCGGCGCGAACAAAAAGAGCTCGGGCATTGATTATGGACCTTCAATCATGACTCGAACCTTTAAGCATGTGGTGCTGGCGCTGATTGTGGTCATTTGGGTGCTGCCGTTTGTGGCGCTGGTCACCACATCGCTGCGGTCTGAAACCGCATCGAAAACATCCGGCTTCTGGACCGCTTTTACCCCAACCGAACTGGGGCACCGCTTCGGTACCCACGATAAGGGTAAGACAGAACCGTTTGTCACCATGAGTGGCAACATCTTTGAGCGCCTGAACCAAAACCGCGTCAGCTTTAAGGTTGAAGGCGATGTAAAATCCATACTCTTCAAGGGGCGTGTACCTGACCCTGATCGGGAGGGCAAGACCAAACTGATTCGTCAGTTGATCTTTGCCGGTGAACCGATGGATGTGCGCGGCGGCGAGTTTGTGTTTCAGGCCAACGGTGACTTTACCTGGACGTTCCCCGAGGCTACCGCACCAAAGCCCAAGAATCTGGATGCATTTATCAATCAGGACCCGGTGTTCGGTACTGATGCGTACATCGAAGTGTTGTTTGAAAATAAGAATGTACCCAATGCGCTGATCTCGTCATTTATCGTGACGATACCCGCCACCATTATTCCGATCACCATAGCCGCGTTTGCCGCGTATGCGTTTGCATGGATGCGATTTCCGGGGCGTGACTGGTTGTTTGTGATTGTGGTGTCGTTGATGGTGGTGCCAACGCAACTCGCTTTCCTGCCGGTGTTGCAGGGCTTTAGTGGCATTGCATCGTGGGCGACCTCGCTTAATGCATGGATGACGGACTGCGAGTCAACCCAGACGTGTCAGGTGGCGTCGAAAACCTTTGCCTCTCTTTGGGTGACCCACACAGCATTCGGGTTGCCATTGGCCATCTATCTACTGCGCAACTACATTGTTGGTTTGCCAAAAGAACTGTTGGAAAGCGCCCGTATCGATGGCGCCAATCACTTGCAGATTTTTACCCGGCTGGTTATTCCGTTGTCGGTACCGGCGCTGGCATCGTTTGGGATCTTTCAGTTTCTATGGGTATGGAATGATCTGATTGTCGCACTGTACATCGGCCCGGCAGACTCTTCTGACCTGGTATTTCCCATACGTTTGCAAAAACAGCTTGGTACGTTTAAGGATCAGTTGCATTTGCTGAATGCATCGGCTGTTATTTCGATGATTGTGCCGGTGATCGTGTTTTTGTCGATGCAGCGGTATTTTATTCGGGGGTTGTTGGCTGGGTCGGTTAAGGGGGGGTAGGGTTTTGGGCTGAGCGCGGCTAGGTGTGGCAATACCTTACGGTCGCTGTGCGATTTTGAGATTTATCGCTCCAA
>CAYMFQ010000399.1:0-3816 GCA_964389335.1 uncultured Granulosicoccaceae bacterium
AAAACCGCAGCCATCATGACGCAGTATGATGGTGCCTCTGCAGAGCAGGTCGCTATCGAAGTGACCGAGCCGCTTGAAAGTGCCATTCAAAAAATGGCAGAGGTCGATAAGATTATCTCGGTCAATACGCCGGGCGTGTCCATCATTGAGGTTGAGGTAAAACCCACCATAAAAGGTCCGCAACTACCACAGGTGTGGACGCGCCTGCGTGCCAAAGTCAGTGATGCGGCGGCAAGGCTGCCGGCGGGCGCTTCTGCACCGTTTGTCAACGACAGCTTTGGCGATGTGTTTGGTCTTTATTACGCTGTCACCGCAGATGGGTTCTCCGATGCAGAAAAGCATGATATGGCGACGTTTCTACGGCGCGAGTTGCTGGCGGTGCCCGGTGTAGCCGATGTCAGTGTGGCTGGTCTGCCGGAAGAGGCGATCTATGTCGAGCCGGATCTGGCATTGTCGACCAATCAGAATATACCGCCGCTGACCATTATCGGTGCGATCGCCAATGCCAACTCGGTGCTCGACGCTGGCAGCCATAACGATGTCATGCTGCAGGCGCCCGATGGCTCCGACAGTGTTAATGAAATTGCCAGCCTGTCGGTGGGGGTAGGCGGAAGCGTGATCTCTTTGGCTGATGTGGCCAGTGTAAAGCGCAGTCGGGTTGATGATCCGTCACTAATGATTCGCTACAACGGAGCTGAGGCCTTCACAATTGGTGTGGCGGGGCTTGCAACGGAAAACATCGTGGCGGTTGGCAAGCGAGTTGATCAGCGCCTGCTTGAGCTCGATGCCGAGCTGCCTCACGGTATAAAGTTACAACCAATCTATCAGCAGCACAATGTGGTCGAAGAAGCGTCCAATGCGTTTCTGGTTAACCTGGCTATGTCGGTCAGTATTGTCGTTGTTGTGCTGGCGCTCTTTATGGGGTGGCGCGCAGCAGTGGTGGTTGGCAGCACACTATTGCTGACCGTGCTTGGTACTCTGCTGTTCATGAAGTTTTTTTCCATTGAAATGGAGCGTATATCACTTGGTGCACTGATCATTGCAATGGGTATGCTGGTAGATAACGCCATCGTTGTTGCAGAAGGTATGCAAACCGCCATGAAGCGTGGATTGTCCTCACGAGAGGCGGCCACCGAGGCGGCATCGAAAACTCAGGTGCCACTACTGGGTGCGACGGTAATTGGCATCATGGCGTTCGCTGCAATTGGTTTGAGTCCCGACGCCACTGGCGAGTTTTTGTTTTCACTCTTTGCGGTAATCGGTATTTCGTTATTGTTGTCATGGGTGCTGGCATTAACGGTAACCCCATTGCTTGGGCATTACTTTTTTGTGCGTGGCAGTGGCGGTGAAGATACAGCGTACAACGGCCTTATGTTTCGTGCCTATGGCAGTGTGCTGCGCCTGTTGCTGACTGCGCGCTGGCTGGTTGTGGCAGCACTGGTGATGCTAACTGCTGCATCATTTGCAGGTTTCACTCAGGTTAAACAACAGTTCTTTCCCGACTCCAATACGCCGTTGTTTTTCGTGCACTATAAACTGCCTCAGGGCACAGATATCAATCGTACCTCGAATGATTTACGTACCATTGAGGCATGGCTGGCGGAACGCAGTGAAGTAGTATCAGTTACCGCCTTTATAGGTGAAGGTGCCTCGCGGTTTATGCTGACCTATCCGGTTCAGCGCCCGAACCCGAGCTACGGGCACCTGATTATCAGGACCGACAACCTGTCGCAGATTGAGCCATTGCAAAATGATCTGGAAGCCTATGCTCGCGAAGCACTGGTCGACGGCGAGTTTCGTACTAAGCGGCTGTTGTTTGGACCCGGTGGCGGTGACCCGATACAACTGCGCCTGGCGGGCCCGGATCCGGTGGTGCTGCGTGAACTTGGTAATCGAGCCGGTGAGTTGATGCGGAGTGCCACAGATAACATCACCGGTATGCGCAGCGACTGGCGCGAACAGGAACTGGTGCTGAAGCCGGACTATGCCACGGAGCGTGCGCAAACGGCCGGGGTCTCACGAGAGTCTGTTGCCGACACACTTAAGTTTGCAACCGATGGCATTGTTACGGGTGTGTATCGGGATGACGAACGACAGATACCAATAATCGTGCGTGCGCCCGGCAGCGATCTTGGGCTGATCGATCACAACACCTATTCCGAATCTTTGCAGTCACCGATTCCACTGGGGCAGGTACTGAACGGCTTTGACTACGATGTGCAAAACACGCTGGTACATCGCCGCAACAGAGTGGCCACACTTACGGTCTCTGCTGATATTGCACGCACTACCAACGCCGCGGCGGTACAAAATGAAATCATGGACACCGTCAACGCGATGTCATTGCCACCCGGTTACAGTATGGCATGGGGCGGCGAGTATGAAGATTCTCGCACCGCACAGCAGAGCCTTGGTCGTCAGTTGCCCGTTGCATTCCTGATAATGATCATGATTTCCATTGTATTGTTTAATGCGTTACGCCAGCCGATTATCATCTGGCTACTGGTGCCAATGTCATTAATTGGTGTGGTGGCCGGTTTGCTGTTTACCGGGCTGCCATTTAGCTTTACAGCGTTGCTGGGCCTGTTGAGCTTGTCGGGTATGCTGATTAAAAATGGTATCGTACTGGTTGAAGAAATAGACCTGGTGCGCGCTACCGGTGTGCGGCTCAGGGAGGCAATCGTTACCGCCTCAACCTCGCGCCTGCGTCCGGTGATGCTGGCCGCGGGCACAACGATTTTGGGGATGATTCCATTGCTTGGCGATGCCTTTTTTGTATCAATGGCCGTCACCATCATGGCTGGTCTTGCCTTCGCATCAGTGCTGACGCTGATTGCAGCCCCGGTGTTTTATTACCTGTTTTTTAAACGTGACGAGCGCCCGGAACAGAGTGCGCCGGTGGTTAATGCTTACGCTGACACAGTGCCGTTAACACAGTGATTATACGTTGCTGTCTGGCTTGTAGAGCTTCAGGACGGCAATACCGTCAAGGTTGCCGTCACCGTTGTCTTTCATTTGCCGAAACAGATCAGAGGCCTGTTGTGACATCGGTGTCGGTACGTCCATAGATTGTGCGAGGGCCTGTACCATCTCAAGGTCCTTCAGCACCTGAAACGCATAGCCTGCGGGCTCAAAGTCTCGTTTTACCATGCGCGGATACAGGTGCTGCAGCAGATTGGAACCGGCATAGCCCTGCGCCAGGGCGGCGGGTATTTTCTCTGCTTCAACGCCCCCGGCCTCTGCCAGTGCCAGTGCTTCGGCCAGAATGCAGTAGTTATTCAGCACCAGTACCTGATTAACCATCTTGGTTACCTGACCGGTGCCAACATCTCCCATATGAGTGCACTGGCCAAGCCTGGACAGTACCGGCATGGCCCGTTCAACGGCAGACTGTTCTCCACCGGCCATGATCGCCAGTGTGCCGGCCCGTGCGGCGGGTGGACCGCCGGAGACCGGTGCATCAATCCAGTCCATACCATGTTGTGTTTTGAGCCGAGCTGCAAAGTCGCGGGTGGTGGCCTCAGGGGTGGTCGAATGGTCGATAAGGATCTTGCCATTCACGTCAGCGTTTACAACACCATCATTTCCGAATATCACCGCTTCAAGGTCATCCGAAGTCATAACGCACACATGGATCTGTTCGCACTGACTTGCCACTGCCGCCACGCTGTCTGCTGCGTTCACCCCATGGGTCGCCGCAGCTGATACTTTTTCGGCAATGCGATCAAAGCCATGTACCTGATAACCACAGTCAACCATGCGCTGTGAAAAGGCGCTGCCCATCAGACCCAGGCCAATAAAGCCTATGGATTTAGT
>CAYMFQ010000400.1:0-3811 GCA_964389335.1 uncultured Granulosicoccaceae bacterium
ATGGACTTGGCCTGAGCAACATCGTACGGACAGTCGATAAGCCGCCTGGCCGCCACGTCCAGCTGATGCTCCTGCATCACATTTAGTGCCCCGATTTTTCGGTCACGTGCGCGATCGTTGTGTGCGGTGTCCGGAAACAGGAAGGCAATATCGCGATGCCCCAGATCGACCAGGTGGCGCGTCACCATGTCAGCGGCCAGCGCGTTATCGGCGCCGATAAACGGCATGTCGTTATTGTTTTGGTTGCCCCACAACGCAATGGTTGGCACGTCGCGAACTTTAAGCATATCGATTGATGCCTCGTCGTGGTCGTGGCCAACCAGCGCCACACCATCTATGCGACGCTCAAGCAATGACCGGATGATCGAACGCTCCAGTTTCAGGTCATAGTTGTGGCTGGCAATCAGCATGGTTCTATCGTGCACCAGCAGTCGACTGGCGAATGCCTCAATCATCTCGCTGAAGATCGCATGGTTAATCGTCGGTACCACCAGCCCGAAGGTGCCTGAAAAGCGGCTGTGCATACTGCCTGCGGTGCGATCACGTATATAGCCGAGGTCTTCAGCTGCCTTGCGGATTGCCACACGAGTGGGGGGCTTGACCATATCCGGTGAGTTGAAATAGCGCGACACGGTTGCAGGCGATACACCGGCACGCAGCGCAACCTCGACAATGCCAGGCGCACCTTTTCTGCTTCTGTGTCTGGCTGTCATAGTGAACGCATTTCCGACAAGTATTTGCGGGTAGGGGTGGGTGCCCTAATCCGGCTTTTTCGATTCTATTGCTGGTGGCGTCGCCGCGAATTACAGGGCGGTTTGAAGTGAAAATACCTCAAAATGAAAACGTTTGCATTTTTATTTTCATTAGGTATGCTTTGGGTGAATTAGCAGGGGGCTGGTCGTGGCTGTTGGCTGGTTAAAAGGACGGTCCTGGCAATCTGCTGTCTATACTGATGTTCTGTATGGCGACCAATTGTCCCTTACTGCTGTCCCCTACAGCTGTCCAAGCCGATACCGGCTATTGGCTCTGCATTGAGCCCAACCGATCGCAACTGATTCACAACCGCGGAGTGAAAAATGTCTGAAGCCCTGGCTACTACTGAAAATGATGCCCATGCAAGCGTTGCAGTGATAATCGAAAATGGTCGCCGCGCCATGCAGTCACTGACTCACGCTGATCAGGCCAGAGTCGACGAGGCGGTGACCGCATTGGCCTGGGCAGTGTACGAGCCGGGTCGCGCCAAAGAGCTTGCTGAACTCGCCGTGGAAGACACAGGCATGGGTAATGTCGACAGCAAGATCACCAAGAACACGCGTAAAACCTTCGGCACCCTGCGTGACTTAATGCGTGCCAAAACAGTGGGTGTCATCGAACGCGATGAAGCAAAGGGCATGGTTAAGTACGCCAAGCCGGTCGGTGTGGTCGGTGCGGTAACCCCGTCGACAAATCCTGCCGCAACACCGGTCAATAAAGCCATGATGGCTGTGAAAGGGCGCAACGCCGTAATCATTGCTGCGTCACCGGCCGGTTTTCAAACCACGCTGAAAACGGTCAACTACATGCGTGACCAGCTCAAGGCCATTGGTCTGCCGGAAGATCTGGTGCAAATGCTGCCGCCACCGGTCAATAAAGAGATGACTCAGGAGCTGATGGAGCAGTGCGATCTGGTGGTGGTCACCGGCTCGCAAAACAATGTGAAGCGCGCCTATTCAAGTGGCACACCGGCAATTGGTGTGGGTGCGGGTAACGTCGCGGTGATGATTGCCGAAACTGCTGATCTCGATTCCGCTGCACAGAAGATTTGCGCTTCAAAAATCTTCGATAACTCAACATCCTGCTCGTCAGAAAACTCAGTCACTATCGTGGACGCGGTTTACGATGATGCGATTGCTGCACTAGAGCGTGCCGGTGGTTACATGTGCAGCGCTGAAGAGCGACAAATGATCATCGATACCCTGTGGGTCAACGGCAATCTGAATCGCAAAGTGATTGCCAAAGACCCGGATGTACTGGCAGAAGTGGTTGGTCTGCCGGAAGCGGCAAAGCAGGCAAAGTTCTTTATGGTGGAAGAAACCGGCGTTGGCCGAGACTTCCCGCTGTCAAACGAAAAGCTGTCACTGGTATTGACAGTGTATCGAGCGTCCGACTTTGCAGGTGCCAAAAATCGGCTGTCTGAGTTACTTGAATTTGCCGGTATGGGGCACTCGGTTGGCATTCATACCAACGACAATGCTCAGGCACAGGAGCTTGCGGAAGACCTGAATGTCGTGCGTGTACTGGTCAATCAGGCGCATACGTTTGGTAACGGTGGCAGCTTTACCAACGGCTTTGAGTTCACGCTGAGCATGGGCTGTGGTACCTGGGCGGGCAACAGCATCAGTGAAAACCTCAACTATCGTCACTTTATAAACATCACGCACTTGTCGACTGAAATACCGGAAGACAAGCCTACCGAAGAAGCAATGTTTGGCTCGCACTGGCAAAAGTACGGCAAAGCCTGATCACTGACCTCTAACACACAGGTTTACTATGAATTTCGAAGAATATGCTGCCAAGCCATTGTTGGCGAAAGCCGGCATTGCCATACCCGAAGGCAGACTGGCAACCACTGCCGCTGAAGCGTCAACTGCTGGTGATGCGCTGGGTAAAGTGGTGGTTAAAGCGCAGGTACCGACCGGTAAGCGCGGCAAGGCGGGTGGTATAAAAACCGCAGATACCGCGGCCGAAGCAGCTGATGCTGCCACTGCCATACTGGGTATGACGATTGGTGGTTCCGTAGTTGAGAAAGTACTAATTGAACAGCGTGCACCAATAGCACAGGAATACTACGCAGCGATCCTGAATGATGCTGACAGCAAAGGACCATTGCTGATGTTTTCCGATCAGGGCGGTATGGATATCGAAGAAATCGCCCAGTCTCAGCCCGATAAACTGCTGCAGCATGCTATTGACGTCCGCAGCGGGCTCGATGCGAAAGACGCGGAGAACCTGGTATCGACACTGGTCGGGAAAGACATTGCCGTCGGTCTCGGGCAGTTATTAGCGCAGCTCTACAACGCTTATGCAGAGAACGATGCTGAGCTTATGGAAATCAACCCGCTGGCGTTGCTCGATGACAACAGCCTAATGGCACTTGACTGCAAATTTGTGCTCGACGACTCCGCCATCAAGCGTCAACAGGAACTGGCTGCCAATGGCACACCTGAAAAGCTGACCGGTCGTGAACTGGCGGCGCAGGAACTTGACCTTAAGTACATTGACCTCGATGGCAGTGTCGGTGTGCTGGCCAACGGTGCGGGTCTGACGATGACGACAATGGACGTTATCACTCACTACGAAGGGTCACCGGCGAATTTTCTTGAAATTGGTGGTGAGGCTTATACCAAAGCCACTGAAGCCTTAAAGCTGATGATTGATAACGACAAGATCAAAAGCCTGGTGGTCAACTTCTGCGGTGCGTTTGCACGAACCGATGTAATGACAGAAGGGGTGATCAATGCATGGGAGCAGTTAAAGCCCGATATTCCGGTTTATTTTTCTATTCATGGTACCGGGTCAGTGGAAGCACGCTCCATGTTGCAGGACCGCTTAGGCATGACCTCTTACGAGACCATGGACGAGGCTATTCAGGCAGCCATTGCCGCCAGTAACAAAGCATCAGGAGCCAGCTCATGATTGTCAGAGGCACTGAAACTCTGTTGGTACAGGGTATCACCGGCAAGCAGGGCAGTTTCTGGACAGCCCGAATGCAGGAATACGGCACCCGTGTCATTGGCGGTGTCAATCCAAAGAAAGCCGGTACTGAATGTTG
>CAYMFQ010000401.1:0-3781 GCA_964389335.1 uncultured Granulosicoccaceae bacterium
TCACCGATGATGAGGCCTCAGCCTGATCCAATGCAGCATGCAGTGCTGTAACCAGTTCAGCACTCATTGCATTGAGTTGCGCAGGGCGATTGAACGTTACTGTTGCACAACCATTTTCCTCGCTGTAAAGCGCAGCAGGCTCACCGCTGTTGTCTGCCGCACTCATGGCAGCCATTCATCAGTAACTTCATCGTTGTGAGCCCCCAACTCTGGCGGATCACGAAAGATCTCGAATTGGTAGCCCTGCATTTTTACCGGAAACGCCGTGGTGCGGGTCTCAACGCCGTTGGGCAAGCGTAATGGCTGCACCAGTTGAAGATGCTCTACATGTTCGTCAGATAATACAGCGGGATAATCGTTAATCGGTGAACAGGGAACCCCACGCCTATCCATTTCCTGCAACCAGTAGGCAGCCGACTGCTTTTCAAACACAGGCTGCAACAGGTTTAACAGTTCTTCCTGGTTAGCCGCTCGCAGTTGTTGTGTTTTAAATCGTTCATCCGTAGCAAGCTCCGGCATATCAACGGCGTGCGCGACCTCAGCCCAGAGACGGTCGTTGCCTGCGGCGATAATAAAGTAGTCATCACTGGCCCGAAACGCACGATACGGCGCATTGCGCGGATGCGCAGAACCCAGGGCCTGAGGTGTATTTCCACTGCCAAAGTACTCACTCGTCTGCAGCGCCGCCACACCGATAAGACTACCGAGCATAGAGCAATCAATGTGACCACCTTTACCAGTTTGTTGCGCCTGTAACAGCTTTGCCATGATGGTATAACCCGCGTAGAGACCGGCGCAGAAATCTCCAACCGGAACCCCACACTTAACCGGATTGCCCGCAGGCTCACCGGTCACACTCATCAGGCCACTCATACCCTGCACGGTTACATCAAAAGCGCCTTTACTGGCGTATGGACCAGTTTGACCGTAGCCCGATATTGAACAGTAAATCAGCTTACTGTTAAGGCCCGACAGCGCCTCATAACCCAGCCCGAGTCGGTCGAGCACACCGGGTCTGAAATTCTCTACAATGATATCGCACACACCTGCCAGCTCTTTTAGCCGTGCAACGTCGTCAGGGTCTTTCAGGTTGGCAGTTATTGAGCGCTTGTTGCGGTTTAGCGATGCAAAGTTCTCGCTGAAAATATCGCCGCTGTTATTCGCAGATAGTGGAGGCCAGGAACGCATTCCATCACCGCCGTCAGGCCGCTCGACCTTGACGACATCCGCACCCAGGTCAGCCATCAGGGATCCGGCAAACGGGCCCGCAGCAATCTGCCCGAACTCAAGTACTCGAACACCACTCAGAGGTAACGCCGCTTTTTCAGACATGCACTTTACCGTGGTTACGATTCGACCTTGACGATACAGGGCGTCTCGGTCTTCGCATCGACATCAAATACCGACCTGCCGGTATGATTGAGATGGCGTCCGTAAGTGTGCAGAGACACGGCAATATGCTCACCGTTGTTCCATACACTGTGAATGTCCTCCGGCATACAGCAAACAGCCTTACCCGGATATAGCGTCTCCTCGGCAGTGACTTCGAGATCGGCATAGCCTTCACGGCTGCCGTCGTCCAGACGGCGATAATTGGTTTCGTGTTCCTGGCCTTCGATACCGGATACCACTGCCCATGTCTTATGGTTGTGTGCCGCCAGGCCGCGGCCCGGTGCCCAGGCAATAACAAATACGGCCAGGTCGTGATTGTCCTCTTCGAACAACAGATGCAGTCCAAAGCCCTGCTCTTCGTCGATGGTTCTGTATTCGGGTTTAAACCAGCCCGGATCAGCGGTAAGCCTTTCTGCCAGTGGTTTGATGCGATCCGTAATGGCAGAGTCAGTGGATTCTTCCGCAACTATCGCTTTGATATCCGACACATAATCCGCAACCGAATAAGCCTGCATTGTTACCCTCCTGATGCTGTTTTTCTACGCGCCTCAGCATAGCACGATTGCAGACCCCGATTTATCGGTACACCGTGGATACGTTGATCTGTTGTCACTTGCGGTTGACAGCCTGCGCGTACTTGCGCAACTATGACTTGCAAACTTTTTTTGCGTACGGAGGAAAATTGATGCTGGAACACGCGCACCGAACAACCACTGCGACAGCGGTGAAGAAAACCGCTCAGGCAACCGTCGCCGGTCTTGCCTTCACTCTGCTCGGCGCCACCAGTGCTGCAGCCGCCGATATCTCGCTTCCCTCACAACTGGCGTGGACTGCTTACGGCACCGGTTCCGCCGGCTATAACCAATCCGTGGCGATTGGTGCAGCACTGAAGAACTCACTGGGTGTGAACCTGCGCGTATTGCCGGGTAAGAACGATGTCGCCCGCACGGAACCACTGCGTCAGGGCAAGGTGCAGTTTTCGGCCACAGGTGTCGGCGGCTCCTTCATGGCACAGGAAGGTGTATTTCAGTTCGGCGCTGAAAACTGGGGACCACAGTCAGTGCGCGTGTTGATGGCCAATAACGGTGGCGCGGTCGGTTTATCACTTGGTGTCGCCCGCGATGTGTGCGAAAAAGTAGGTAAACCCGACTGCGAAGGCTTCACCTATGCAGACTTAAAGGGCCAGCGCGTCGCCTGGGTCAGAGGCGCACCGGCACTCAATGTAAACAACGAAGCCTATCTCGCTTACGGCGGACTAACCTGGGATGACGTAGAGCGCGTTGACTTCGGCGGATTCGGCGACTCATGGAAAGGCATGGGCAACGATGAAGTCGACGCCGTGTTTGCATCCACCAATTCAGGCATGGCCTACGCGCAGGAATCAAACCCGCGCGGCCTGTTGTGGCCAACACTTGATCCGGACGACCAGGAAGCACTGGCGCGCATGCAACAGGTAGCGCCCTTTTTTGCAATCGTAAACGCCAAAGTCGGCGCTGGCATTGATGGCGGACCGCCACTGACCACTGCCGGTTACGCCTACCCGGTGCTCACAGCCATGGCATCGCAGGATGCAGACCTGGTCTACAACATGACGAAAGCCATGATTGAACTTTTCCCCGACTACGACGGCAAGGCACCTGGTATCAGCGGCTGGTCTGCTGACAAGCAGAACTTTCAATGGGTAGCGCCGTATCACGATGGCGCCATACGCTACTACAAGGAAGCCGGCATGTGGTCAGATGAAGCACAGGCCCATAACGATAAGCTGGTCAGCCGGCAGGAAGCGCTGCAGACAGCATGGCAGGAACTAAAAGACGCCAAGCCCGAGAACTGGGAAGAAGCATGGGATGCCAAACGCCGCGAGGCATTGTCAGCCGGTGGCTTCGACATCGTCTTCTAAACGGCTGGCACAGCCAACCCACCATTGCATGCGAACCGATCGGGTTCGCATGCAACTGCAGGACAACACAGTGATGCCAGTGTTGCACTTCCGTCAGCCAAGAGATCTACGTGACCCAATCGAACGGCCAGGATACGCCCGACCAACACGCCGCCGGTAAGGCCGTGCGCACAAAAAGCGCGTCTCTTGCACGAAGCGACATTGGCACAGCTGCCAAAACTGCGGTAATCATTCTGACACTTGCCGGCATAGCACTTTCGATTTATCAGCTGTTTAACCTCGGTAAACACGCGATCACCCTGTTGCAGGGGCAATACCTTTATTTGTTGGCGGGTTTGTTTCTGGCGCAGACCTTTTTAGTTTTCCGCATGCGCCAGGGGTCACCCATGGTGCCGCCCTGGTATGACTGGGTGCTGGCCGCAGCGTCTGTCTTTGGCATGCTCTACTTCGTCATCACCGCAGAGCAAAGTCTGGACTCCGGATGGGAAT
>CAYMFQ010000402.1:0-3774 GCA_964389335.1 uncultured Granulosicoccaceae bacterium
TATTCGCGGTTTGGCCTTTGTCGAATCGTGCTGACAGTGGCAACGGTGGGTTGGAGGCGCAGGTAACCGGTCAGGCTATCCGTGCCGGATTAGCGATCCAGTCTTCCTGTCGCACACTGTCCAAAGGCGGTTTGCTGCGACAAAGCGACAGTGAGTTACGCATGCGTGTTGCTATTGATCACGGCGATATTAACCTGCGTCACGTCGTTGATAACAGTCAGCAAGATGATTGTCGCTACGTTATGCTGGAAGGCCCGTTGATGCAGCGACTAACGGAGCTGGGAGATCGTGCCAGTGCTGAAGGTGTGTTTGTGGCGGCAAACATGACAACAGTCGCGACGGACAATTGGGTCAGCACGGATGTAAACAACGGAAAGATAGTTACCGGTAACCTGTCCCCGGCTTTGGCGGTGGGTTCACCGGCCGACGCACACTTCACCTCCGGTGCGGTAAACCTCAGTCCTTATATTGCTACGGAAACCACCAGCCAGTTGTCATCATTGCAGTCTGACTGGTTGTCAGAGTATCGGGAATCTCAGGTACTGTTTGTCAGCTTCAAAGTTCATGACACGAGCGCCGCTGACGTTACCGCAGATACAGTTCGCATTGCATCGGCCAGTGTCCGATCCGGTGGCGGTCAGGTCATTCAGCTTATAAACGACGATAAGGGCATGGTGCTGGTGGCGGCCTGGGGGTTGGCACTAAACAGCCATGAAAACAATGCGGAGAGGGCAATCACCAGTGGTCGACAGATTGTCGAAGCCTGTCGGCAAATTGATGTGCGTGCCAGTGCCGGTGTGTCGTATGGCAAGTTGTTCGCAGGGCTTCTGGGTAACGACAGTCGCCTCAGCTTTACTCTGATTGGCGATGCAGTCAATCGTGCTGCTGCCATGATGCAGCAGGCCGGTCAACAAGACAGTGGCTCGCTGCTCTGTGACGAAGCAACGCGTGAAGCGGCGGGTAAACGATTCACGTTTGACCATTTCGGCGATGTTCAGTTAAAGGGGCAGGGCGCTCCGGCACCGCTGTTCACTCCGCGCCGTGAACTTCTTCGCGAGGTTGATCACAGTGGCGAAATGGTTGGCCGGCAAAAGGAGCGCTCGCTGCTTGAAAGCCTGATGGCACCAGGCGACCAACAGGCCGATGTTGTAGATATTACCCGTGTTGTACATATTGAAGGAGTGGCGGGTCTGGGTAAATCACGGCTGGCCAATTTCTTTGTTGACCAGTTGACGAGCCGGGCTATCACCTTTGTAAAACTGACAGCCGATAGTATGCGACGCACTGTCGGATTCGCATCGTTCAAACCGATGGTGGCAGAGTTGCTGCCTGCGGGCATTGAACAATCACCGGCCAGCGCTGAAGCACTGATCAAAGACCTGGTAGCAGAAGAGCACGGGGACTGGATACCACTGTTGTCACCGGTGCTGCCGTTTACGCTGGACGACAACGCCACAACCAAGGCACTGTCTGGCGGTGGACGCTCGGAAAACACACGGTCCATTATGGTATCGCTGCTGCAATCGATACTGCCTGCGGATCTGCGGTTTCTTATTCTGGAAGATGCGCACTGGTGCGACTCTGCATCGTGGCAACTCATAGAAGCACTGGAGCGTGCGATACCGGAGTTGACCATCGTTGTCGTATCGAGGCCACTGGACCTGATGCAGTTACCAACCGAAGTGCGCCGACTCTTTAGCGATGCAACACTGATATCGCTCGAGCCACTGGATAACGAAGAAACAGATCAGCTTGTCTGCAACGAGTTAAAGCTCAACTCTGTCGCCGCGGATGCGGTACAGCTTATTTACAAGCAGGCTGAAGGGCATCCGCTGTATACCAAAGCATTTTCAAAGTCACTGGTGGATCGCGACATTCTGTCCACGGAAGCGGGCTATGGACATCTGAAGCTTGGCGACGTGGCACTGCAGTCCGTTGAGTTTCCGGATGGACTGGCCGGCGTTTTTGCGGAACAACTGGCCGCTATGCCCCCCGAGGTGCAACTTACCCTGAAGGTAGCGAGTATTCAGGGGCGTCTGTTTGATCAGTCTCTGCTGCAGGCAGTACACCCGGATAAACATAATACTGACGAACTCACCGATCACATTAACTCGGGCATCAGGGCTGGCCTCATTGATCAACCGGCAGATGAGAGCGGCCAGCACCGCTTTCACCATGCGTTAATTGTTGACACCATCTATAAGCTACTGGTTACCGGGCAGCGACAGACTCTGCACGAGGCAATCGCCAATAACCTTCTACAACAACAGGACAGGGTAACCGATGCGCCGGGTCAGTCGAATGCCGCGCTGTTGGCTTATCACTTTGAACAGGCCGGTAACGACAGCAAGGCCATCGATTACTTACAGCAAGCGGCGGACACAGCCCGCAAGAGCTACAGCAACGTTGAAACCGTGGACTTTCTGACCAGGGCGTTAAAGCTCGCGGGTACACCGGATAAAGTACCGTCAGAATCGGCAATGGCAATAGACACACATCAACTGGGTGTGTGGAAATTTCAGACCGCTGAGGCATTGCGTGCTCTGGGTCTGTACCAGCGCGCTGAGGAATTTCTTATCGACTGCGCTGCATCGACTGATCGCAAACCACCGAACAGCAAAATGCAGGCGGCCGGCCGGCTGTTCACTGAGTTCGGTCGCTTTAAACTCAAACCGCATCAAAAGCCCATCGCAGAGCCGCAGCGCAGTGAATTACTGATTGCCGCCGCCGCAAATGCCACCCTGTCGGAAATACACTACGAGCTGAACAAGATTCCGTTTGCGTTGGCAGAGATACTCCGCGGCGCCAATCTGGCCAGACAGGCCGGTGGCGACAGCAACACGATCTCAAAACTCTATATTGGTATGGCGCTTATCTCCACTTCTTTGCCGTGGGCGCTGGATGGAGATGAACTACAGCGCGATGCGCTGTCTATCGCCGAACGTGTGGGCGATGACCCGATGTCATCGTATGTGTTGATGGTGTCGGGTGTATACGATACCGGCAAGGGGCGCTGGCAAAGTGCCAAAGAGCAACTGTTGCGATCAATCGAAGTCGGTGAGCGTTGCGGTGAACGCAAGAATCTGGAAACGTCTATGTCGTGTCTGGGCAATCTGGAACGCTTGCATGGTAACTTTGCTGAAGCGAAGCAATGGAGCAAGCTGACACTTGATTTGTCTCAGGATCGGGGAATCGACCACCAGATTATCTGGTCACACAATGGCATGGCCAGAGACATGCTGAACCTGAATCAGTTCGACGAACTTGAGCAAACGATGAATGAGCTTGGTGAAATGCTCAACGACCCATCAAAAAAGCGTGACTCCAACGATAACAACCACCTGGTTTATCTTTACTCCCGCAGCATCAGTGCACTGGTCAATAAAGACTTCAACACCGCACGAGAGTATCTTGACCAGATAATCGCACTGGTGGCGACCATCGCTCGTCCGCAGGTGTTTATGATTCAAAACGTCGGCTACTACGCAGACATTGTGTGGAACCTTTGGGCACATGACTGCGACAGGGAGGGCCTGAAGAAACACATGCCCACGGTGCTTAAGTCCGGTGCGAAGGTAGCGAAGCAGTACCATACCGGCAAGCCGCTGCACGAGCTTGCGCTGGGGGATGATGCTTATTATCAGGGCAATACGGAAAAAGCCGTGCAATGGTGGCAGGCGTCTATAGAGTCGGCACTGGAGCGGGAAATGCCGTTCAATCAGGCGCAGGCGGCGCACCGAATACAGCAACTGATTGATGCTGGTGAGGCAGATA
>CAYMFQ010000403.1:0-3730 GCA_964389335.1 uncultured Granulosicoccaceae bacterium
CCTTCTACATCCGGGTCCGGTGTGGCACCGGTAACCGGCGTGTAGGGCGCGCCGCTATGTGCCCACAGTTTCGCGCCAACGGACCAGCGAGGTGATATTTCGTAGTTTGCCACCAGCGATGCGTTAACCGGCTGATCATATGAAAAATCAAACTCGCGTCCGCTTCTTCGGTCGGTACGTGTGGCATCCGAGATGGACAGCGACAGCCAGCCCGACAGTTTGTCAGTCAATTGTTTGCGCACCAGTGTATCAATACCGGTAGCGGAACCTTCGCCGTTGTTGCTATAGCGGGTTGCATCATCGCTGGTAACCAGATCAGTCATCCGATTGTGGTAAAGCTCCGTTGATACACTCCAGCCGCCGGGCCATTCTTTTTGCAAGCCGATGCTCGTATGCTGTGCACGCAGAAACTCCAGGTCAGGATTGCCGAACACCTCATTGACCTGATCGATATCAGGCATTTGATGGTAGACACCCATACCCGCAGTCAATAGCAAGTCGTCAGTCAGTGCGTATTCAACGGCCAGACGTGGCTCAATGAAACTGCTGTCGAGATAGTCTTCGCGTTGAAGGGCCACTCCGGGTATCAGCGTCAGCCTGTCGTTAACTTCCCAGGTGTCTTTGACAAAAGCTCTGACAGTGTTGATCTTTGCGCGCTCGGTTACTTCGAGTCGCTCCGCACCGGTAAACAGGCAATCTGGTTCAAACTCAGTGCAGGTTGGTGCATTAAAGTCGATGTCGAATGCGGTATTGTCTCTGCTGTATTCCGCACCAAACTTCAGTGTGTGATCATCGTTAATCTGCAGCGTGGCATGGCTTTTCAAAAGCCAGGAATCTTCGCGCACATCAATGGCCCCGGCTGCACCGATTTGTGCCTCGCTATCGAATTGATTGTGTGCCAGCACCGACTTTATCGATAGCGTGTCTGAAACCTTACTGTCCCACATCAGCGACTGACCGTTAAACCGGGTGGCCTCGTAAATTCGACCGGCAAACACCGGATCTGTCACCACATCTTCATTGTCCTCGGACAACGTCAGGTCCGCGTCATCCGTGGCGCCATTGGCGCTAAACCGCAGGGTGGAGTCGGGGCTGGCTTTCCAGACATACTTTGCCTGGTAGTCTGTGTAGTTCGGGAAGTCGGTGAAGGTGACACCCTCTTCCTCGTCAATCTGATCTTCAACAAGCAGGTCCAGGTAACTTCGACGTGCAGCCAGATAAAATGACTGACGTTCGTTTACCGGACCCTCGGTTAAAAAGCCTGCCTGTAGAAAACTGATGTCCAGTGTCGTTTGCCAGCGATCGGTTGCCGGGTCGCGCAGAGTCACATCAAATACACCACCGGTTACACCGGAGAACTCCGGTCCGTAAGCCGATGGATAAATGCTGAAAGACTCAATCAGGTCGGCGTGGTAAACACTGATCGCACCGCCAAAGTGAAACAGATAACTGGCTGGTGAAAAGTCGGTTTGGAAGTAGTTATCTCCGGGTCTTGAGCCACGCACCGCAGGCTCGGCGCTTTCGTCTTCGTTGAATACCATGCCAGGTACGGCTTGCAGTCCACGCAGCGGATCACCGCCGGAGCCCGGTGCAGTGGAGAGTGTTTCGCCACTGATGCCAATACCCATTGGCAGTTCTGTTACGGGTTCTGTCTGTCGATCAACGGGTATCGATTCCAGTGTCGTTGCGTCTTCTGCAAGACAGTTACCTGCACCGATTAGCGTAACCAGCAACAGCAGATGGTTGTATTGACTTACGGGGACTGATTGCGATCTGGTTGCACTCATGTGTTTTGCCTTTACCGTTCTTATCTGCAGTTATAGGCGGGGAGACGTGCTGACTTTGTATCAAGATGTAGCTGTGATCGTTCACACAGGTGCGCAGCGCAAGGCAGAGTCGCGACTTACACGCCTGACGTACGCTTTGTGACAGGGTCACTTTTTGTTCATACTAGGGGCAACAGACAACACCGGAGGGGCGAGGGTGAGCAGCAATAAAAACAAGCTGGTGCTTGGGGTTGATTCATCGACACAATCAACCAAAGTCGAGATTAGGGATTTGCAGACCGGTGCCGTGGTGGCGCAAAGTTCAGCGAAGCATCCTCCAACTACACCACCTGTCAGCGAGCAGGATCCAAACGCCTGGTGGCAGGCGCTGTCGAGTTGCCTGACTGACGTCAGCGATCATCTGCCACAGGTGGTGGGTGTCTCGATTGCCGGGCAGCAGCATGGCCTGGTTATGCTCGACGAACACGGCGAGCCACTGCGGCCTGCCAAGCTGTGGAACGACACCACCTCGGCGCCACAATCAGAAGCACTGATCGAACAACTCGGCGCCACACGCTGGGTGGAAGGTTGCGGCTCTCTGCCGGGTGCTGCGTTTACCGTGTGCAAGCTCGCATGGGTGGCAGAACACGAACCGGAACTGATGGACCGCGTTGCCCACATTGGTCTGCCGCACGACTACTTAACCTGGCGTCTCACCGGTGAGTGGACCAGTGACCGCGGCGATGCATCGGGTTCCGGCTGGTGGTCGCCCTCAACAAACGAATACCAGCCTGATCTCCTTGCCACCGTTAACAGCAACCTGATGGAGTGTGTGCCAAAGGTGCTTGGGCCTAAGGATATCGCAGGGCATGTAAAGCTCGACGGGTTTTCCTTTGCGGCAGACGCCGTCGTTGGCTCCGGCTCCGGAGACAACATGGGCGCGGCAATGGGTCTTGGGCTAAAGCCGGGTGATGTTGTGATATCCCTCGGGACCTCAGGCACCGCCTACGCGGTCAGCACCACACCAACCGCCGATGAAAGCGGCAGTGTGGCGGGCTTTGCGGACGCCACCGGTCACTTCCTGCCGCTGGTTTGCACTTTAAACGCAACCAAAGTAACTGATGCCGTTGCGCGATTGCTTGGTGCGGATTTCAAAACGTTTGCCGAACTGGTACTGGCGTCGCCATCCGGTGCCGGCGGTGTGGTTACCGTGCCGTACTTCGACGGCGAGCGCACACCCAACAAGCCGGATGCAACTGGTGCCATAGCCGGGTTGCGGTCAGACGTAACGCGTGAGCAACTGGCCCGTTCGTCGGTGGAAGGCGTTTGCTGTGGACTGCTTGACGGTGTCGATGCACTCGAGCGCGCTGGTGTCACGATGGACGGTCAGCTTTATCTTATTGGTGGTGGCGCCCAATCACTGGCTACTCGACAGGTGATGGCAACACTGGCACAGCGATCACTGGTGGTTCCCGACGCAGCAGAAACCGTGGCAACCGGCGCGTGCGTGCAGGCCGCGGTGGTATACGAACAATCCGATCATGCACAGGTTGCGGAGCGCTGGTCACTCGGGCAGGGGGCAATGGTACCGGTGCCGGACGCAAAAGACGGTGATGAAGCAGTTGAAGATATTCGTGAGCGCTATCGCACCGAGGCATTGCAGCGCTAGGAGATTCCGCGCTGGCGATATGCGCTGTTACACAGCAAATCTGTGCGCGCTTTAGCGTCTATGCCGTGGCCACCTTAAGTTTTGTCCCGGGTGGCCGTTTTCACCGCGGTTCGAAGAGAAAGTTTGCATTTGATGCGGGGTACCACAATGGATAACGACAAAGTCGATTTATGGGCACAGTTTTCCGATGACGGCGAGCCCGAGCCCGAGCCAAAGCCGAAAAAAACCACACCAACCGATGGCACTGAGTGGACAGGTAAATATGATCGTCGCTCAAAGCCTCGCGACGGCGATG
>CAYMFQ010000404.1:0-3730 GCA_964389335.1 uncultured Granulosicoccaceae bacterium
CGTAAAAAGCCAGATCTGCGTTATCGCTCAGATTGTTATTCCATTGCCCGAGAGCGGCGAGCCTGTCTGTATCCAGTACATCGCTGCCAATCCGTAACTGATCGCTCTGACCGTGCGAAATAAAGTGTATTGCATCGATATTCTGGTGGCTGGATAAGAGCGCTGACACCTGATCCAGACCCTCATCCAGTGCCAGCTCATACACCAGTACCTCGATGGTATCGTCGGATCGGTTCAGTAGTTCTTTTGCGATTTCCCGGTGTTCGGGGATCAGCTGGCTGACAAACACCAGCTCCAGACGCGGGCGCAGACTGGTGCTACTGAGGTCCGCACTTAATGGGGCAGTATCGGTGTATGAGTTTGTTAGGGGATCAGCATCGGAACGCGAGTCTAGCGAGTTTATCAGCAGGGGAAAGTCAGCCGAGAACAGCACTCGTGCTTCCAGTGTCTCAAGCAGAGGTTCATCGGTGTCCCACTTCTTACTGCGTTTTGCCGATTGCAACTTGAACACAACACATTTCTCTCAAAAACGCACGCGACTCGGTTGAGAGACCAGTCGGGCAATACGAACGACTCTCGCTGGCTTTTCTGTGTTACTCCAGTGACCGAGCAGCTATTGGTCCATTCGAACTGGTAGCGGTTGGCCCTTTTACCAAAACATGACTCATAATGTGATCAGTGTAATAGTTTATGCCTGTTGCTCATCGATCAGCCTGTTACCGTTGTTTACGATGACTCGTATTGAATACACTTGCAGCAGCTACCAATTAACTATTTGTCTGAACGGGAATAAATAAATGTCAGAAAATCATGCAACGCCATCCGATGCCAAAGGTGTACTGGATTCGGTGCTCGCCGATGGACAATTGATGGCGTCCGGCGCTTTGAGCAAGGCGCTAGAGAAAGCTGAACAGCATCTTGATCTGCCGGAGGAAGGGCCAGAGCGTGATGCGATGCTATCCGGCATGAAAACCGGGGCTGTGGCCGCGGGTGCTCTGGCCATCCTGCTGGGTACGCGTGCCGGGCGCCGGCTCGGTGGTGCAGCGTTGAAGGTTGGCAGCGTGGCGGCCATTGGCGGGCTGGCATACAACGCGTGGCAGCGCTGGGATAAGAACGTGCAGGGTGGACGCGTGCGAACCATTGAGTCTGCAGATGCAGCAGCCACGCCCATTGATGCCCTGGAAGCACAGCCGCAACAGGATCGAAGCGTAGCACTGCTGCGTGCCATGATCGCCGCCGCCCGCGCTGACGGTCATATCGATGCGGCAGAGAAAAAGGTAATAATGGAAAAAATGGGTGATCAGAACTTCGATGCCGATGTCATTGCATTTTTACGCTCGGAGATAGAAAACCCGCCATCGGTCGAAACGCTGGCAGCGCTGGCAGACTCTGACAGTGCCGCGACAGAGATGTACCTGGCGGCCAGTGTTGTCATTGACCGTTCCAGCGATGTTGAAAAGCAGTGGCTTGATTCACTGCAGCAGGCGCTAAAGCTCACGCCTGATTACGCGGCGGAACTCGATAAAGCATTGGGCTGATTAACCGGTTCGCTTTATAAGCACGGTCAGGTACCGGTATTGCGGCAGCGTTCGGCCTGCCGCGCGCGTTTTTCCAGTTTCTTTTTCTGCTTTTCACTGAGTGGGCTCTGCGCACGCTCAGTGAGCTCGTGGTAGTAGGTGATATCCACAGAGCGCGTGCACTGGTTTACTGCAGTGGTAATCCAGTCCGCCAGCTGATCGCCGAGTTCGGGGCTGCCGTCGAGCACGTAGATCGTGTAGTCGGACATGGATCGAATATTAATATCATCAAACACGCGCTTACTGTGGCGCATGTGTCGATGCCTGAAACGCGGATCGTCTGCCTCGCTCAACACCAGAAACCACCGCGCAGTCTCCGGGTAGCCGGTCGCAATCAATGTGATAACCAGCCCGTGAATGCTGGTGCGTTCCACCTGTTTTTGGTAGGCGCGCGCAGCCGCCTCATAGACGATTGTGGGAATGCCATAGTGGTCTTTTTCCGCGCTGTCGTCGTTGTTGAGCTGTGGTTTTATTTCGACGGCGATTTCGCGACCGGCTGATGTCACGACAAAATCGCACGAGCTGTGGGTGGCGCCGACATATTCAATGTCGTCACACATGGGCCGCAGGTGCAGTGCCCAGGACGCTTCAAGCGTACTGGCGTACTTGCCGATACGGCGGGGCCGAATAGAGTAGTAACTCCCTGTTGACATGGCGTTGAGTTCCCTTCATCTGCCGATCTGGATCGAACAGGCCTATAGGAAAACTATCGGCGGCTGTTGTAATTGGTTGAGCGGGCGAGGTTTTCCAGGCGTTTCTACACACGTAAGCGCCAGCCTTGCGGGAATACAGTTACCAGTGGCTGAATCCGCGCAGCAACAGCCCGCATGCAGCCACTGCCATCAGCACGGTAACACCTGTGTCGAACCAGCGACTTTCGATGCGCAGCAACACGGCCCGGCCAATCAGCACTGCCGCCAGTGCAGCCACGAGCATTGCGAGCGCCGGCCACAGCAACTGACTGTGCAGTAGTCCGGATTGCGTATAGGCCGCAATTTTGCCAATCGATGCCAGTACTGACGTTGCTGCCATGGTGCCGACAAAGGTTTCTTTCGCAAGCTGCATACGGCGAAAGAACAATGCCTTGATAACACTGCCACTACCCACCAGCCCGGAAACCAGGCCGTAGCTGGCCGCAATTGTTGTGAGCTTATAACGTGATACGTCGGCAGGGTCACCGACACTGCTCCGAAGACTGCGTGCGATTGACGGGTGCTTCATCGCCAGTGAAGCGAGAATCAACAGCCCCAGCGCAATCTGCAGCAGTGGCTGCGACAAGAGTGGTAACAGCATGCCCCCCAGATACGCAAACGGCAGACTGCCAATTGCGATAATCAGTACCAGCGACCAGTCGAGTGACTGGCGAAACACGATGGTTTTGGTGATGGTCGAGGCGGCAAACAGAATCGCGGACAGCGCGATCACTTCATGTACTGGTAACAGATAGGGCCCGATAGACAACACCAGTAACGCGGAGCCAAAGCCAAACACACTGGAGAGCAGGGTGCTGGAGAAGCCGATTAGTGCAAAAAGTGCATACATCGATTAACGTGGTCCTTTTCGAAGCAGCCTGCGCGAAGCGCCTGCGGCTTCGTTATAACAAACCAGCCAGCTTTTTGAAAACCCGTGATTTGAAACCCGTGATTTGAAAACCCGAGTTTAGAAAGATCAGGAACTGAAAACCTATGACGCGCAGACACGGAACGCTGTACTTCTTTTGCGGCAAGATGGCAGCCGGAAAATCGACGTTAGCAAACCAGCTGGCAGCCGATAACAATGCGTTGTTACTCGCCGAAGACGACTTACTTGCCACGCTGTACCCGCAGGAGATTCACGATGTGGCAACCTATGGCGACAAAGCCGGCAAGGTTCGCGCAGCGATACAACCAATGGTGCAGGGTATGCTGCAGCGCGGTGTGAATGTGGTGATGGATTTTCCGGCTAATACCGTGCAGCAGCGCAACTGGTTTCGACAGGTGTTACACGGCACTGCAACAACAGATCATGCTGATGTGGACGTTAGTAGTTCGCCACACGAGTTGCATCATATTATCTGTGATGATGACTTGTGCAAAACACAACTGGCAAAGCGTGCAGCCGAGTTAGGCCGTGCGACAGATACGGTGGAAATGTTCGATGCCATGAGCCGTTTC
>CAYMFQ010000405.1:0-3692 GCA_964389335.1 uncultured Granulosicoccaceae bacterium
ATGGTGCTGCATCTGATCGACCTGCAATGGTTGCAGACTTGTTGAAGGAAGTCGGGCTTGAGCCTGAGCTTGCGAAGCGCGCCCCATCCGGCTTGTCGGGCGGGCAGCGACAACGCATCGCCATTGCCCGTGCGCTGGCATGTCAGTCAAAACTGGTGGTACTCGACGAACCCACATCAGCACTGGATGTGCTGGTGCAGGCTCGCGTGCTGCGACTGCTCGAAGAGCTGCGCGAAAAACGCGGGCTGACTTTTATTTTTATTACGCATGACCTATCCGTTGTTCGTAATATTGCCGACCGGGTAGCGGTATTTCAGGGTGGCAAACTTGTCGAACTGGCCGCCACCGAAACCCTGTTTGAACAGCCCGAAAGCGACTACACGCGCACACTGATATCTGCGGTGCCGGTCGTTTCAACTGAAGAGATTGCACTGCGTAATCGGCTTGCCCGGGCTCCAACTGCATGACTACCGACCCGTTCACGCTGGCTGTTATTCAATCCGGGCTGGATAACGCAGCAGAAGAGATGTTTGCGGTATTACGCAAGACCGCCATGAGTCCTATTATTTACGAGGTACTCGATGTCGGCACCGGTGTTACCGATGCCACTGGCAAATTAGTCAGCTCGGGGGCAGGCATCCCCACATTTGTCGGCGTGCTCGACAAAGCCGTTAAAGTGATTGTTGAGCGTCACGGCGACAACCTGCAGGACGGCGACGTCTTTATAACCAACGATCCGAATCATGGCGGTGTGACTCACCTCAATGATGTGGTGATCGCCAAGCCCGTGTTCTTTGAAGATCAGTGTGTGGCATGGACCGCTTCTATTGCACACTGGGGGGATATAGGCGGCAAGGTACCCGGGTCAATTGCCAGTGATGTGACCGAGATTTTTGCAGAGGGCTTACGGCTGCCGCCGGTGCGTCTGTTTAACGCCGGAGTTCGCAATGCTGCACTGTTTGACATCATCGAGGTTAACTCACGATTACCCGATTTCGTAAAAGGGGATCTTTGGGCACAGATTGCAGCCAGCAACCGCGCCGAGCAACAGATAATCGCATTGTTCGAAAAATACGGCCGCAGCACTGTTATCAACGCCATAGCCGGTGCGTTTGAATCTGGCCGCGCACGTGCACTTGCAGGGCTGGCCACCTTGCCACAGGGCGAGTTTGCCATTGAGGAAGAGCAGGATAACGGCAAGCTGTGGCGCGCTGTTATCACGATTTCATCTGACACGTTCAAGGTTGACCTGAGTGGCAACCCGAAAGACGACGGTGGCCCCTACAACACCAGTCGCGACGGCGCAGTCATCGCCTGCCAGATGATTTTCAAAGCCCTGTGCGATCCGGAACCCTATGCCAACTATGGTTCGTTCTCACCACTTGAGGTCATCACTGAGGAAGGCACGGTATTTCACGCCGGCCCCACTGCACCGCAAGGCTACTATTTTGAAAACCGTATCCGATTACTCGATATGCTGTGGCAATGCATGGCACGGATTTGTCCGGGACGTCTGCCGGCCGGATCATTCGCATCAATTTTCGGCACTGTGATTGCCGGTATCCATCCGGATACGCAACGCCGCTACACCATGGTTGAACCACAGATGGGCGGCTGGGGCGCCACTGAAAAGCGCGATGGTGTCGACGCCATGTTTTCAACCAATCACGGCAACACATTTAACTGTCCGATCGAGATCTGCGAGGCCCGATACGGCCTTAACGTTGTTCACAAACAGCTTGCAGAAGGACCGCGTGTGACACAGGGTTTTAGCGGCGGCGCCGGGGTGAGTGTAATGTACGAAGCACGCGCCACAACCAGTTTGTCGATTGGTTACACCCGGGCAAAAGTGCCGGTGTGGTCACTGAATGACCGCCCGCCCGGCGGCACCAACTCCATGACCATACAGCGCCGTTCAGGTGAACAGGAATACCATCAGTTTGCCAGTGGCATAACCCTGGAGCCCGGAGACCGAGCACTTATAAAAACCGCCAGCGGCGGCAATGCCTGACTGATTAAAATTTCGCCACGGTTTCAACAGAGCCTGAATGCAGGGAAGCAAGTGCTGCCTCTGCCAGTTGCAGTGACTGCACGCCGTCGTGATGGTTGGCCAGTGGCTTACCACCTGACGCCAGTGCACCGAGAAAGTCTTCAAGCTCTAAACGGTAGGCATCCTGGTAACGCTCAAGAAAAAAGTGCAGCGGTGTCTCACTGACGATACCGGGCTCACCGGAAAAGACAAGATTTGTCTCTGTATTGTTCAGCGCCTGTAGCATGCCTTTGGAGCCGAATGCCTCTATACGCTGATCATAACCATAAGCCGCGCGACGACTGTTGGTGATGCTGGCGATTTTCCCGCTGGCTGTCTTTAAGGTAACGCTGGCGGTATCGATATCCCCCGCTTCACCAATTTCCGGATCAACCAGATTACTGCCGGTGGCGAAAACCGTATCGATTGGTTCATCGAGCAGCCAGCGTGCTATGTCGAAATCATGAATCATCATGTCGCGAAACAATCCACCGGACACCTTGATGTAGTCTAGCGGCGGTGGCGCCGGATCGCGACTGATTATGATTAATGTTTCCAGAGTGCCGATATCCCCTCGTGCCACGCGATGCTGCAGCCGGTTAAACTGCGGGTCAAAGCGGCGGTTAAAGCCAAGCCCGCACAATACACCGGACTCCTCAATGGCTGCCGCCGCAGCACGCGCACTGGCGAGATCGAGATCGAGGGGTTTTTCGCAAAACACGGCCTTGCCGTTTTGCGCACACTGATGCAGCAACGGTGCGTGTGTATCAGTCGCACTGGCTATGACTACTGCATCGACTGCATCTTCGGTGAATACCTGATCAACCTCCGCCACCGTGGCACCACATTGATCGGCCAGTGCCTTTGCCGACGGCTGATGCACATCGCAGACATATTTTATTTGTGCTCCGGCTACCGATTCGATAGCGGCCGCGTGGACCTTGCCAATGCGCCCGGCGCCAATCAATGCAATTTGCTGAACCATAAATTTTCCGCTTAGGTCTCGTGTTGGTCTGACTCGGTGCGACCGCCCTGCTGCGAGCCAGCGCGCTATTGTACCGACTCTGTTGCATAGAGCGTAGTTTTACATTTTGGGGCAACTGGAACGCATTGCTCTTCAAAATCGTTCGATTGAGATCAACCATTAATTCTCATATAGTCTCGCACTACTTCTGCGCGGATACTCATTAATGCCTGCACGACCGCCTGCACCACTGCCTGCACCACTCGACCCGCACAATACCTCTCTCGACCTGGTTTGCCTGGGACGAGCCGGGGTGGACTTTTACGCCGATCAGATTGGCAGTCGCCTTGAGGATGTGGGCAGCTTTTCGAAATACATCGGCGGCTCGTCGACCAACATCGCCTGCTGCTCATCGCGAATGGGGCTGAAAACTGCGCTAATAACGCGTGTGGGCGACGAGCATATGGGGCAGTTTATTCGTGAACAACTCGAGCGCGAAGGCGTCGACACACGTATGGTCACGACAGACCCTGCGCGCCTGACGGCTCTGGTGGTACTGGGCATTAAAGACAGCGATACATTTCCGCTTATCTTCTATCGCGAAAACTGCGCCGACATGGCAATCGATAAAGGCGATATCGATGAAACCATTGTTACCAGCGCCAAAGCGCTGTTAATTACCGGCACCCACTTTTCAAC
>CAYMFQ010000406.1:0-3577 GCA_964389335.1 uncultured Granulosicoccaceae bacterium
CAGCAGGCGGGGCAGGGCAAGCAGGTGTCGTTGCAGGTGCTGGCTGTTTAGGTATAGAGCACGGGTTTCATTTTTCGATTAGTGTGCCTCAACTTATTGGATACCGTCAGGGCCATTTATGTCTGTCTTCTCTCATGCAGAATATGAGCACGAACAGGTGCTCTACTGTCACGATCCGTCAGTCGGGTTGAAAGGCATTATTGCTATTCACTCGACTTCTCTTGGGCCTGCTGCCGGCGGATGCCGGATGTATCCATACGCCAGTGAAGAAGAGGCATTGACAGATGTACTTCGC
Source organism: uncultured Granulosicoccaceae bacterium (assembly GCA_964389335.1). Lineage (GTDB taxonomy): Bacteria > Pseudomonadota > Gammaproteobacteria > Granulosicoccales > Granulosicoccaceae. Next base: position 296 of record CAYMFQ010000406.1, read on the forward strand.
CTGTCAAAGGGTATGAGCTACAAAAGCTCAGTTGCCGGGCTACCGCTCGGCGGCGGAAAATGCGTGATTATTGCAGACGCTTCCAGTCCAAACAAACCTGAACTGCTGCGTTCGTTTTCGCGTTTCGTGCAGCAGCTGAATGGCAAATACTGGACAGCAATTGACGTCGGCGTTGGCCCCGAAGACGCAGACATACTGGCAGAGAACTGTGATTTTATTTTCGCTCGCGCTTCTCAATACGAACCGGGGTTTAATCCATCACTTTTTACCGCACTCGGCGGTTACACCGGTATACGCGCAGCGGCCAAACACGTGTGGGGACGCGATGATGTTGCGGGACTAAAAGTCGCGGTACAGGGTTTGGGCCAAACCGGCAGCGACATTTGCAGGCAACTGCACGAAGCCGGTGCAGAGCTGGTTGTCTCAGATATTAATGATGATGCAGTTAAGTCAATGGTAGACCGCTATGGTGCTGTTGCGGTGTCACCAGAGGCAATACACACACAGGATGTAGACATTCTTGCACCCTGTGCAATGGGTGCGACAATTAGCGAGGCAAACATACCTGACATCAAAGCCAGAGCCATCTGTGGTGTTGCCAACAACCAACTGGCTAAAGAATCCGATGGCGCAGCTTTACAACAACGTGGCATCACCTATGTACCGGACTATGTTGTAAACGCTGGCGGCATGATGGGCGCATCAACGGTTATTTATGCAACACCATCGCGTGAAGAGTCCAATAAGAAAATCCTTGGGCTTTACGATACGATTTTGTCAATCCTCAATACTGCAGAAAAGAGCGGTCAGCCGACTTCAGTGGTCGCCAATCAGATGGCCGTTGAGCGCATCAACTCCGGTTAACTGGAAAATCACTGTAGTGACTAGCTGTGTGAAAGCACACTGACTACACCGATCTGCCCAAACCGGGCGTTTAATCAAGGAGTTCACAATGCCTGCTTATGTCGTATCAATGATGACCATCAACGACCCGGAAACCTACCGACAATATACGGATCGCACCCCGCCGATCGTAAAGAAATACGGTGGTAAGTTTCTGACTCGCGGTGAAGACTTTACCTGTGTTGAAGGCAAAGACTACGACGGACGATTAGTGATCCTTGAATTTCCGAGTAAAGCGGATGTAGAGGCATGGTTTAATGATCCGGATTATCAGGAAGCGATGAAATTTCGCCACGCTGCCTCTACGATGAACTATCTCCTGTTGCAGGAAGGCGGCGAGAATACCAACGACCCTGACCCCAAACTATAGGCAACTGTGATGAAGTATAAAGGCCTGGTGATGGTAGCTCCGGGGCCCCGGGGATGTATTGAGGGGTTACATCGAAAACCCAGCCTTGACTGCTATCGTCTGTAATTGCCTGGCTGCTGTGGGTTCTACAATTGAATCTCCGGCAATAAGTTGGCTTATAGTGAATTCCGGCTCCATGCCCTGTACTTTATTCCTGTGGTGAGCTGATTTTTCCGGGAGATCTAATTCGGCGTAGCAAAGGGCGAGATACAAGTGTTTGTCTATTACGCTGTTGCTGACACTCTCCAGTTCATCTACGGCTTCTAAATAGTGTCCAGAATAAAATGCACTGTATCCGAATGCCAACGAGTACCACTCAGGATGATACGGGAAAAGACTCAAGGCGTGTCTGATATTGTCAAAATCTTCATCGGCTGTGGGAAGTTTCGTAGGTCTTGTATAGGCAACAATGCTCAACGCATCTCCATTATCGCTGCCAGTATCTACCGCACGTTCAAAAGCGCTTTTGCCACGCTTAGTTTCCCCAATTGAAAAATAGGCCGCACCCGCTATGGCCTGTGCGACAGGATCGCCAGGATCAGTTTTGACTGCATTCAAGGAAGCAGTAACAAAATCTTCTGCTGTCTGTTCTGGCTCTTCTGTGTGCGTGTAAGCGAGCCTTAACAGGTATGTTATCGCCAGTCGAGACCAGGCTCTCGAGAATCCCGGGTCTTTCTCAACGGCATTGCGCAAGTGACCCAAGGATATAAGTGAGCCTTCGCTGGTGAGATAGTCATGCACATTAGACCCTAACAAGAAATACTCGTATGCCTGGGGGTCAATTGATCTTCCCTTGTCTAGCTGTTTCCGTTCGTTGGAAACAATGATGCCATCGCCATTGCTCAACTTGTTGGCTACCAATCCGGCTATTCTTCTCTGAGCCTGAATGCACTGATCGGCTGGAATATCGTATCGCTCTGCCCAAATGTATTCATTAGTCTGCATTTGAAGCAGCCTGAAGTTTGTGCGGATGACTCCCACTTCATTACGTACCCCGCCCTCTAATATATAGTGCGTATCGTGATTGGTATCGGCTACCACTATGAACTCAGTAGAGCGTGTCATCTCGGTTATAATATCGTCGCGTAGAGCCTTCGCGAATGCTGAATCCTCCGATTGAGCGTAATTATCGAATTGAGCAATCGCAATACGAGGCAATCCGCTTTCGCTATCGATAATCTGCGGTGTTTCTCCTGATAAGCCCAACATATAGCCACGACGGGGGTATGTCTTCAATGCCAGCGTTGAATCCTCTTTAATAAGCCGGCGAACTTCGCTAATGCACTGAACGACATTGTCATCGATAACCGGCGTGTCACCCCATACTTCGTTGATTAAGTCACGCTTATCAACTATCTCGCCGAGTCGCTGGTAAAGCACCTGGAAAACAGCGCGGGAGCGCGGTCTGAGTGTTTCTATCCGGGCAGCAAGACTGATTGTCATTGTGTATCGCTCAACTACTGAAACAGAGGTGTCTTAGGGGGAGGGTACCGTCAGCGTTGGGGTATCGCAATAGAAATCAGTTGGTTCCAGCTAAGTACAGATTATGAAGTAATTGCTGCTAAGTATTGCAGCGTTTGTGTTTATAACCAATTGAGATCCGAAAAAAACTATCGTTTTTATTTCGGTCTAAATTCGCGCCAGTATCGGTACTTGTGTTCCAGAACTCGATAGCTTCTCTAAACCGACTCTAACTAAAAGTAATGCCTTTAATCCGGCAGTCAAAATGGTATCTGTTTTTTCGTATCCGCATATTGCCTGGTTAGGGGTCTAGTTTAAGTCGCCTATTGCATTCTGGAGTGAATAAGTGTTTAAAGTCGCTGAGAGGGATTCTCTGGACGTGAGAAATCCGTTTGATAACAAGCTGATAAAATCTATCCGCTACGACGATAGATCTAAAGTTTTAGAATCTATAAGTCGCGTTGATGATTACAACTTTAAATTAAGTAGTTGGGAGAGGTATGAGATTC
>CAYMFQ010000407.1:0-3576 GCA_964389335.1 uncultured Granulosicoccaceae bacterium
CTGCCTACCACGCGCTGATGTTCGATTTTGGCCGGACGATCATGAATCGGTAACAGGAACGTGTAGTTGTTTAACAGCTTTTTGATCGCACCCTTCTCTTCGCGCTTGGAACCGGCATGGTTACCGGTGACACGCGGCTCCATGTGATTGTTGGTGTAAACGTGATTAACAATCTGATCGTTAAAATCGTAAATCACATCGCCACAGATACAGGCCAGCCCCTCGGCTGTCTCCACCATCACATTCATTGACCCTTCGGTATGCGCGCCGGCAGCCTCGCACCACACACCCGGTATAATTTCTTCGGCGGTTGTTATTTCAAGGTCCAGAAAGCGGATTGCTTCGGGCTCGTAGATACGATCGACCAGGTGTTTGATATCGGGCTTCGGATACTGCGGATACATAATGCCGGATACAGAAAACTCCATCTCGCGTCGGTTGAGCACTACGGTGGTGTTCATCGGGAACAGATCGTCTTTACCGGCATGATCAATATGCAGATGGGTATGCAGAATGTAGCGAATGTCGCCAAGCTTCAGCCCGTGCTTTGCCAGCTGATTTTCAATCATTGTTTCATGCGACTGTAAGCCACGCATACCCAGGCTTTCCATGATGGCGTTGTCACGGTAGCCGGTATCAACCACTATCGGATAGGTGCCACCGGTAATCAAAAAGCCATACACCGGCACCCGGCGCACACGACCACACTCGTGGCCAAGCACCAGGAAACTGGTTTCAAGTTCTATGTCGCCATAGTCAAGCACATGTATTTGAAGCGCCATTGTTTGCTCCTGTTTGATGGGTCAGAGGCGATAGACGCGCTCTGCCGTGTCGTTAAAAATTGCGGCCACCTCGGTATCACTCAGCGCACTGGTGGCACGCTTCAATGCCGTGAACACATCGGTATATGAAGCCCAGAGTTTTTCTATGGGAAAGTTAGATCCGTACATGCAGCGCTCGGCGCCAAACAGAGTGACTGTGTCAGCTACTACGCGATTGATCAGCGCTTCATCCACACGATGGACAAACGTGCCCAGGCCGGACAACTTCACGTAAATATTTTCGTGTTGAGCCATCAGCGCCATTGCATCGTGCCACTGGCGCCAGCCTTCATCGCTGGTGTCTTCAGGCATACCGGCGTGTTGCAAAATCATGTTCACATTCGGGCAGGCATCTGCCAGCGCTACCGCGTGTTCGACCTGCGTGGTAAACAACTGCAAATCAAAGCACCAGTCATACTGCTCAAGGTAGGCAAGGTTTTTTTGAAACGTCGGGCTCGAACCCACGCTGTCTGTTGCAGCGAAGCGATAAGCCGGGTTCTCGTGCCAGTGCAGCTGTTGTCGAATACCGCGTACACGCGGATACTGCGCCAGCTTGTCGAGTTGTGGTCGCACGTCGTCAACGGTGAAGTCTGCGTATGCGACAATCGCATCGGGCCAGCCCGTTTTATCAGCAACTGCCTGCACCCATGCCGCTTCATCGGCATACCAGTTAGGCGCCCAGTTGGCCTGCACATAGACGGAGCGAGTTATGCCACATTCTGCAATGTCGACCAGATACTCATCAATCAGATAGTCCCGCTTGATACCCGCGTAGCTGCCAAAGATACGCGGTTGCTCCGGACCAAGCAGCCACGGTAAATCAGTCTGCCGCCAGATATGGTGATGAGCGTCGATCATGCGATTCTTGCCATATCTAACACCTCATTGCACAACGCATCGACTGAATGCCCGGCACCGAGATGATGTACATGTGGCAGTACCGCCTTAAGCGCATCGGTATCAACCCGGTAGTCAGCATCGCCCGCCAGTGGCGACAGCCAGGTGATACGCCAGGCAATGCGAGATAACTGCCGCATCGAATCAATCAGTATCTGTGGGTCACCACGCTCCAGTCCGTCGGATACCACGACCACAGCGGCGCCCCGGGCAAAGCCCTTGTATCTGGGCACAGACAAATAAGCCTGTAATGCATCGCCGATGCGGGTACCACCATCAAAGTCCGCCACCAGACTGCCAACCTGTTGCAGCGCGATGTTTTTATCGCGGTGTCGCAGCGCCGGTGTAATACGGGTAAGCCGGGTGCCCAGCGTAAACGCTTCCGCATGTGTGGCGGCACGCAATAGACTGTGTGCAAAGCGCAGTGTGGCAATACTGCCCTGCTGCATTGAACCGGAGATATCAATCAACAACAACAGCCGGCGCTGTCGTTGTTTGCGATTCTTAAAGGATAAATCGACGACTTCACCGTCGCGTCTGGCGGCGTGCTTCAGGGTACGTGCAAAATCCAGCTTGTCACCTTTGCCGGCTGCCTGCCATCGGTAAGACTTACGCACCGGTAGCCGTACCTTAGCTTTACGTTCAAAATCTATTAGCACCTGCTCGCTATCAGTGGCAGGTATATCACGGGAACTCAGCCTTTCGGTGGCACTGGCGTCGGCCCCCGGGGGTTCATCAGCGTCGTGTACATCAATCTGTTGTTCGGTACCGGTCGCTTCAAAGGCATCGACTTCATCGTCCGATGAGCTGGCCTCTGCGGCGATACTGATGCCATAAAATATCGCGTTGAAGATGGCATCAAAGTCTGCACGTCGTTCTGGGGGTATAGCAAACAGCGCCAGTGCAGCGCGTCGTACATCATCTATATGGTGTGGGCCGAGTACACCAACCGCTTCGATAAAACCGATAGTCTGATCCGGTGATACCGCCATACCGTGTTGTCGCAGTGCGACCGGCAATGCCATCAGTGATTGCAGTGCTGCCTGCTGACTCATGCCACGTCACCGGGTAGTACGGCGGCTAACCGCGGTGCCAGATAAGCCTGATCATCGTGGTCTTTCAGCGCCACGCCCAGCGAGCGCGCAAACGCCTGCGGCCACGGACTGCCCTGCTGATTCAGCAGTGTTGCGGCCTCGGCCCACTCAACACTTTCAGCCACGCCTGGCGGTTTTACCAATGGTTCAAGGCGCATACGGCCGACCGACTCAACCACGGCTTGTGCGGTCGCACTGGCAACGCGGCTGGCGCGCGTGGTGATGATACGCATCTCAAGCGCCGGGTCAGGGTAGTCAATCCAGTGATACACACAGCGTCTTCGCAGTGCTTCATGTAAATCTCTGGTGCGGTTTGAGGTAAGCACCACGATAGGTGCTTCAATCGCGCGTTGGGTTCCGGTTTCAGGAATTGAAATACTGAAGTCGGATAAAAACTCCAGCAGAAACGCTTCGAACTCATGATCGGACCGGTCAATCTCGTCAATCAACAACAGCGATGACGACGGATTTCTCAGTACTTCAAGCAGCGGCCGCTGCAATAAAAATTCATCGGCATAGACATTGACGTAGTCATTATTCGCCTGCCGAATAGCCAGCATCTGTCGAGGGTAGTTCCACTCATAGATGGCAGAGGCCGCATCAATACCTTCGTAACACTGTAACCGAACCACCTGTCGACCCAGCACCGAACCGATGGCTTTAGCCGCTTCAGTTTTACCAACACCGGGGGCACCTTCAAGCAATAAAGGCTTACCCAGTGCCAGTGACAAGTACGCGGTGGTCGCCAGTTCATCATCGGCAAT
>CAYMFQ010000408.1:0-1965 GCA_964389335.1 uncultured Granulosicoccaceae bacterium
CCGGCGCCTTTTATCAGGCGGTCTGCGACGACTGCCAGAAACAACGCGGGGATCATCGACGCCAGTGTTACCAGTGTCGAGAATACTGCCGTGGTAACAAAAGAGGCACGGTAGTACTTGTCGGACAGTAAAAACTCAAAATTGCCGAGGCCGACAAACTGTGCGGACAACCCGAACGGGTCAGGAATAAACAGTGACTGCCAGATGGCCTGGCCGGCCGGGTAGAAAAAAAAGACAATCGATATAAAAAGCTGTGGAAAAACGAGTAACAGCGGCAGCCACCACCCTTTAAACGTTACTCGCTTTTCCACGGACGTTCCCGGCTTTACTTGCTGGCTTGCTCGAAACGACGCAACAGCTTGTTACCGCGCTCTACCGCACTGTCGAGTGCAGTCTGCGCGTCTTTGTCGCCAGACCATACAGCTTCAAGTTCTTCATCGATGATGCCGCGGATTTGATCAAACGAGCCGAGTCTCAGGCCTTTTGAATTGGCGGTTGGTTCTTTCGCAGTCATCTGAATCACGGCGATATCGGTACCGGGATTCGCATCGTAGAAGCCATCGGCTTTGGTTTTCTCACCAGCAGCTGCGGTGATTGGCAGGTAACCGGTGTCCTGGTGCCATTTTGCCTGAATATCTGCAGTCGACAGAAAGTTCAAAAATGCCGCAACACCTTTGTACTCATCGGCTTCATGACCTTCCATCACCCACAGCGATGCACCACCGATAATGGTGTTTTGCGGAGCGCCTTCCGTGCCTTCCCAGTAAGGCAGCGGACGTACGGCAAACTCGAATTTTGCCTCTTTGCTGATACCCGCATACCCGGCAGAACTCTCGGTAAACAGTGCGCACTCACCAGCGCGGAAGTTTGCGCCACCTTCGTTGCGACGACCGGCGTAGAAAAACTTGCCGTCTTTGGCCCAGTCACCCATGGCCTGTATGTGCTGCACCTGCAGAGCGCTGTTAAACGCGAGCTCGGTGTCCAGTCCGGCAAAGCCATTGTCCTTGGTGGCAAACGGCGTGTTGTGGTAAGCAGACAGGTTTTCCAGGTGAATCCAGCTTTGCCATGCGGTGGTGAGCGGACATTCGCTACCTGCGGCCTTTACCTTGTCGAGCACCTCACCAACTTTCTGCCAGGTCGACAGATCGACCTCCGGGTCGACGCCTGCTTCTTTAAGCGCGTCTTTGTTGACCCACAGCACCGGTGTGGATGAATTAAACGGCAGCGACAGCATGTCGCCGTCGGTGGTGGTGTAGTAGCCCTTGACCGAGCCTATGTAGGCGTCAGCGTCGAATTCGGCACCGGCGTCCGCCATTACCTCGTAAACGGGTTTAATGGCGCCTTTAGCACCCATCATGGTGGCGGTACCCACCTCGAACACCATCAGAATATGTGGCTGTTCCTTCGCGCGGAAAGCCGCGATACCGGCGTTCAGTGTTTCGGAATAGTTGCCCTTGTGACTGGCGACAATCTGGTAGTCACTCTGGGAGCTGTTGAAGGTTTCAACCTGTTCCGCTACGAGCTCACCCAGTCGACCAGTGAACGCATGCCAGAACTGCACTTCGGTGGCCGCCAGTGCTGACTGCCCCCACAGTAACGTTGTACCCACTGCTGCGCTGGCTAATAGCTTCACAGGGTATTTCATAGTCATTCCTCCGGTAGGTAAGTTAGATTGGTTTTGAGTAGTACAGCGCACAGAAAAATAGCGCGACTGTCCGTGCGGCGGCATTACGCTGCAAGAAATTCCATCTCAAAATCCATTTAACAATGCCCAATAATGGCGCTTTGGTCAATCGAAAATAGCGCCTGTTGGTCGCGTGATATTGATTCACGCTCATGTAACGAATTACATCGAAGCGTGGCGTGTTTTGCGGCAATAGGCGAAACGGTTTACAGTGTCGCTGATCGGTAGAGCGAGTCTGTCATGAGTAGTACCACCAAAGATTCCCCAACGATTCGAAAAGT
>CAYMFQ010000408.1:2065-3558 GCA_964389335.1 uncultured Granulosicoccaceae bacterium
AACACTCTATGCCCGCCGACCCGGTTGGGATCTCGATCTGTCGGGTAACCGTGTTCACACCAGTAGCGGTGGTGGCGCACCGGGTGTATTCGATTTGCAAACCGGTGCCTATCGCGAGGGCACGGTTCAGGACCTCTACGACGCCGCGCGGCTAGTCGATTGCCTGGATAATATTCATCACTTCAGCCGATCCATCATTGTGCGTGATACCGCCGATGATCGGGAACTCGATATCAATACCCTGTACGCGTGTCTGGCAGGCACTGGCAAGCATGTCAGTGTATCCGTGTCAGACCCTGCCAATATGGCCGCTGTGACGAACCTGTGTTACGCACTGGCAGGCGGTGAACAGGCATTTCGAGCACGTCCGTTTGTCACCATTATGGTATGCCATGTAGTACCGCCAATGCGCTTTGCCGAAGAAGCCTGTGAAACACTGCAGCTGGCCATTGAAGCGGGTTTTCCGGTACAGCTGATCTCCGCAGGCCAGGCCGGCGCGACCAGCCCGGTCACACTGGCCGGGTCACTGGTGCAGGCTGTTGCGGAAACACTGGCAGGACTGGTGTTTGCGCGACTGGTGGCTGAAGACGTTGCCGCCATCTTTGCGCCCAAGCCGCTGGTGGCAGATCTGCGTACCGGTGCGATGTGTGGCGGCGGCGGTGAGCAGGCTGTATTGATGGCCGGTGCTGCACAAATAGGACGGTATTTTGATTTACCGACCAGTTCCATTGCCGGTGTCACCGATGCGAAAACACTCGATGCGCAGTTTGGTGCAGAGAAAGCGCTCAGTGTCACGCTGGCAGCGCAGGCCGGTTCGAATCTGATCACGCAGGCCTGCGGCATGCAGGCCAGTCTGCTGGGAGTGTCGCTTGAGGCTTACGCCGCAGACAACGATATGCTTGGCAACATATTGCGTTCGGTGCGTGGCCTTGAGGTAGACCCGCAAACTCTGGCGCTCGACAGCATTAGTCAGGTGTGTCGTGGTGAAGGGCATTATCTGGGTCATTCAGAAACGCTGAATCGAATGAAGTCAGACTACTATTACCCGCAACTTGGAGACCGACAAACTCCGGACGACTGGCGCGACAGCGGCGCCACAGACATGCAGCAACGCGCACGCGAATGGACACGTCGCACCTGCGCCGAGTACTTCCCGTCCTACATTGAAGAAACGCTCGATGCACGGTGGCGTGGCGATTATCCGATCGTGCTGCCACAAAGCGCGATGCATGCGTGACACGAGTGCGGACTTGAGCAAACCGTTTCCGTCTCTCTTTAGCGACATTGCGATAGGTAACTGCAGGCTGCGCAATCGCATTGTATCGACCGGTCACCATACCTATCTGGCTGACCGTCAGCCCGGTGATGCCCTGATCGCCTATCACGAGGCGCGTGCCCGTGGTGGTGTCGGACTGATTATCACAGAGATTGTCGCAGTGCATGAGACTGCGGGTTTTTCCAGTGATCTGCTGACCGTTAATCAACCTGGTTGT
>CAYMFQ010000409.1:0-3552 GCA_964389335.1 uncultured Granulosicoccaceae bacterium
GCCTGACATAACCGTGGCCTTCCACATCATCAGTGGTTGATAGAGGGTTACAGTTTATTGCCGGGTTTGCGAGAAAGCCTGTCTTTGTATAGCCACCAATGCGCAGATCACCATAATGACTGTGAGTGGCTCTGTTGCGCATCATGGTAATGTGCTCGGCAATTACACAATTTTCAGCGCCGATATCATAGGCCCATTCCGCGTCGGTAACGCTGTTGTCGGTGATTGAGATGCTGCGTGCGCCGTCGACATAGATTGCACCGGCCCAACTGCGCTGAAAACCGTACGCAGGGTTGGTCAGCGTGCTCATTGTTCTGACCTGATTGTGTTCAATCCAGCCATTGCGAGCAGCGTCGAGCGGATGCGGCAGGACACGGCCGTCGACCGTGTGCGGTGGCACAGTGCCTTCACCGCCAATCGCATCAATGGCAATATTATTAACACGCTCGATGACATTGCGGCTGACTACCCAGTCAGTCACATTGCCATTGATCGATATGCTTTCGCTGGCGCCTGTGCGCAGATCGTGCAGATGGTTGCCGTCGATGGTCAGGCCTGCGATTCGGGTGGCATGGGTGGTGCCGCTGCCCAGCACAATAACACCGTGAGCGCTGGTGTCGCTGTCAAAGCTATAGAGTCGGTTGTTGCGAATGGCGATGTCGCGAATGTTGCGTCCGGAAATCATTATGCCGTACACCGGCCGGCTGCCACTGCGGACGCCGACGAATTGCAAATTGTCGATAACGACCTGACTGACATTGCTGCCAATCAGGATGCTTGCCTGGCCAGCCCGGGCGATTATCTCCGCATCGCTTTTTGCTGTTTGTTTTTTTGCAGTAAAGCCGATGATTCTCGTTTTTGATCGGCTGATCACGAAGGGTGTTGCGCTGGCCTGCACGGCCACCAGGCAGTAGTTACCACGCCCGACTACAGCGTCGCAGCGCTCAATGGCTGACGTTACATCGGCAGTCGTTGAGTAGACATGCGGTTTCTGGCCGAAGCTGGCAATCCAGTCAAGTGAGGGACGACTGTCTGGCGCAGGTGCAGTGGCGCCCCAGTAGGCAAGTACCGGTGGGGTGAAAAGCCACAGCACAAGGCACCAGACTGTGAGACAACGCAGGTGTACTGAAAAGCGGCAGGTGCCCTGACTCGGATGTGTGGCTGTGTTGTAAAACTTACGGAAATTAATCAAAGCGGTTTAGATTCTTGAAGATGGGTCATACACTTTGTTACAGGTGTTTCTGCAAGGTTAGCCGATAATTCGGTGGATTGTGCGGTGTGGTGGATCGGTCGGCTTATTTGTTCAGTTTAAGGCAAGGTCATGCCAACAAACTGGCGGTGGCCCTCAACCGCAGTGGTCACAGAGTTGCTTCTGTCAAAGTATTCGCGTACCTCATCACGTGCCTGCTAACCAAGTGAAGGTTATGCAGGCAGCAATCACAGGCGGTGACGGTCAGGTGCTACGAGACAGATGGTGGCCGGACCGTAAGCGACAGGTCGGGCCATGTTTTGGAAAGTTAAATAATCTTCAGAAATTGCGGATAATTATCATCGTCCGCACGTGTCAGTTATATAAGCCTGGTATCGGGGCCACAACACCTGGGATCAGCACCACGTGACCAACACCTCGGGACCAACACAATGAGGCAACGGAGTTTTAGAAAACCTATGAACAATATCAGCAAGATTGCCATGCTGCTGGTCGCACTGACACTGTCATCCTGTGCGACCACTCGCAACGTCGACACAGCAGTTGAAACACATTACGACGCAAGCTACGACTTCTCTGACAAAGCCAAAATCGTAGACCGGCTTAGCAGTAGTCTGGTCGACTATGCGGCCAGCAACCCAAGCCGACCGGTGGTCATCAGCTACGGCATTGGCAATGAGACCAGTGAGCACATCAACACAGGTGGCATCAGCGATGATATTCGCCTGGCGTTGATTCAGTCCGGTCAGTACCAGTTACTGAATGAGGGGCAGCGTTACAACATACAGGACGAGTCGAGCTATCAGCAGAGTGGTGCAGTGCCGCCCGCACAGCGTATTGCGCAGGGTCGACAGCTTGGGGCTGATTACATTCTGGCCGGCACGCTTCGCTCCATCGTCAAGAAGCCACCGCGCAGCATCCGACTGGTGAAGAAGAAACTCGTCTACTACAGCCTGAACCTGGAACTGACCGACACGGAGTCGGGTGCAATTGCGTGGGCAGATAAGGTCGAACTTGCACGCGAGCAATCGCGACCGATCATCGGCTGGTAGCTTCGCTGCGGCTCGATATAGCTGGCTGCGGAATTACCGAGTTCCATTCACATGCAAACCTGTCATCGTATCTGCAGATTGTGTATGGCGTTGCTGTGCCTGGTGGTTCTGGCCGGGTGCAGTACCACAACGCTCGATAAGGCACGCCTGCAATACGCCGCTGGTGATGCACAGGCAGCGCTGCAAACACTCGGTGATGGCTCTGAAATAGCAGCGCGCGACAAGCTGCTTTACTGGCTTGAGCGAGGTCTTATCCTGCACGATGAAGGTGACTACGAACTCAGTGCAGAGGCGTTGCTGCGCGCGGCAGAGTACCTGGAAGATAACGACTACGTCAGTATTAGTGGCGAGGCCAAAGCTCTGCTGGCCAATGACTGGGCGCGCAGATACAAGGGAGAATACAGCGAGCAACTTTGGGTACACACGTACCTGATGATGAACTTTTTGTCGCTCGGTCGCTACGACAGCGCGGCGGTGGAGGCACGCAGGGCGGTAGCGCGCATTGAGGATCGGGAGGATCTTCTGCAACACGATGCATTCACCCGTGCTCTGATCGGCCTCAGTTTTGAAGCAGCTGGTCAGTTGAACAGTGCTTATATCGAATACGGCAAGCTCGATGAACTGCTTGACGATGCACCAGCGCCACTGTTGTCTACGCTGGCGTTGTTGGCACAGCGGCTTGGCTTTAGCGACGCGGCACGCAACTATCAGCTCAGAATGGCAGACAACCGCGTGCGCGCACCGGCTGAGGCTGAGTCTGAGGTGGTGGTGTTTCTATCCACCGGACAACTGCCGTTGAAGGTGTCCAGCTCGCTTTTTACCAGCTATGAACGACGCGTGGCATTTCCACAGTACCTGCCTGATCAGCAGGCTTCGCCGACGGTAACTGTACGGGTTGATGGTGAACCGTGCGACTGCGCCATCGTACAGTCGAACCTCGGGCAACTGGCCAGAGACTCGCTGCACACACGTGGTCTTGCACTGACTGCCAGACTTCTGGCGCGCAGTGCTGCCAAAGAAGCTTTTGCCGATAATCTGGCAAAGAACGATGAACTGGCCGGCGAGATAGCGCGTGTATTGCTTTTTGTACTGGAAGAGGCCGATACACGAGGGTGGAACAGTCTGCCCGGGCATCTGGTATTGATCCGCGTGCCTGTCGATGCAGGCGCCGAGCAGGTTGTGGTTGAATCAAATACAGCGCCGCCGCTGGTGATCGATACATCCGGGCTGGCGGCAGGTGAGCGTCGCTTTGTAACCGTGCGGGAGCAGGGCGCAGTAGCACCTTACTAG
>CAYMFQ010000410.1:0-3543 GCA_964389335.1 uncultured Granulosicoccaceae bacterium
AACCAACCTGCAACTCAAAGATTCTCATTGTGGTTTCGAGCATTTCAGAATTCTTCAGCGCTGGTGTACTGGCCCCACACGCGATCTGTCTGCTGTGGCGGAAGGATCTTATTGCAATTCACGGCTTCTCTGACCTGTTGATCGCGCTTTCCTATTTTGCGATTCCGGCTCTAATTGTAAAAGGCACCCGCCTGAGACCGGACCTTATCGATAAACGCGTTGCCACTTTGTTTGCCCTGTTCATCATGGCGTGTGGCATTAGCCATCTCGGTGGATTGCTAACCCTGTGGTTTCCGTACTACGGATGGCAGGCACTCATCAAGCTGATGACCGCAATCATATCTGTAATCACTGTTTATCAACTGTGGCGCCTGTGGCCCGATCTGATGAGCCTTCCGAGTGACGATGAACTCACAACAGTAAAAACAGAACTTATCGCACAGGAAAAAGCGGTTGAGATCGTCGAACAGTCCAACAACAAGCTCTACGAGTTTGCACACCTTGCCGCACATGATCTACGCGCACCACTGAGTACGCTCGGCATGATTGTAGAGCTTATGGAGCCAACAGACTCTGAAAAAGAGACAAAGCAGAACATAGCAGATATGAGCACACAGGTTCACCGGATGCAAAACCTGATAGATGACCTGCTGCACTACGCAACCATCGGTACGAGTGAGCGCCAGGCAACGGAGATTAACATCAGCGCCCTGATTAACGACGTTTTGGATATTATCGATGTGCCCGAATCGTTTGTAGTTAGGCACGAATGCAACCAGCCTCATATCGTTGCCGTCAGGGAAGAGCTTGAATTAATACTGCGAAATCTGATCAGCAATGCGGTCAGACACCACGATCAGCAAACCGGAAATATTCTGATTCAAATTCAGTGCGAAAACCAGCAGTTAAACATCGCAGTGGAAGATGACGGGCCTGGCATTCCCGACGACCACAAACCAAAAGTTCTAAACCGTTTCTATCGCATCAATGGCAACAAAGGCACAGGGACAGGTATGGGGCTGGCGGCAGTTGCACGGGCGGTCGAAAGCGCCGGTGGCTCAATTGCAGTAACAGACAGCGAGCACAGAGGTGCAGCCTTTAACGTAACACTACCTGCACCCTCTCAGTAGATTACGACCTGAAGCCCGCCTTTTTTGCGGTGGCTATGAGGTTCGCAATTTCACAATTATCTATACAGCTTCACCACTCACAACCGATACCCTGTGCGACCGTTGTCCTGTCATTCTTTGTACACACGTACAGACAGAGGCAAAAACTAATATAACTGGTTAATAATTATAATGAAAATACTACTGGTTGAAGACAACAAGGAATTATCCGCAGCCATTATCATGCGCCTCAAATCGTATGGTTACCAGACACTGCAGGCGCCAGATGCCGTGTCGGCTTTATCCGTGGCAATAAAACAGCAACCCGATCTTGCGATCGTTGATATTAACCTGCCAGGTGGAAGTGGCTTTACTGTGATGGATAGAATGGCACAGTCACCCGAGTGCCCCGACGTACCAGTGATAGTCGCAACAGCCAGCAAAGAAGCGGGCCTGCGTGAAAAAGCTCGACAACATGGCGCTTCTGCCTTTCTGGAAAAACCGTTTAGCGCAGACAGTCTGCTAACCGCCATACAAGATGCAAGAGAAGACTTCCACTAGCAATCGCCTTGCTAATGGTGTCTGACAGCCATGTCAAACCTGGCCCTCGCCGCCACTAATGACGTAGTACGCGTATTACTCGTTGATGATGACGAGATGTACCTTCGCGTACTGGGAAAAATCCTCAACCGGGATTCTCTCTACACCTATGAGCTATTCACTGCATCAACCAGTGCTGAAGCACTATCAGTTTATCGGCTCGGCCACTTTGACCTGATAATTATTGACTACAACCTGCCCGACACAACCGGTGTGCAGTGTCTGGCCAATATGCGGGCAGACGCATCCGGCGTCGCAGACACCCCACCTGCAATCATCTGCACTGCGAACGGTAGCGAGCAGAGTGCCATCGATGCCATCAGGGCAGACGCCGACGACTACCTGGCAAAAAAAGATATAAAACTCGAGTCACTGCACCGCTCCATCCATAATGCGATCGCAAAGCACCGTCTGCAATCCGCCGCAGAGGCACACCATCAGCAAATCAACGTGCTGAATCAACAACTCGAGCGGCAAAACCAGGAAATAAAGCAGTTTTATCACAACGTGTCCCATGAGGTAAAAACACCGCTCGCGGCGGCACGAGAGTTCGTAGCGCTGGTCAGGGATGCCGTACCCGGGCCGGTGAATGCGCAACAAATTGAGGTACTCGATATGGCTCTGGCAAGCTGCGATCAGCTTGCTCAGCACTTTAATGATCTGACTGATATCGCACGCCTTGAATTGGGAAAACTGTCGCTGCAAAAAAACGAATGTTCAGTGCGTAACATCGTGGACAGATCTGTTGCGTCCTGTATGCAAACTATCCGCGAACGGGATGGCACACTGACAATTACCCCCTTTGACGACGTCGCGATCATTGCCGATGAAAACCGATTGGTACAAGTGTTGTCCAACCTGGTCAGTAACGCAATAAAGTACTCTAGTGACTCACCCGCGGTAACAATCAGCATCACGCCAAAGCCAGACCAGGTCCAATTCACCGTAAGCGACCAGGGGGTCGGCATCGCGGAACAGGATCTACAAAGAATTTTTAATCGCTTGCAACAGGCAACGGACACTGAAAACAGCTGCCTGGGTGCAGGTCTTGGCCTTGGGCTCTCTATTGCAAAAGAAATAGTTTCTTTGCACTACGGGGAGATTCTGGCAGAGAGTGAAATCGACTCAGGCAGCACTTTCTTCTTTACCATCCCGGTAAACGATTAGCTCCCAAATGCCACACGCCCCTGCACGCGGTTCCGCACATAGTGTTTCATCCACGAGCCCACCAAAAAAAGGCCGTCCTTTGGGACGGCCTTTCTCTTTGCTACAAGGAAACACAAAGATCAATCAGCTGCCCCGTAACATTCGGACCGGGCAGCCGCAATCAAACTGAAGCGCGGCCTCAGTTGAGGATCATTGCTTTGCCTTCGTTGACCGCGGCACCCATTCTGGCGCGCTCTTCATCGCCCAGTGGGATCATACCTTTGTCAGCCAAATATCCATCGCCACCCCATGCTGCTTCCGACGTGAACTCTGACAGGTATTCTGCAATACCGGGAATGACACCCACGTGCGCCTGCTTCACATTGAAGTACAATGGACGCGAAACCGGGTAGCTGCCATCAGCGATAGTCTCAAAGGTAGGCTCCTGACCATCAATCAGAGATCCCTGCACAGCACTCGCATTCTGATCAAGGAAGCTATAACCGAATACACCAACTGCGTTGGGGTTAGCCTGTAACTTTTGAACAATCAGATTGTCGTTCTCACCGCTTTCGATATAAGCGCCATCCTCACGTACGGAATGGCAAACCTCTTTGTATTTGCTCTTGTCCGTTTTGCTCAGTGCTTTAACCCACGGAAATCCCTTGCAACCACCTTCAAGAGCCAG
>CAYMFQ010000411.1:0-3513 GCA_964389335.1 uncultured Granulosicoccaceae bacterium
AATTACCTATAGCTTGTTAGAAACTGCCAAACTCAATGGCCATCATCCGTTTGAGTATCTGACGGTGGTGCTCAATGAATCGGCAAAAGCCAAATGTGTCGAAGACTACGAGCGATTGTTGCCCTGGGTGATAACACCGGACAGGGTGCGCGAATTATTTAAAACCTACCCGGCGCCCTGACAACATCGGTTTTGTAGGAATACTCCTACACGACAAGTGTGACGACTGTCACTAAATTCAAATTGGATGCAACATCCTGGCAGTTGCTGCTCGCATTCAACCAGACTTCTGATATCTTTTACTGAGGGTCAGCGGCATCACTGTCGTTGTGTTTTTCCTGATGTACGCTAGCAGTATGGTTGTAAGCAGTGGAAATTCAGGTGTTGTCGCTTTCCCTTCCTTTTTGATTCCCTTCATCATCAAAACCTGTTCGAACATCTCTCTGCGCTCGTGCTCGTGATGCTTCCCATCAATCACGCCTTACACTCACACGCAACACTGTGCTGGATGAATCGCTTACGCATCCACCAACAAATATCATCGGTGCAACTGTACAAATAATCGCACGATGACCGCGATGCAGGCGCCAGGTAACAAGCGGTTTAAAGTTGACACGCCGGATTCGTGAAGGATGATAGTGAGCACCGCACAGGGATTTATGGTGGATGCGCAAGCTTATCCATATATGGACGCTCCCAGTTTTGCAAGCACTGAATCAAAAAAATGGTCTGCTCCCATATATGGACGCCTGAAATTGACGTGCCCAGTAGTGCGCTGAAGCGCAGGCTTCCATCGCTGCTCGGTGCGGACAAGGCTGCGCTTGATATCTATGTGTCTTTCGCAGCGTTTCAGGCGGTTTACGTGCATGCTAATGTTGGCATCCCTACCGGTCCGTTAAAATATGTACTGGCAACGCCCTGGAAGTTCGAACGCAGAACGTCCGCATCGTAAGCGGCCCGCAGTTCGGGTGTGGTCAGGTATTCCGGGTAGCGATAACAGAGCACCGCCAGTATGGCGAGAATGCCTAGCGCACACGACGCATAACCGCTGATTTTGCCTTCACCGAATCGAAACTCACGCTCCGGCATCGGCTCTACATGGCGCTCTTTGTACAGGTACGAGCCGTCCGTTGTGTACTCGTCTTTTATGTCTGTGGCATCAGCCACATGTCTGCTGTCTTCATTCAACGGCCCACTCCACAACTTGAGTTCAGCGTCTGCTAAAAAAAACCAATACTCTATTGCGGCAAAATATAATCCACCCGGTTTACTATTGCGTCACAATTTCGTCGCTTCAGCCCCACACCGTTAAAGGTTGTCCAAGCTTATCCACATCGACGGTGACGCCGAGTCCGGCGGATTCCGGTGCAAGAATACCCCCACCGACCAACTGAGCATCAAAACTCGCAAGCGGTTCTGTGACCATCGCACGGCAATCGAGTATGCAGCGCAGGTTGCGTTCGGGTACGGTTTGCGCGAGATGACAGATGGCAGCAAAGGCGATGGTAGATCCAACGGTATCCTGCACACTGAGCGTCATACCGGCGGCCAATGCTATATCTCGCTGCCGTCGAGCGGGTGTCAGGCCACCGGATTTTGATATTTTCAAACCAATGCCATCACAGGCATCATGCGCTATACCGAACATGACATCACTGTCGGACTGAACCAGTTCATCAAGCAGTATTGGACGGTTGCAACGCTTGCGCAGTGACAAAGTCTCACGCCATGTTGCACAGGGCGCTTCGAGTACAAAGTCCAGTCCGGCCGGTAACAAATTTAGCATGCGCAGTGCTGACTCAGTGGTTAAACCACCGTTAGCATCAACCAGATAAAACTCGCCGTCCACACGGTCAGCAAGCGATGCTTCTATGCGTGCGGCATCAAGCGCCGGACCACCTTCCGCGTCAGTGGCACCTATTTTTATAGAGTGCCCGCGGAAGCCCTGCCGCCGATAGTCAGACACGCGTGCGCGCATCTCTTCCGGTTGCCCGGCATAGACTGAAGAGATGGCTGGCATGCGTACACCCGTGCCACCGCCAAGCAGCATCCAGCAAGGCAGATTAGTGGCCTTGCCAAGGATGTCCCAGCACGCCACATCGATAGCCGTTTTTGCGTGCAAGTGGCCGGTTAGCTGTTGATCCATGCGATCATACAGACGGTCGGTCTGGCGCGGGTCACACCCGATAAGTGCCGGTGCCATTGTCTCGATACCAGCTCGTACACCGGCTGCATGTGCAGCGATATAGTTACTGCCAAACGGAGTGCTTTCACCATAACCCTGCACCCCACACGCTGTGGTAACCTGCACGACCGTAGCGTCAAAACCAGTGTATTCGCGACTGCCGGATAATCGATACACACCACCTGCATACGGCAAAAAGGCCTGGTACACAGCTATCTGCTTTATTTTCATCTCTACGTAATATCCTTCGGGTAGCCTTTTGAGATCTGCTGCGCCAGTAACGCCAGATCTGCCACCACACCGGACGCGGTATGTGCATCGTAGCGTGCGTAGAATTCGAGTGGCTTCGGCACCCAGCTATATTTGACCTGTTTTAGACTACCGTCGGCAATGTAGGACCGAGCCATCGCCGCGGGTAACGCACTGACGCCCATGCCCTGCTGCGCCATATAGATGCATGGTGCCATATTGCTTGACACAACGATGTTTGGATGTCGGTTTGCACTGCCCTGACTGAAGTGTGCTTCTATTTGCTGGTACTGATCGGTTTCGCGACCATGCGACAGTATCGGTTGTTTGAGCATTGCGGGTTTGTCGGGCTTGCGCGCCCTGGTTATCCGCAAACCCGGCGCACCAACCCACACATAGGGGAAGCTGCCAAGTTTCTCCATACCACTCATGTTCCGCTGGAATGGCCCGTTCTGAAACGCAACATCAATCAGGCGCGAATGCAGCGCCGGCTTGAGATTCACCGACATATCGACGGTTAACTCAATTTTAAGATTCGGGTAGTGATCCTTCACCGCACGAAAAAACTCGGGTAGCCAGGTATTGACGATCATCTCGGTGACGCCGAGCTTGATGGTGCTTTCAGACAGATGCTTACGACCAGCTGCATCAACAAAGTTTTCTGCGGCACGGAGGATATGCCTCGCTTCATCCACGAGTTCCCTGCCCCGCGCAGTGAGCCGTACCGAGCCGGCATCGCGTTCCATTAGTCTGGTATCGATAGCTGCTTCGAGATTGGCGATGCGGGTGGATATATTGGGTTGTGTGGTGTTCAGGCGGTCTGCGGCGAGGCGGAAGCTGCCCAGGTCAGCTACCAGCACAAACGCTTCTATTTGTTTGAGATTGACAGTCACTGGTGCGGGGTTTCTTTCTTGTTTACGTATCTGAGCGTATTGATGTTATATCAATTTTTGATACTTAAATAGGTAACTACGATAATTTTTATTTATTGAACAATGCCTTCTGGTGTGGCGCCCATGAGCGGCTTGCTAAGTATGGGAGTTCGTCCATCGGGGATGGACTCCCACCTGGATCGTGCA
>CAYMFQ010000412.1:0-3513 GCA_964389335.1 uncultured Granulosicoccaceae bacterium
CCGTTGCAGACTTTGGTTTTACCGATGTCAACGATGGCGATAACTTCGTTGCGGTTACCATAGATGCCCTGCCATTGCTGGGGACGCTACTGTTGAACGGCGGGGCTGTCAGTGCATCGGATTCGATCAGCACTGCCGATATCTCCAGCGGTGAGCTGATCTACCGACCGGTTGCGCAGGCAAACGGCGCCGCCTACGCCAGCTTCAGTTTCCGTGTGCAGGACAACGACGGTACTGCAAATGGCGGCAGCGATATCGATCCGGTGTCGCGCACCATGACGGTTGATGTCACCGCTGTCAACGACGATCCATTCAACGCAGGCAATTTGCCAGTCAGTCAGCAAATTATCGAGGACACCATCACCAGTGTCGACTTGAGTGACGTCGATATTCAGGACATTGATGCGAATCACGCCGGAGATACACTCACGCTCGCGATCGCCAGCACAAACGGCGGGTTGCTGCAGGTGACGGGGGTGCCCGGCCTGGTTATTACTGGCAGTGGCGGAACAGCCATAGCGGTGACAGGTAGTCTGACGGCGATCAATACCTGGTTAAATACCGTGGGAACGCTGAATTATGTGCCAGTCAGCCAGGTGAACGGGGTCGGGTCTGATACCCTCAACGTTGAGATTAACGATAATGGCAATACAGGGATCGGTGGCGGTGTAGCGATCAATCTCGGTGCAGTGCGTATCGATATCATCAGCGTAAATGATGAACCCTCTGGCGCTGATAACACGTTGCAAACCGATGAAGACCAGCCGTTGATAATCCGCGCGTCTGACTTTGGCTTTAGCGATGTTAATGACGATGTTTACGACAGCAATGTTCTGAGTGGTGTGCGGTTTAGCCGATTGCCGGATGCAGGTACGCTGATGTTGTCGGGTAATGCCGTGGCAGTGGGTGATACCGTCAGTGTGGTCGACATCAATGCAGGGTTGCTGGTGTTTGTGCCGGATCCCGATGGTCGGGGTGTCGGTTACGCTGACCTTGACTTTCAGGTGCAGGATACGGGCGGTACAACCAATGGCGGTGTTGATCTCGACTCAACACCCAACAGACTGGTGTTTGATGTCGTCAGTATCAATGATGCACCCATGGGGCAAAATCTTACGGTGGTCACCGCAGAGGATACTGCCTACACCATACAGGTAGCCGATCTTGGCTTCACTGATCCGGCGGATGGGGATCAGCTGTTGAGTATCGAGATTGTCAGTTTGCCGGTGAACGGCACTCTGACACTCAACGGCATTGTGGTTAGCACCCCACAGGAGATTCTGGCGACTGAGGTCGCGGCGGGTAACCTGGTGTTTAGTCCTGACGCGCAAACCTATGGTCTTGCTCACAGCCAGATCAGCTTTGTAGTTAAAGATAACGGCGGCGCACCAGGTATTGATACGGCTGTCGGCGCCAACACACTGACCATTGATGTGACCGGTGTGAACGACGCGCCAGCGGGTACTGATCGCACCGTCGCTACTGATGAGGATGTGCCGTATGTGTTCGCAACTTCTGACTTTGGCTTTAGCGATTCCCGAGATCTGACCGATAGCCTGGCCGGTGTGTTAGTTACCAGCCTGCCGGACAGCGGGCAGCTGACCGTTGACGGTGTTGCGATTACAGCCGGTGACGTTGTCGATGTGGCAGACATCCAGAGTGGGCGCTTCCAGTATCTGGCAGCGCCACATGAACACGGTGTCGACTACAGTCGATTTCTTTTTCAGGTGCAGGATGACAATCAACAGCCGGGTGACAATACCGATCCGTTGGCGCGACAGATGGCGATCAACGTTAACCCGGTTAGTGATGCGCCTGAAGGTTCCGATTTGGTTGTCAGCTCACTGGAAGATAACGACTATGTTCTGCGCGTTGCAGACTTCGGCTTCAGCGACGTACATGATGGAGACGCACTGGTTGGGGTTATCATCGATCAGTTGCCCGCGGCAGGCACACTGCTGTTGAATAATGCGGTGGCAGACCCTGGAATGGTCGCCGAGGGTGTGGCAGTGACCGCTGGCCAGTTTGTCACTGCTGCGGAAATCACCGCCGGACAGCTGATATATCGCCCGTTTACCGATGCACATGGTGACGACCACATTGATTTCCGATTGCAGGACAGTGGTACTGACAGCCATACCGGTGTTTTATCGGTGCAGAATATTTCTTTGTCGAGCAATCGACTAACACTTGATGTCGTCGCCGTAAACGATGCGCCAGGCGGTGCAAACAATACCGTCGTTACCAACGAAGATACACCGCACACGTTTGTGCGCGAAGACTTTGGTTTCACCGATCCACTGGACAGTGGTCAGGCCACAGATAACAATCATCAGTTTTCAGCGATTACTATCTTTTCGTTGCCTGAGTCGGGCGTGCTGCTGGTTGACGGGATTGCCGCTACCGTTGGCCAGGTTGTCAGCACTGCCGATATTGATGCCGGCCTGTTGGTCTACAGCCCGCCTGAGAACGAAACGGGTACTGGTTATAACGGCTTTGGCTTTCAGGTTCACGATGACGCTGGCACGGCCAATGGCGGTGTCGATATAGATCCGACCGCAAACTTTATCAGCTTTGATTTGCCTGGCGTGAATGATCAGCCATTGCTGGTATCCGAGGTTGCGACGGTGGCGGAAGGCAATGAAATCGTCATTACCAGTGAATTTCTGTTTGGTGCCGACGCGGATGATCCGGAGCCACACGAACTCACCATGACTATCATACGGCTGCCGGATCATGGTGAGTTGCGCCTGGATGGTGAACCGATCATTGAGGGCGACAGCTTTACCCTGCAGGCCATACTCGACGAACTGCTGAGCTATGTACACGATGAGTCGGAAACCTCGGCGGATGCATTTGGTGTTGCATTGACCGATGGTGGCGAAGATGGCTCGGAGCCGGTTGCCGGTGATTTCAATTTCATTGTGACAGAGGTGATCGATCCGGCGCCCATAGTCGAAGATGATTTACTGGAGCTCAGCTTTGGCGAGTCGTTTAATTCGCTGGAAGGGGATTTACTGGCCTCCGGTTTCAGTGGCCTGAATAAAGATACACTGATCGACAACAACCGTTATACCGTCACGCTCGAGGTGCCACCGACACACGGGTTTGTCGACCTGCATGAAGACGGCACGTTTGAGTATGTGCACGACGGTTCGCGCATATTGCAGGATGAGTTCAGCTACCGTGTGACCAACGAAGATGGCATTTTTACCATTGCTACCGTATCCATCAGTATTGAGCCCGCGCTGGATGCCGCGTTCTCAGCGCCACCACCAACCGTAACACCAACGCCGGTGGTGGTAGAGCCAGAGCCTGAACCGCAGCGACCAACAACGCCGGCTGAAGAAGTCACCGAGGCTGAAGAAGATGAGTTCGAAGAGACGACTAACATATTTGACGGTCCCTCGAATGCATCATCGGAAGCGGAGGTGCGAGAGTCTGCACTAGAGGTGCTGAGAAGCGTTCAAACCGAATCCAGTGAGGTAAGCGCGAGAGACAACGAAGCGGAAA
>CAYMFQ010000413.1:0-2004 GCA_964389335.1 uncultured Granulosicoccaceae bacterium
TCTTGAGGGGGTAGTGGCGTGAGCCGTCCCGGTTCGAGTCCGGGCGTCGGCACCAACTGTTTCTTCGAACAGGATTTCAATTCAAGGGATCTGCCTGGAGCTCTCGAGAGCCGGCCTTAGCTCCTCAGGCTTCGGGGGCCAACTTCAGGTACCAGAACTCTTTCAGATCTATCCGGGGGTTTGTAGTTTACCGGGCCGACATCCGCCGGTGTAATTGCACCGGACTTGCAGAGAGATATTAACCAGGGTCACGCAACCTGCACGAGGTTACTTATGCTCGCCAATTACTTTCCCATACTCATCTTCATATGCATCGCGCTGGTGTTCGGTGCGGTGTTGCTGCTGCTCGGTACTCTGGTTGGGCCGACAGCTCCGAATACCGAAAAAAACTCACCGTACGAATGTGGCTTCGAAGCGTTTGAAGACTCTCGTATGAAATTCGATGTGCGCTACTACCTGGTGGCAATTCTTTTCATCATCTTTGATCTCGAGATAGCGTTTCTGTTTCCGTGGGCTGTGGTGCTCGACAAGATCGGCGTCGAAGCATTCGCAGCTATGGGGGTATTTTTGGGGATACTGTTGATCGGTTTTATCTACGAGTGGAAAAAGGGAGCGCTGGAATGGGAATAGAAGCGGTTCTCGATAAGGGTTTCATCACCACGTCGACAGACAAGCTCGTTAACTGGGCGCGCACCGGTTCCATGTGGCCGATGACTTTCGGCCTGGCCTGTTGCGCTGTTGAAATGATGCATGCCGGCGCCGCTCGCTACGATCTCGACCGATTCGGTATCGTCTTTCGCCCCAGTCCCAGACAGTCTGATGTCATGATCGTTGCCGGTACGCTGGTAAACAAAATGGCGCCTGCACTGCGCAAGGTCTACGACCAGATGCCTGACCCGAAGTGGGTTATTTCGATGGGTTCCTGTGCTAATGGCGGGGGTTACTACCACTACAGCTACGCGGTGGTGCGCGGTTGCGATCGAATCATACCGGTCGATGTTTACGTGCCGGGCTGCCCCCCCACGGCTGAAGCGTTGTTGTATGGAATCATACAACTGCAAAACAAGATAAAACGGCCCAACGTAATTGCCCGCACGTGAGTGCAGCAATCATAAGTAACCGACGACTATGAATGCGAAGATGAATGATAAAGCGACTCAGTCGGCAGGTACGCTGACCCACGACATTAACGCACTCGACCACGCCGGCATTGCAGCCGTAAACGTCGACCTCGGTGAAACTGAAGTAGTAGTGACTGCCGAGCATCTCGTCGATGTGGCAACAACGCTGCGCGATCAACTGCATTTTGAACAACTGATCGACGTTTGCGGTGTCGATTATCTGCTCTACGGTAAAGATGAGTGGAACACGGATACCTCCGCTGCCGGCGGTTTTAGCCGCGGTGTTTCCGGTGTATCGGTCGGTCGCATGAGTTTCGGCGATGAGATAGCACCGCTCGATGACGACAAGCCGCGCTTTGCCGCGGTTTACCAACTGCTTTCTGTGGCTACAAACCGCAGGCTGCGCGTGAAGGTGTTTGCCGCAGATAACGAATTCCCGGTAGTGCCGTCGGTAACAAGTGTCTGGAGCAGTGCTGAGTGGCCGGAGCGTGAGGCGTTTGATTTACTCGGCATTCACTTCGAAGGCCATCCGGATCTGCGGCGTTTGCTGACCGACTACGGTTTTGTCGGGCACCCGTTCCGCAAGGACTTTCCGTTGGTGGGCAATGTTGAAATGCGTTACGACCCGCAAAAGAAACGCGTGATCTACGAGCCTGTATCCATAGAACCCAGGGTGCTGGTGCCGAGAGTTATTCGTAGCACGGCGCGTCGTGGCAGTGCTGCCGTGGATGATCCAGCCAACGAGGCGTCAGACGCTTCCGGGAGCCAGGCCGATGCCTGAGATTCGTAACTACACGCTTAACTTCGGGCCACAGCACCCGGCAGCGCACGGTGTACTCAGGCTTATCCTCGAGATGGACGGCGAAGTTATCGAACGCGCCGA
>CAYMFQ010000413.1:2104-3487 GCA_964389335.1 uncultured Granulosicoccaceae bacterium
ATGTCTATGTTTCTGTATGCGTTCCGTGAGCGTGAAGACCTAATGGACTGCTATGAAGCAGTATCCGGCGCCAGACTTCACGCCACCTACTACCGTCCCGGTGGCGTCGCTCGTGATCTGCCTGGCTCTATGCCACAGTACGAAGCGTCACGCTTCCGCAGTAAGGCAGAAGCCGCCAAGCAAAATGAAGCGCGTCAGGGATCGATGCTCGACTTCCTTGAAGACTTTACCGATCGCTTCCCCGGCTGTGTTGATGAATACGAAACCCTGCTGACAGACAACCGTATCTGGAAGCAGCGGCTGGTTAGCATTGGTGTTGTCAGTCCGGAGCGCGCGTTGCAACTTGGCTTTACCGGGCCGATGCTGCGCGGTTCAGGCGTCGAGTGGGATCTGCGAAAAAAGCAACCTTATGAAGTATACGATCGGGTTGACTTCGACATACCTGTTGGCACCAATGGCGATTGCTACGATCGGTATCTGGTAAGGGTTGAAGAGATGCGCCAGTCCAACCGTATCATCAAACAGTGCATCGAATGGCTGCGTGCCAATCAGGGCCCGGTATTAACGGAAGATCACAAGATCGCGCCGCCGCGTCGTGCAGACATGAAAGGCGATATGGAATCCCTGATCCATCACTTCAAATTATTTACCGAAGGTTTTTGTTTGCCGGCTGGCGAGGCTTACGCTGCCGTCGAGCATCCCAAAGGCGAGTTTGGTGCCTATCTGGTATCAGACGGTGCCAATAAACCTTACCGACTCAAAGTCCGGGCGCCCGGCTTCTATCACCTCGCATCACTTAATGAGATGGTGCAGGGGCACATGCTGTCTGATGTGGTCGCAGTGATAGGTACTCAGGACATCGTTTTCGGCGAGATAGACCGATGAGTAATGACAGTAACTCGGGCGATGTGCTCGATGCGCACAGCCTTGAAGAAATCGATAGCTGGCTTGAGCGTTACCCGCCTGACCAAAAGCAATCGGCAGTGCTTGCAGCGCTGCGCACCGTACAGCACCAGAACCACGGATATCTAACCGTTGAACTGATGGATGCGGTGGCTGAAAAGCTCGAGATGCCAAAGATAGCGGTCTACGAAGTCGCATCGTTTTATTCAATGTACGAAACCGAACCCGTTGGCCGACACTGCGTTGCCATCTGTACCAACATCAGCTGCATGTTGATGGGCAGCGACACGATCGTAAATCACGTGGAGAAGAAGTACGGCATCAAACTCGGTGAGAGTACCGCAGATGGCAAGATATACCTGAAGGTCGAGGAAGAGTGCCTGGCCGGCTGTGACGGTGGTCCGATGATGCAGGTGGACCATGTGTATCACATGAAGCTGACGCCAGAGAAAGTAGACAAAATTCTGGATGCACTGGAGT
>CAYMFQ010000414.1:0-3476 GCA_964389335.1 uncultured Granulosicoccaceae bacterium
CCCTGTTCGATCACCTGCATCGATTTATAGCGAGGGGCTGGAGGCTTGTCAATTATCGAAGGTAAGCCCGGCCGCTGAATACACATAACTTCTTCTATTCAGCAATACCCTTTTCAGCGACGTGATTTTTACAACCGTCAATTTGGTTGAGCACGGCAGGTCTCGTGGAC
This sequence comes from uncultured Granulosicoccaceae bacterium, assembly GCA_964389335.1. Classification (GTDB taxonomy): domain Bacteria; phylum Pseudomonadota; class Gammaproteobacteria; order Granulosicoccales; family Granulosicoccaceae. The sequence continues at coordinate 171 of CAYMFQ010000414.1, forward strand.
ATGATCCGGCGTTGACGCTCGTTTTCAACCCGGCCCGACAGCAGAACTGTGGTAGTCTATAAACAGAATTGGAGTGCCTCCTCGCAGCGTAAAATTTTCGCTGCCAGCGCCATATAAAGGAATTTTGAAGATGGTAAGAATGTACCCGTCTGGTTTGGCCGTGGTCCTGTTCCTGGCTGTTTCACTCAGCTCAGCCCCTCACCCCGCGTTTAGCGCTGACGACAGCAGTGGCGCCTCTGCAGTCGAATTGGCGATGTGGGAGTATGCAGTTAGCACAGGGAAAGTTGAAGAAGTTGACCGGTTTTTGCAACTCTATCCCAACAGTGTATTTACCGAAGCAGCACTGGAGCTTAAGGAAACGCTTTCGTCTAATAATGGCAACAGCGAGCCGAAGCCGGAGCAACAGGCAGATACCGCTGTTGCTGATACATCAACGACCATTACTCCGGTCAGCTACGATGAGCCACTTGCAAATGACAACACCGAGGGCGGCCCCCGTTCTATCAAGCAACTGGCTTCGGGCAGCCCATTGTTTCCTCCGATTGCCGACCTTCCCGCAGAATACTGGGAATCCAAAACCTGCAGTGACTGCCATGCGTGGAATCGAGACAATCTGTGTGAGCAGGCCAGCTTTCTTGCCAACCGGGAAGCAGAGGCGGTACAGCGAATACGTCACCCCTATGGTGGCTTCTTTAAAGATGCCCTGAGAGCGTGGGCTGCAGGCGGATGCCTGTAATCACACTGCAGCCAGTCCACACTAAAGGCGGCCAATTTTGAACCAGCCCCTGCATCAATCCGGTGTCGCGTTGCCGGTAGGACATGAGCTTCTGTGGTACGAAATACGTTCCGTGCTTGGTCACGGCGGCTTCGGCATTACCTATCTTGCACATGATAAAAACCTTGGCCGCGATGTAGCTTTAAAGGAATATCTGCCGCGTACATGGGCCGACAGACAATCAGATCTTAGCGTCGCCGCGCTGGACGGCGAATATGCAGAGCTCTACCACAAGGGCCTGTCAAGCTTCATGACAGAAGCGCGCACGCTGGCCAAGTTCAAACATCCGAATATTGTCCAGGTACTGGCAGTTTTCGAGCAGCACAACACGGCTTACATCGCGATGGAATACGAGCTTGGCGGAAGCCTTGCTGCATTACTCCAATCAAAGCAGTTCATTGCCAGTGAGGATAAGCTCAAGGGAATCCTTGCTCCCATCATTGAAGGGCTGCAAAACGTGCATGACATGGGATTCCTGCACCGGGACATCAAGCCCTCAAACATCTATGTACGCGATGATGGCTCACCGGTATTGATTGACTTTGGATCATCACGACAAACCGGTGAACTCAATACCAGCGACGTGACCATACTGATCACCCAGGGCTACACACCAGCAGAACAGTACAGCAAAGGCTTTGGAAACCAGGGACCATGGACTGATATCTATTCCCTGGCAGCGTCTACCTATCATGCGATAAGTGGCCGCGTGGTCACTGACGCGTTGCAGCGCAATGCAGCCGCACAGTCAGGTCAGCCAGACCCATATCAGTCACTGAATGTTGATGAGTATCCAGCCTATACAGAACATTTTCTATCAGCCATTAACTCCGCATTGAGTGTTAAGCCTGAGGACCGACCACAATCCCTTTCGGTGTGGTGGGATTTACTCAACGGCAAGTTCCCCGAGCAATCTGACGATGACGGATTCTCCGCGCTATACGCAGATGATGAACCGGAGCATGATGTTGACGCCACGGTAGTAATCAGCCAGCAACTATCTAATGTAGATGCGGGTGTGGATAGCAATGCGGAAACTCAAGTAGTTAAAAGCGCGGGCCACACCGATCGAACACGACCACAACCTCTGAACATTGACAGCTCGAGAGCGCCGGCGGCTGACCACAGGACCACTCGAGCAGCCAACGCCGGTAAACCGAAAGGCAAGTTGTACGCGTCGGTCGCTGCTGCATTGGCAATCGGTGTTGCGGGCGTTCTGTTTGTGCTTACTTCCAGGACTGCTCCACTTGAACGACAACCAGTGAAGTTAAGTGCAGAATCCCCTGTCGATTTAGTTGCCGGTGAGATAGAAACTATGCGTATTGCACTTGATACGCACGAGCGGATACTTGAGCAAAACGCCGATTCCAAAGATTCATTGGCAGCAATAGACAGAATTGGCAGTAAGTTTCGTTTGCTCGCTCGCTCGAAATTGGTGCGCAGCAACTCTGATCTGGCGGAGCGTGTAGCGGACGGATTGGTAAAGAGCGTAGGGATAAACCCGGATACACAACCTTTAATAATCAGCCTGATTCAGGAACCGACATCAATCACCGAAGATTCGCTCAGAGCACAGTTGGCCAACAGTTCCGACATAGATCACGAGTCGTTGCTATTTAATCTTGCATTTGCCTCTGCTGATGTTAGACAAGCCATCGTAGAGGAGCCGGAATTTAAAGAACTTATGGACGGATTCTACAACGCTATCGACTCGACCATTAATGATGGCCAGGTTCACACCGCTACGCGTATGATTGAATTGGCGCTACTACTCACACCGGAAAACGCGAGATTGAAACGCTACCTGATTCAATAACCAGTTTGGATTACATTGGTAACCGGTCAACCCTCGTCGTGCAGAAACAGCTTCTCTACAGCCGTGGTCAGGCTGTTAAGGTAATCTTCCAACTCCTGAAGTGACATGCCCTCCTCAACGACGGCGCTATGGGTGGCGATAGCCGAGCCTTTTGTATCGCCATTTTCACTGGTGTTGTCATTCGACGCCGCGGCCTCGATCTGCTCGATTCTTTGCTGTAACTTTTGCACCAGCCTGGCAACGTCAGGCGGAATATCATCACTTGCCTGTAGCTTGTTAATCAAGCTGGCAGCCTGCTCCACATCACCTTGCTCTAACGCTGCAGCCGCACTCCATGAAAGTTCTCGCACATCTACATTCTGCGCGCCAACGGGTGAGCAGAAACATAGAAACGCTACGCACACAGGGAGGACACATCGCTTAATGACACTCATTTTTCATCCTGCATTACATATTTCGTTGAGACACGATAATCACGATTAAGGCATAAGAGTCTTCGTACACAATATAGTGCATAGTGCAGTTTAGCGTTCTGGTAAACGCAACACTCTTGTGCCCCCGGTCTGCAAACAGCGTTATTTAATTGGTAGCCAGACCCGCCAATAAAAAAGCCCCGACAATGCGGGGCTTTTCTATTTCAGGTAAGCACTTCTTTAGTATCGATCGCGACGCCGGGCAACCTTCTTGCCGATTCTGATTTCGTGGATGATGCTCC
>CAYMFQ010000415.1:0-3465 GCA_964389335.1 uncultured Granulosicoccaceae bacterium
GAGTTTTCAAGGCTGGCCGGCAAAATAGACTTTATGCAACCGAGTGTGACAAAAGTTGGCGGCATAAGCGAGTTCATTAAAATCTGCGATCTGGCTCGCGAGCACAACGCGTGTGTCATGCCTCACTCGCCGTATTTTGGCCCCGGCTATCATGCCACCATGCAGCTCATGGCCGCACGAACAGAATGCGAGTTATTCGAGTATTTGTACATTGAACCGGAAGCATGGCTCGACCCTTCGATACCGCTGCCCGTCAATGGCAACATAGCGGTACCAGACAAACCTGGCATCGGCTTTGAACCGGACCCCGCAGTTTTAACTCGTTACGCAGCCTGACAGATAGACAAGTTATCGCGTTGGAGTTCACCACTGAGTGCTCAACGGGTTATAGTTGATCAATTGACCCTCAACAGGCTCCAACATGTCAACCAGCTCGATTGGTCTTTCCGAACAACTTCACCAATACCTTTTATCCGTTTCCGCTCCGCCGGATCCATTGTGGAACGAACTGAATACCGAAACGCTGAACGCAGTGGGCTACAACATGCAAATCTCGCGCGAGCAGGCGCAATTCATGAACGTACTGATTACATTGATGGGGGCCACCACAGCAATCGAGATTGGTACTTTCACCGGTTACAGTGCAATGACCATCGCCAGAGCACTACCGGAAAACGGACGCCTCGTCGCGTGCGATATCAGCCACGAGTGGACTTCAATCGCCCAAAAGTATTGGAAAAAGGCCAATGTGGAAGAGAAAATTGACCTTAAAATTGCCCCCGCAATCGACACACTCGATAAACTCATCGATGACGGTCAGGCAGAAACTTATGACCTTGCCTTCATAGACGCGGACAAATCTAACTACAGTAACTATTACGAAAAATGTCTGACGCTACTGCGGCCCGGCGGGCTGATCTGTGTAGACAATACGTTGTGGGGAGGCTCTGTTGCCAACCCGCAAAAAAACGACGCTGATACCGTAGCGATACGCGAACTCAACCAGCGCATGTATGACGACAAACGGGTTCGTTCCAGCCTTGTCCCGATTGGCGATGGACTACACCTCGGCCACAAGGTCGCGTGATAGTCGTACTATCCAGGCGTGAGCAAAACTATGGATTTCTTCCTGACATAAGCGCAAAAGGAATTGCCAACGGCCCAAACACCGCCCCCATTACCCCCCAAAAGACTGGTTTGCTGCCCCGATTTTTTGCAATCAGGTGGCAAGCAAAAATGCTAATCAGGTTTATCGCCACCATTGCATATACAAACGCCATTAATATTCCAGTTTTCCTAAAAAAATGTACGGCACGCACGACTTATTGCGCGGTATCTCGACCTTAAGCACTTATACAGGGCATTGAGCCGTAGTCTGCATAACTGCTGCCAGCATGAACCCGAAAGAATGAGCCCGGCAATGAATTGCGAGCCGATGCTCATATTATCAACCGAATTTACGCCCGGCCGCATTCAACTAACTCTGCGCAAATAACCAAATATTTAGTGGCAGGTGTGTGTATAGTTGCACCGACCGGGTTCCCCACCCATCAATTCCAAACATCACAGTCACTCCCTAACCGTATTTCCCCGATGACTCCAATGTCTATTAGATTCATACTGGCCATCGTATGTATATTGTTTACCGGTTGCTCAGCAACACGCCCGCAGACAGATACCAACCACACCTCACTGCCTGAAAATCTAAAGCGCGCGACGGCAAGTGAACAGCGTCGCATCAATAACTTCCCCGATTTGCCGAATTCCGAGGAAAGCGCACCAGACAATAATGATGTGGTTCAGGGCGTGGAAATCAATGAAGCGCCCGGTGCACTAAGCGAGCGCGCTATTCGAGAACGCAGCGATGCGCTTGAGCCATACGCCATTACCGCACACAAAGCCAACTATCTGATGCCCTTTTCTTTTTCAAGTGGCCTGAATCAGGAAGCCTATGAAAATACGGCATTCGCCGGTGGCTCGGGCTTTAGCCGAACCGAGGTTAACTTTCAGATCAGCATTAAATCGCAGCTTAACGGGCGCGACTTACTGCTCAAAGACGATGGGCTCTTCGCTGCGTTCACCCTGGAGGCATGGTGGCAATTGTATGCAAACGACTTATCCAGCCCCTTTAGAGAAACCAACTACCAACCAGAATTGTTTTACCTTAAGCCGTTACTGTGGGGGCCATTTGGAGGCAGCACGGCTCTGTTGCTGGGCATTGAGCATCAGTCGAATGGTCAGTTTCAAAGTTTATCGCGCAGCTGGAACCGCATCTACGGCGGTTTCATCTACGAACGCGGTGGCCTGGTTGCCCGCTTCAGGCCGTGGTATCGCATACCAGAGCCTGCGGCCGAATTCCCGAATGACCCGGAGGGCGATGACAATCCCGACATCCTGGACTTTATGGGGCACGGCGATCTCACCGTTGGGCTGCGAAACGGAGATAGCGACTACAGCATGCTACTGCGTGCTAACCCGTCAACCGGTAAAGGTGCCGTGGATCTTAGCTGGAGCTTCCCTGCGTTTTCCCGATTTCGCGTCGTGCTCAACTACTTTAACGGTTATGGTGATTCGCTAGTTGACTACGACCACCACCAGCAACGCTTCAGTGCAGGAATAGCTTTGACACCGCTATTTTAGCGCGACATATTCTCCATTCTGGAATAGCGGCACCACCTCACTGCAATTCTCTTGCACAGCCAGCACCACATCTTGTGCAAACCCACGGTCGTGTAACTCCCGACCAGATGCACACTCATTGATAGTCCTGGTAATATTTTCACACGAGGAATAAGCCATCTCTGCCATTCCGGCTTCCGGTGATTTCCTGCCCGATAGATGCGCAACGATAGCGCCGGCTCCGAGAAGATCTTCTATTGCCGGACGCAACTGACCATCTTCCCACCGCTCACCAGCCGGGATTACCCCTATTCGCCTATATCGAGATGATAAGTGCCGTCCTAACGCCGCGGCGTTTCGAAGGCACCCGGCGTAGGTCGTGGTGTGAGCGGCCGACTCTAATGTGAGAGTCGAACCATTGGGTGATGGCAGGACGAGTCGAAAACCCTCAGGTATCGATATCAACGATGATGGAGCCAGGCTGTAAGTACCTTCGAACCGAAAACGGGGAGATGCCAGCGTGGCCTGTTTTTGCTTCGCGAAATCTTCAGCCCGATCGCCCTTCCACGGAAACGGAAATAGTGTCGCATTGCGTTGCAGACAAATATCAACACACGTAGTAAACGACAAAACATCGACAATAACCATCGCCTCTACGGTTTCAGCAAGCGCCGCTACTCCTTTAGAGCCCCACTCAAGACGAATGTCAAAGTTATCCTGTTGGTAGAACATAGCTTCCTCTGCCAGGGCGAATATTGCAAAATGGCGCCAGCACCCCACCTGTCCATCTCATCTTACTTAAACTGTCGTCTACACCCATCGCAGGATTACGTTAAATATAGCTAG
>CAYMFQ010000416.1:0-3462 GCA_964389335.1 uncultured Granulosicoccaceae bacterium
TCCAGCGGGTCGCGCAAACAGCCATCCATGGCTGACAGCGCTCTCTGCGCCATCCCTGGCGCGTCGACCCGCCTCCACGATCAATCTCAAAACTGATTAGACGCTGGTAGAGCAAAAGCAAAAGCAAAAGCTAAAGCAACATCAAGAGCAAGAGCGAGAGCGAGAGCGAGAGCGAGAAGAATAAAATATGCGAGTAGTTAAATTACATGCACAATCTCGGTGGGAGGTCATCCCCGATGGACGAACATGTCGCGTATAGTTGTTACAAAACAAGCGCGCTTGTATGACTTGCAAAGTGAATAGAGTTTGTCGATGGAGTGATGTGAAGTATGTTCCTGCATTTAAATTACATGCACAATCCTGGTGGGAGGACATCTCCGATGAACGAACATGACACGCTGGGTTGTCGCAAACATATGCGGTTTGTATAACTTGCTAAGTTTTACCGTTAGTGACGACGATATGGTTGCAAACACTATCACAGAAGAACTGCCACAAAGAGAAGATACCAGGCAATGACAGACAGCGAGTTACACTGGTGGGAGACGGCGGTTATTTACCAGATCTATCCACGCTCGTACCAGGACTCTAATAATGATGGCATTGGGGATCTGCCGGGCATTACGATGCGACTTGAGTACATCGCTGATCTTGGTGTCGATGCGATCTGGATCAGCCCGTTTTTTAAGAGTCCGCAAAAAGACTTTGGTTATGATGTGTCTGACTACTGTGATATTAATCCGGAGTATGGCACGCTGGATGACTTTGATGCGCTGTTGGAAAAAGCACATCAGCTTGGGTTAAAGGTGATGGTGGATATTGTACCGGCGCATTGTTCTGATCAGCATACGTGGTTTGAGGAGAGCCGTCAGTCACGTGATAACCCAAAGGCCGACTGGTTCCACTGGGTGGAGCCGGAGCCTGATGGTACTTCTCCGAATAACTGGCTGTCTTTCTTTGGCGGCCCAGCCTGGAGCTGGGAGCCACGAAGACAGCAGTATTATCTGCACAACTTTTTATCCAGTCAGCCTAACCTGAATCACAACAACCCCGCCGTGCGTGAGGCGTTGACTGACGTTGCGCGTTTTTGGTTTGACCGCGGTGTTGATGGTTTCAGGCTGGATGCGGTGCATACGATTAACGGAGACTGTGCTCCGTATCAGGACAATGCCGCCAATCCGGACTTTGAACCGGGGCATTTACCACAGCAGCAACAGCCGTTTTTCCGCCAGTTGCACGATACTGCGCAGCTAAACCAGCCCTCCATTCAGCAGTTTAGCGAAGCGTTCAGGGCGGTGGCAGACAGCTACGATAATCGCTTCTTGATGGGAGAGCTCAACGGTGATGATCCGGTGCTGGCAAGTCAGACGTTCACAGCACCGGGGCGCCTGCACGCCACGTATAACTTCAGTCTTCTGGCGTGGGAAGGACTGGATGTCGATGGTCTCAGGCAAAAAATATCCAACGCAGTCGCGGCATTCAACGGTACGGGTCGTCTTAGCTTTGCGTTTTCGAATCACGATGTACCCCGGTCTGCCACACGTCAGCTGAAGGCATTGGGTTTGACTGAAGATCAGGATCAGGCGCTGCAGTTGTTATTGCTGAAACTGGAAACCTGTTTGATCGGTTCAAGCTGTATTTTTCAGGGCGAGGAGTTGGGTTTGCAGGATGTCAGAGATATACCGGTCGATAAAATGCAGGATCCGTGGGGCATTGAGTTTGCGCCGGTATTTCTCGGTCGGGATACCTGCCGTACGCCGATGGTATGGCGTGGTGATGAATCCAACGGCGGATTTTCGCAGGCCAATGCCACCTGGTTGCCTGTGGCCGAAGCGCACTTGCAAAGAGCAGCGCTGGACGAGGCTGAGCGCAGTGGCTCGGTCTACAATGAGTTTGCGGCGTTTCTGCGCTGGCGCAAGCAGCAACCGGCCATTATGACGTCCAATCAGATGAGTGAACTGAGCGGCGGTGACCGGGAGATTGTATTTGACCGCATATCACCTCAGCAGACACTGCGCTGTACCTTTAACTTTGATACGTTGCAGGCAACGTTCGAGGACGTATAGATGGCTCAGGTCGCACTGCGTGGTGTGAATAAATCATTCGCCAATGTGCACGTTATTCGCGACGTCGATCTGGAAATCGAACGTGGCGAGTTTGTTGTGTTTGTCGGTCCGTCTGGTTGTGGCAAGTCAACGCTGTTGCGTTTGATTGCCGGACTTGAATCATTGTCGAGCGGCGACATACATATCGCTGATCGCACTGTGTCTGATCTGCCACCGTCAAAGCGAGGTATAGCCATGGTGTTTCAGTCATACGCCTTGTATCCGCATATGACTGTGTTTAACAACATGGCGTTTTCACTGGACCTGCAGGGTTTTAAGAAAGCGGAGATTCACGAGCGCGTGCTCGCCGCTGCCAAAATTCTGCAGATGGAACATCTGCTGGACAGACGTCCGGCGGCGTTGTCAGGTGGGCAGCGGCAACGGGTGGCGATCGGCCGCGCCATCGTGCGCAACCCGGAGGTGTTTTTATTTGACGAGCCCTTATCCAACCTCGATGCTGCGTTACGACACGATACGCGCGTCGAGATTGCCCGACTGCATAAACAGCTGCAGGCGACCACGATTTATGTTACGCATGATCAGGTCGAGGCGATGACACTGGCCGATAAGATTGTTGTGTTGAAAGACGGTGAAGTAATGCAGGTGGGCGCACCGATGGAGTTGTTTAACCATCCGGCCAACGAATTTGTTGCGGGCTTTCTGGGCTCCCCAAAGATGAATTTCTTTGAAGGTGTGCTCAGTGGAGTAGCTGATAACCGCGGCCAGTTTCAGGGCGAGGGCATCACGCTTGATGGTGTGCGACTGGTATCAACCGAGAAAGCAGCAGGCGCGAGGGTCACGCTGGGCATACGCCCACAGCATTTGACGCCAGACCCGGCGGGCGCACTGCAGGGGAAGGTCACACTGGTCGAGCAACTCGGCACTGAAACGGTACTGGAGCTTGTGTCCGACAATGACACGCCGTTTCGAGTAGCAGCGCCGCAAATTCTCGACATTAGCACCGGTGATCAGATGCGTTTTGGTATCGATGCGGCCTTGGCGCATTTGTTCTAGCGATGAATACATCCGTTTATCCTGGAGCGGCTGGAGTAGTTCCCCGGGCAAGTCGCGTCCGTTCATGTTCTGGACTCATTTGCGTACTATCTGACGGCAAGTCCTGTTTTATAGAAATTGATTCGGAATAGGTGACCAGTACTTTCCCTGTCGATTGATGTCAATTCGCGGCATTGTTAGTGATTTGTTTTAGCGCGTTGTCAGCCTTCGGCAGCCGCCCGTAACGCTTTGTTTAAACGGCGTACTGCTTGTGGGATTGATAAGGTCTCGACGTTGCCAAGGCCAACCACGATCGATTTACACTTTGATGGCTTGTTGATTTGCCAGTTAAGCCGTTCGAGTG
>CAYMFQ010000417.1:0-3450 GCA_964389335.1 uncultured Granulosicoccaceae bacterium
CCACGACGCTTGATCAGTTGTGCAAGCTTGTCAAATAGTTGTTCGTCTGCATGGCTTTCCTTCAAGTACAGCGCATCGCCAAAAACGCGTCCGGCGCCGTGACTAAAAAAATCGGTATTGTAAAAGCCATCAAGGTAGGCGAGCCACTCGTCACCGTGCAATCGTTTTATCGACTGACCATGGACTTTGTCGTGTTCTTCAACGGTCAGTGCGATGCGCTTTAGCAGTACAGCGGTTTTTTGCAGCGCGTATTCCTGATGTTTTATCGAGTTGAGGCTTGCCAGCGCTTCCGTAGTCCAGGTTTGGCGCTTTTTAAGTAGCCTTAGCATAAACACAAGCAGCGCTGCCGCACACACGGCAAGCGACAGGTAAACCGGCCAAAGATTCGGTGCGTCCGGAGCAGCGGGCAGGTGTATATCCTTAAGCTGCGCCAGCAGGGTTGCGGTATCCTCAGTTTCCACGCTCTGTATCCACGATAGAAATGTCAGATCCAGCGCTGTTGCTGCAGCGTGGTCAGGAAATCAGCGGGTGCGGTATAACCGTACACATTGATGGTGGCAACACCCGCATCTGCCAGTGCCGTCTGCTTTCGGTGTAGTTCTCTGTCGAGTAGTTCATACAGGTGTTTCTGATTGGCGCTGCTGATTCGTGCGGTGCTGATGCGCTGCTGGTTGCGGTACCGGTAAGTGCCTCGCGGCAATGGCTGCAGTTCAAGTTTATCAAGTATTAAAACCACACTGAGGCCCTTGATTGCTGCGGACGACAGTAGCAGTGGGTCAAGTGGCCGATCCGCGTCTGCATCCAGTCCGCTGAACAAAAAGGTGCGACCACCATGGCGGCGGTTGCTGATAATTCTGTCCAGTGCCTGCGCTAACTGTGGCTGCCGGCCGGAGTCAGTACTTGCATGTTCGATGGCTGTGGACGTTTGTTCAAAGCCTCTGGCGATTAACTCCAGTGCCTGCAATACGCCACGGTTACCGGGCAGTGGTCGTGACGTGACGATGTTATCGCTGCTAATGACCAGTGCCGAACAGCGGTCGCCAGCCTCAGACGCCTGCCACAGAGTTGCCGCCGCCAGGCGCGCCGCGGTTACCGCGCGCAGACATTCGCTGCCGTTAAACATCACCGGGCGCAGGTCAGCGACAACAGTAGTGTTTTGTTCTTTTTCCTGTCGGTATAAACGCGTGTAAGGTTCGTTCGTACGCGCTGTGACATTCCAGTCGATATGCCTGACATCATCGCCGTCCGCGTACTGCCTTAAATCGAGGAACTCGATACCCTGACCGCGTCGGCGTGCCAGACGCTGGCCGGGAAAGTCACGACCGCCGGTGACCGGGCCAGAGCGGTGTTTTTGCACGTCGAAACGCAGATCGATCAGCGACTGCAACGTCAGTTCTACGCCCGACTTATCGATGTTTATGGCGGGCACGTATCAGACGACCGTGGTGTTTTCTACAATGCGGTGTATCAGTTGTCGCGCCGTTACACCGCGTGCCTGTGCCTGGTATTGCAAAATGATGCGTCCGCACAGTACATCCGGTGCCAGTATCGCCACGTCTTCGGGCGTTGTGTGATCGCGGCCATTTAACCAGGCCCGAGCCTGCGCCGCACGTGCCAGAAAAATTGATCCCCTCGGGCTTGCCGGATGTTCAATGGCATCGGCCTCAACGGTGCGGCCATAGCCCCGTGTGGCAGTGACAAGCCGGACGATATAGTCCTTCACAGCAGCGCCGACGTGTACTGCTTCAACCGCCTGGCGCGCAAGCTTGATATCTTCGTTGTGCAACAATGGTGCAGGGGTTGTGTCGTTGTTGGTTGATGATTCGTTGAGCACCATGTCGAGAATGTGATGCTCCAGTGCCGGATCAGGCATCGCTACTTCAACAAAAAACATAAAGCGGTCGAGTTGCGCTTCGGGCAGAGGATAGGTGCCTTCATGTTCAATCGGGTTCTGTGTTGCCACCACGATAAACGGATCATGTAACGGATACGTGGTGCCGCTGGCGGTAATTTGCTGTTCGCCCATGGCTTCGAGCAGCGCACTTTGTACCTTGGGCGGTGCACGATTAATTTCATCAACCAGTACCACGTTGTTAAACAGCGGCCCCGGAATAAAATTGAAGCCACCATTGTGCTGCTGGTAAACGTTGGTGCCCGTAAGGTCAGCTGGTAGCAAATCAGGAGTGGCCTGTATGCGAACGAAGTCTGCACTGAGCACGCGTGCAAAAGTATTCACTGTGCGTGTCTTGGCGAGTCCGGGCGAGCCTTCCACCAGCACATGTCCGCCGGTAATCACTGCAGCTAACAAACGCTCTATCAGACGGTGATGTCCGACCAGATGCTTTTTCATCGCGTCGCGTGCCGCGGCAAATGATGCTTCTACTGGCGGGCGTGTTTGCATGGTGGCTTCTTCATTAACTACGGGCTCTGGTGCTGAAACGGGTGGCGGCGGCTGATGGAACCTATTCAAAGATATAGCTCCCGACGCAGGCTGTTCATTCGCCGAGGAAATTTACAGGTTCGATCGGTACTAACGGATGATTGTGTTCGCGCCAGCCATCGGTGCCGGCCGGGTACCAGAAAATCGTCTCGTAGCCCCACAGTCGAGCGCGCCTTGCGGCATTCCAGCTCTGCCAGCAATCCGCAGTGCAATAAAATATGAGTGGTGTTGTTTTGTCGTTGTTGGTGATCAGTGTCAGGTTGCGCTGAAAGTAATCGATGTGTTCCTGCTCTATATGACCGCGTCCCACCTCTGGTAGCCATATGGCGCCTTCGATGGATTGATGCTTCTCGTTGGTCATCCAGGTGCCATCAACCGGGTTTGCACCGAGGCCCTTCGGTGGATACACATCGACAAACTTTACTGCACCGCTCTCGAACAGCTCAAAGGCTCGCTCGGTACTAACGACTTCTGTTCCAGGATTAGTCTCAGGCACCGGCGCGCGATAGCGGCTCATTCTAAAGCCGGTTGTTGTATCCACACCTTTTGGTAATGGCAGTTCAAGCGAAGACGCGTTGATGGTAACGGCCGGTGCTGCCGCCGGGCTGACAGTCACCGTGCTCATTGACATGATTAGTGCGAACACAGCGGTAATGAATAAACAAACAGGCCGAAGCAGATACGGTGCTGGTGGTGTAACAGTCATTGGTACTTTTTGTTCTTTGCGCTTCGCACGGGAGCAGGATAGGATAAACCAAAGCTTTGGAGAAGATCATGAAATGGTTAAATCTGTCAATCCCCCGGTTGCAGCCGAACCTTTGTAATACGAGCTTTTGTAATAAGCGTTCGCGCGGGATTGTCAGCTTTGCGTTGATGATCCTGGCAACCCTGTGTTCTTCACAGTGGGCTATTGCTGCAGACACGCAGGTCAGGGTGGGCGTGCTTAAATTTGGCACCGTGAACTGGGAACTCAAATCCATGAAGCATGGTGAGTTCGATAAGGCCAATGG
>CAYMFQ010000418.1:0-3440 GCA_964389335.1 uncultured Granulosicoccaceae bacterium
CATGTGGTTACTATTTCGCTTATCGCCGAAAGCTGGAAATACGCCCCCGCAACTGTATACTGGGTCCTCCTAGCGAAAGAATCAGGAGGAAACGATCGTGTTTAAAAAGACACTGCACGCGCTAATTGTGGGTGCGATGATGATGTTGGTGACAATGCCTGCGGTATCTGCCAAGACCTTAAAGGTTCAGGCAAGCTCGAAGGCTGGCGATTGGGCGCACCGGTTCATGACAGACAACTGGGGTCCTAAGCTTGGTGCGATGACAGGTGGCAAGGTTGAAATCGACGTGCTGCCAACCAAGGCGGTAGTGCCCCATCGAGAGACAATCGACGCGGTCGCAAACGGTATCCTCGATGGAGATCTGAATGCGGTCAGCTACTTTTCCGGGCGCGACCCGGCTTTCGCTGTAATTGGGGATCTGATTGCCGGCTACGACACAGTGGATCAGGTGCGCACGTTCTGTATGCATGGGGGCGGCAAAGAGATTCTTCAGAAACTCTATGACAAATACACCAAGGGCAAAGTACACGTGGTGGGTTGTGGTCCATATGCGAAAGAAGCATTCGTTTCAACCATTCCGATCAATACGGTTGATGACATGAAGGGCGTAAAAATACGCTCGCCAGAGGGTCTTGCAGCTGAAGTGTTTAAGCGCGCCGGGGCCGCGCCCGTATCACTGCCATTTTCTGAGGTTTACACAGCATTGGAGAAAGGTGTTATCGATGCCGCCGATGCTTCTGCTCACGTAAATAATGATGCTTCGGGTATGTACAAAGTCGCCAAGTATCCTATTTATCCGGGTATTCACTCAATGGCGGTCCTGCAGTTTATCGTTAATAAAGGGGTCTGGGAAAAGCTTGGGCCGGAGGGGCAAACTGCGCTGGAAGTCTGGTACTCGTCGGCTTATGACGCGATGCGCCGTGAGGCAGACTTGCAGGACAGGCAGATTGCAGCTGCACAGAAGGCTGGTGACGATATAACAGTCATTGACTGGTCGCTGGAAGAACGTGCCAAGTTCCGTGAAATCGCCGTCGGTGCCTGGAATGACTTTGCAGATAAATCTCCACTCGCCAAAGAAGCGCTTGACGCGCATATGAGCTATATGCAAAGCATCGGCTTGTTGAAGTAAGCACATCCTTGAACTGTCGCGCCGGCAACGTAACGGCGCGACAAAATTAGACTTAAGTAGTGCATAGATACTGCTGCTCCAGGGGGAAGGATGTCAGGCATTACTGAGAGAATGGTTGGAGCGCCGGAACACGATGTGGTCGGCGCCCGATTCGGGCGTGGCGTCGACCACATCAGTCGATTCGTTGGATTATCTGTAGCCAATCTGTATCTGCTCGCCGCGTTGTGCACGATGTGGGAGGTAGTTGCCCGCTACGTGTTCAATAACCCCACTCAGTGGGCGTTTGAAGTAGTGATGGTGCTATGTGCCACTGCATGGATGCTGTCCGCCGGCTTCGTTACACTGCAGAAGCGTCACATTGGTATTACCGTTTTATACCTGATGGCCAGCGATCGCACGCGCTGGTGGCTAGATGTGTTTGCAATGGTCGTTGGTGTGTTCGCGTTGTATATGCTGGTATCAGATACCTTGATACGAGCACTTGAAAGCATCGATTTAACCGAGCGCGGCGGCACCGCCTGGAACTCACCGCTACCGATGGTGTTGAAAACTGTTCTGGTCGCAGGGCTGTTTTTATATCTGGTGCAGTTGCTGGTTAATCTGTCGCGGCACTTTCGCTCCCGTCCGTTACAGATAGCCGTGTACGCAGTACTTGCACTCATTTGTCTGCGGCTACTGTTACAAGTGTTTGGGCATTACGGTGGTTACGGCAGTATGTGGCTGGCGTGGGATGAAGGTCTTGTCGAAAGTTCCAGTGTACTTATTGACCAACTCCGTGTAGATCGCGACGAAGTAGGTATTGCGACAATATCGTTAGCTATTGTCGTCGCATTGCTGTTACTGATGATGACGGGAATGCCATTGGGTATTGTCACGCTGATCATCTCGGTGGTTTGTGCGTTACTCTTCTACGGAAATACCGGCATGTATCTGGTGTCGGTAAACGCAATGGACCTGCTAGAGAAATACCCGCTGGTCGCAGTGCCGTTCTTTGTGTTGATGGCCTCAATATTGGAACGCGCCGGTATCGCGCAGGATCTGTTTGATGCAATGTCTATCTTTGCGGGCGGCTTGCGCGGTGGTGTTGCACTGCAAACAACTATTGTGGCAGTCATACTGGCAGCGATGTCGGGTGTAATGGGGGGCGAAATTGTAATGCTTGGGCTCGTGGCCCTGCCGCAAATGTTGCGCCTGGGTTACGATCGGAAGCTGACCATTGGCCTGATATGCGCAGCGGGTGCATTGGCAACACTGATACCGCCATCGATAGTGATGATTGTTTATGGCTTAAGCGCGAATGTTGGTATTGGCGACCTCTTCTCTGCTGGTTTTATCCCCGGCCTGATGCTCGCGACGTTCTATGTCACTTTTGTGCTGATACGCTGTAATCTCAATCCTACACTAGCACCGACAGCAGCCGAGATTGCACAACGCACCGGTGAACAAACCCGCCTCGGTCGGCATCAGGTCACCGCTGTCGTGCTTTGTGTGCTGCTAATCTTCTGCGTAATGGGCAGTATCTACGCTGGTATCACCTCGGTTACCGAAGCTGCGGCAGTGGGTGTATTCGGAGCGATATTGGTGGCAGCCGTTAGATTCAGATTCAACTATGCACTGCTACGTGACTGCCTGGCTAACACCATGGCAGTAGTGGGCACGATCATTTGGCTTATTCTGGGCGCTGTCGCATTCGTTGGCTTATATAACCTAATCGGTGGGGCAGATTTCATGCGTGACCTGATCAAAGGCGCCGGTCTTGGTCCGCTCGGGACTATTTTTGTGATGATGGCAATACTGGTTGTGCTTGGCACATTCATGGAGTGGATTGCCATTATTTTTATTACCGTACCGGTATTTGCACCCGTGGTAAGGGATCTCGCTCCAGCACTGGGAATGGCGCCCGAGTGGGCTGCAGTGTGGTTTGGCGTGTTGTTTGTCATGAACATACAGATCTACTTCCTGAGCCCACCATTCGGACCCGCTTGCTTCTGGTTGAAATCGGTTGCACCCAAAGATGTTACCCTGCAGGAGATATTCATTAGCGTGTTGCCGTTCATCGCGCTACAGATTATCGGTATGTTACTGGTTATGTTCTTTCCGCAAATTGCGTTATGGATGCCGCAGGCATTGAGTTGACGAGGACAAAAGCGTGATTCCAAACCAAGATTCTGAAGAGGCTGAATCAGCACACGAAGACCACGACAGGGTCAATAGTAACTACTATGGTGTTGCACCTGGCATCGCAGGCATATTGTTTGGCTTAGCTTTAATTGCGTTTATGTTTGCGCTGGCGGATGGGTTTGTTTGAGGC
>CAYMFQ010000419.1:0-1203 GCA_964389335.1 uncultured Granulosicoccaceae bacterium
TACCTTGCGAAATGCAGGGGGTTGCTGACATGCATATGGCGGTTGGAGTGTCTATTAGCTCCAGCTTTTATTGGTTGGATTGCGGCAATGGTTTCCCGTATTTTCAACCGATAGACGTCAACGCTCCGGTCGCGTGGTGTTTTGCCGGGTTCCACTATACAGGGAGACGGAGTGAAAAATACCTGGACATTGTGCAGTCCGTTCTGGGCTCCGCTAACCAGATATGCAATCAGCGTGTAAGTCTCACACCAGTGCATTATTCCTATTTCGATGATATGCGTAGAAAGCACTATTTAGATGTTAACTTCGGGCCTTTTCTACGTGGTTTGCGGCTTAACCGTTGGGTATCGAACGTTGGATACGTTATGCGCGATAATCTGGTTGCAGATCTGCCGGGCAGGTTTCTCCGGGTGCAACAGCCACAAACAGAAAAATGGATCAGCGCCAGGTTTTCCGACCAGAGAATTTTGCATCTGTACCGTGATGCAGAGAAGGTGTTATCCACTAAATAGCCGTTGCCATGAAAGTTAACGAAATATTTTTTGATCAGCCAAACGAAGATGCACTACGTTTCTATAAGGAAAACGGATTCGTCTGCTTTTCCTCGGTTGTAGATTTGGGCTTATGTCGTCAGATCGAGAAAGCATGGGCGACGTTAGTGAAAAAGTACGCAAGAGAAATTGGAATTCAGGAAGAATCATATTTGCGTGAGATTAGTCAGTGGCGAGACTTGTGGAAGCAGAACGAGGTGTTTCATGGGTTGTTGGCCAATCACTTGTATGAATTTGCCGCGTTTGGTTTGGAGCTACCCGGATCACGCCTTATACATGATCACTTTATCCGTAAGAGCCAATACGAGGGTAACGGTGAAATTCCGTGGCACCAGGACTCGATGTATTGGCCAGTGGATCGAACAGGCTGCTCTACCTGGCTTGCAATTGACGATGCGAGAATCGATTCAGGATGCCTGGAGGTCTCCGCAGGGTCTCATCTTGGAGAAACTGGTAATCCAGTAGACTTTATGAACAACACGGTGTGTTTTGCCCAAGATCGAATTACAGCCATACCAGTTTGCGCAGGGGATGTTGTCTTGATGAATAGCAAGACCTGGCATAGAAGCATGGCCGCGAAGGTGGGTGTAAGGTTGGCCCATATCGCCTTGTGGGTTCCCCCGAGCACGCGCTACGACCCGGACAAAGCTTC
>CAYMFQ010000419.1:1303-3431 GCA_964389335.1 uncultured Granulosicoccaceae bacterium
GAACGAGTTTGGATAAGTGCCGCCGCGTATGAGTTGCATCGTAGTAGAAATGTCTATAGCAGTGCGTATCAAAGCTGGCACGCTTGCTTGGAATACAATGAGTGAACTGAGTAGGGAGTGGCGCTTTGTCTGACAGGGTATCTGATCAATTTTTGGAAAGGCTACGATTCTTTGTTGGGATTCGCTCCCTGGCAGGTGACGTTGTCGAAAATATGCGGGCGGTCGATTTTGTCAGTGCCTGCCTGAGAGACGCAGGGTTCGAAGTCAGAGTTGAAGGGCGTGAGCATTTGGATCAGCCCGTCATTGTCGCAAGACGCCCAGGCGTCAATTCTCACCGAAGAATTCTAATTTACGGACACTACGATGTCGCGCCCGTTCTTGATAGCGAGGAATGGTGTGTAGACAAACCCTTTACAGTTTCTCGTTTAGATGGTCGTTTGTACGGGCGAGGCGTGGCGGATAATAAGGGGACGTTGTTAGCGCGTCTTTTTGCCTTGTCAGAGGCGCACCGTTCGGGTAGCGCAGTGCCGGAGCTATGTTGGCTTATTCAGGGTAAAGAAGAAGTTATGCAGGCCTGTTCCAAAACAGCAAGTATTTTTCGGAATGAGGTTTTGCGTTTTCACGCTGAAATCTATGTAGATGAGACGGGATTCAATGATGTCGATTCTGGTGAACGCATTGTGTTTCTTTGGTCGCGATCGGGAGAGCACGAAAGTAGCGAATTTGCGAAATTCGCGATAAAGGCAGCTCGTAAGGGAAGGGTAGAAAGTCGACACTTGAATAAGCTAAATGGGGGTGAGAATTGTCCTTTGCTTTGTGCCATGCCAAGAAACGGGGTGTATTTGGGTTTTGGCCCCAATGATCGTCTACACAATATTCACCGAGGAAATGAGTCATTGGATGAATCGAGATTGGCCGCACACAAGGCAGATTTTCTTGAATTCCTCAATAGATATGCACGTTACTGAACGTGTTTTGACGGTTGTTGTGGCGGTCGAGGCGGCTGTAAGTAATCGTGTAGTGGAATTGAAAGAATCCATCGAGCAACACCTGCCGCGATGGCAGTTAACAGTAGAGGTGCTGGTTTTTAGGTTAGACAGAGCAGCTGGAGATCGATTGGATAGTCAACGCGGCCTGCACGTGTTCCACCAAGAATGCGGCGAGCTGCCCATTGTTCAAGCAAGAAACCTTTGTCAACAGCGCCTGCACGTCCTGCTTAAGGAAAGTGGTGGGTTAGGATTAGTGTTGGATGATGATCTTCGCTGGACGCTGTCTGAGTCGAGCCTCGAAGACATGCTTTCCGAGTTAACGTCATTTTCTTGCTCGATGGCGCTACTAGGCATTAGCGGCGACCCTCCTGTGCCGAGAGAGTATGTGAGAGCTTCGCCACTACTTGACTTTCTATTTCATCAAGCCTGTGGTGATACCTTGGAGCCGATACGTGAATATGTAAACGGCTACGAAATCGGTTCTTCTGCTCCGGAAGATGCGCACCATGATCTTTATAGTTTTACTCGCCGTGGTTTTTTCCCGTTTGACTTCGACGATAGAATGCACGACTTTTTTTCACGTTTGTATCATGGGAAGGCTACTACCCGCACTGTAGTTACGCCGGACACGGTAGCGTTGGATAGGTCGGGTCGGCGAGGAGGGGCTACACTAATTCTCAATCCTAATGTGTTGTCAGTCCAAAATAGTGCAGTAGTAGTTGGTTCCTGGGTTGGTCGTCGAAGTGATATGGCTATGGCAATAGAAGTGCAAAAAGCCGGCTACAGTATTTGTCGCACTCCCGTGGTGTTAGAGCATATTCGCCAGCCCAGTTTTGATTCTTGCAGCCCGGAGAAACTTGTCTGTGATTTAATTGGTGCGGGGTTTGTCGAACATTTGCGTACAAATTGTGACATTAAGGCGGCCATCCGATGGCGGTTGACTAAATCACGCTTGATTCTGTTAGAAACAACGCAAATGTTAAATCTATGCTTTAAATTCGTAAGTGTCTCTTGTGTAGAAGGAATGGCAATTCGAAAAATGATTGTAGAAAGTGAACAGGCATTATCTCTGCTGAACAGACTAGAACAAATTCTTGAAGCTCAGTCGGTGCATAGTTTTTGTCACGTTGATCTGCCCC
>CAYMFQ010000420.1:0-3429 GCA_964389335.1 uncultured Granulosicoccaceae bacterium
CGCGATAGTCATCACGATCATCGCGGTAGTCACGATAGTCTGCGCGATCACGATACTCAGGCTCGCGTACTTCAACGCGCTCTGGTGCTTTTTCAACCGGCTTTGCGCCAGATACGATCAGACGGTAGATGATTGCACCCAGTACCGCACCAACGATTGGCGCTGCCCAGAATACCGGCAGTTGTGTCAGCGCAGTTCCGTCGCCATCACCGAACATTTGTGAGATCAGTGCGGGACCAGTGCTTCGAGCCGGATTAACAGAAGTATTAGAAACAGGAATAGAAATCAGATGAATCAGTGTGAGCCCTAATCCGATAGCAATCGGTGCAAAACCAGCCGGTGCTCTTTCGTCAGTAGCACCCATGATGATGATCAGGAAGAACGCTGTCATGATCACTTCCATGACAATGACTGCTTCCATTGAATACTTACCAGGAGAAGCATCGCCGTAGCCGTTAGAAGCCAGAGACGGTGCAGCACCTGCGTTCAGGGCATTGACTGCGTCGGTCGAACCCGCCTCGGTCACCAGCCACTGTAGTACGAAAGCCGCTGCAACTGCGCCCAGCACCTGGAACACGATGTACGGGATAAGATGGGCAAAACCAAAGCGTCCGCCAACCCACAGGCCAATAGAAACAGCCGGGTTGAAGTGGCCGCCAGACACATGACCAACCGCATAGGCCATGGTCATTACAGTCAGACCAAATGCCAGTGAAACCCCAACCAGACCGATGTTGATACCCGCGTCACTGGCGAAGGTTGCAGCGAATATGGCGCTGCCACAACCGCCCAGCACCAGCCAGAACGTGCCGAATAGCTCGGCTAAATATTTATTGTGAAAATGCATTGGTGTATTTCCTTTTTTGAAAATCAGGCTCTAAGTTAACAACTTGTACTGACAGGCAAACCCTGAGACTGCAACAGGAGCGGACTACAGGTATGTGTGCGCCTGACCCTGCCGGGAGTGTCGTCCAGCAGAAAGTCGAGCACAAGGCCCATTTGGTAAACCATTGTTAACCGAATATTAACTATTTGTGACGATTTCAGCCAGATCGATGGACTCCAACCCCCTGTCGGACGACCCGCCTGAGACCGCATCGCGCAGCGCCGCAATGATAGCACGCCGGGCGAAAACTCGCCGGAATCAAACTGTACGAAATTCTCGTATTTGTCATTGATTCGGCTGCCATGGGCGCAATTCGTTATAATCGGCCCTGCGCACATTACCGTTGTGTGAATTTAGACCATCGGGCTTATGTAATCGCCCAAACGGAGGCCACGTGCCACGACTTGAATTGTATCAATCACTGTGGGCTATGGACGCCGGTAGAGGCAGCCACGAACCGGTGAGCACCGAAAAAGCATTCGAAATGGTGCGCAATGCCGGCTATACCGGTATGGCAATCAACCTGGCCGCAGCCGACCGGGAAACCGCTTACAAAACGCTGCCACTTTTTAGCCAGTACGAACTGGGCTGTGTCATCAATGCGTTTCCCCACAGCATGGAAGATATGCTGCCGGTACTCGAAATGGCGCGTGAGTTCAATGCAAGAGTGGTCAATATCATTGCGCAGGTCATACCGAGCAGTGTCGATGAAGCATCGATCATGGTGCAGGACTGGATGGAAGAAGCCGAAAAGGAAGGCATCGACATCGAGTTCGAAACACATCGCAACTCCGTTACCAACGATCTGAGCTACACCACGCAACTGCTGGAAACAGTGCCCGACATGAAACTCAGTGTCGACCTGTCCCACTATGTGGTCGATCGCGAATTCTCACTGCCGCTGCGCAGCGAGGAACAGGAACTGGTCGACAAGGTATTGCGACGCGCCAATGCGTTTCAGGGTCGTGTCGCGTCAGCGCAGCAGATTCAGCTGCAGCTGGAATTCCCACAGCATCAAAAGTGGGTAGTGCAGTTCCTCGACTGGTGGGAAGCGGGTTTCCGCTACTGGCGAAAGCGCGCCGGCGACGACGATTGCCTGATCTTTCAAACCGAACTCGCACCACCCGACTACGCGATGACTGGTCCCGACGGCATGGAAATGTCTGATCGCTGGCAGGAGTCGTTAACCATGAAAGGCTGGATTGAAGATATCTGGGCCCGCCTGGAAAACGAAATTGTGGAACAAGCGGTATCAGAACCAAGCCGCCAGCCGAGCGAGCCGGTCAGCTAACCACAGCATAACTCTGTACACCTGTTGGCCTGACGAATTAACTCGGTGCTGCCGGTTCTCTATCAAAGCGAACACCTGATAGCCATAGACAAGCCATCGGGGCTGCTGGTGCACCGCAGCGCACTGGACCGACACGAAACTCAAAACGCACTGCGCCAGTTACGCGACCAAACCGGGCACTATCTCTACCCGGTGCACCGACTGGACAAACCGACTTCGGGCGTACTGTTGTTCGCGTTATCAAAAGAGGCGGCAACGGAACTCTCACAGCAGCTCGAGCACGGTTTAACCAAAAAGCAGTACCTTGCCGTGGTGCGCGGGCACAGTAACACCAGTGGCACCATTGACCACCCGGTTCGCGACAAGGACGCCAAAGACAAACCGGCTGCGGCTGCCGTCACCTCCTACTCTCGACTTGCCACTATAGAGTTGCCACACGCGGTTGATCGTTATCCAACCAGCCGCTACAGCCTGTTGCTGGTTGAACCACAAACCGGCCGACGACATCAGATCAGACGGCACATGAAACACATCAGCCATCCACTCATCGGCGACAGCAACTATGGCAAAACGCCACACAACCGCTTCTTCGCCAGCCACTATCAGTGCCAACGGTTACTACTGCATGCCCATGCGATTACCCTAACCGAGCCCGAATCAAATCAGCCACTGACAATAACTGCACCGGTATCTGATCTGCAGTTCGCTCGGGTGCTGAATGACCAGGCGTGGCAATGGTTGCCTGATGCATCAGCACGGATGTACTGTACATTAACCACGTAATGCAGCATTAACAAACCGACTAGAAAACGGGCTTTTGCCAGCGACTGGTGCGTTTGTGGTTACGGTGCAGTGTCTGCGTCTGGTTATCGCCGTCTGCGTCTTCTGTTATCGATTCATTCGCCTGACCATCAGGCGTCTTCAGGGCTGCGTTGGACAGGCTTTTTTCAGAATAATTTTGTAGTGGTGCCCGAAAGGACTTTTCTCGTTCAGCCACCACACTGACTCTGATCGTGTGGTCTCCAACCTGTTTGCGGCCCAATAACAACGCCGCCTTACCGCCCTGCTCCGCACAGGCCTGAACCACTCGCCTGAGCGACACCAGCATTTTCTCAATGAACTTCTCCTGCGACTCGCTCAGGCTCATGAACGCTCCCGTATTATCAGCGCAAAGTTGAAGATCGGAACGAGTATACTGTATTTACAAACAGTATCGAGTTAATTATCTATCTTTACAATACGTCAATCGTAG
>CAYMFQ010000421.1:0-3415 GCA_964389335.1 uncultured Granulosicoccaceae bacterium
CAAATTCCTCAACCAGGGTTGCCCACTGATCAGCTGTCCGTCTCGCTCTTCTTGCTGTGCTCATTCTCTGTCTCTTCTTAAAAGGGAACAGGAACTGTCCGTCGATACCCAGCATTTGTGAATACTGCGTTCGATAGAGCGCTTACAAACAACCCAAAATGAGGTCGGATTGCTCAGAATATATTTACACGGGCCTAATTTCTAGTACAACCTATGCAATGTCCCTGTCGGGCGGCTTATCAGCCAGAATCGGCTACTGGTTGATTGCGAGCTTTGCAGTAATGATCGTTCCAATGATTTGGCTTGCCTTATGGTATCACCAGGGCATAGAAAAGACGGAGGGCGGCAAGGAGCTCAAAGAGAGACAAAATCGAGTTGGTGCGCATAAGATTAACCCCAGGTTATCCGAGGGAATCGGTATGGCACGCGATATTGCAGCTGGCCGTTACGGCAAACACTCAAAGTCAATGCAAAAACGCGTTTACCTCGTCACTGCAATCTGGTTAATTGCAAATGCAGTAATGTTCGGCTTTTTGATCTGGGGACAACCATTGGCAAAGGCCGCAAACTCTCCAGGTTAACATGGAAGCTGACTCCGTTCCGCCAGGCATTCTGCGAGCACCCAGCCTGTCAGGCGTACACTAACAGTGTAAAAACTCAACACTCAGTACCCGGGTATAAGATAAGATTTAGCCAGGCTCAACTGGTTACCTAAATGGCTAACAGCGCTGCACACAAACTGTTCAGACAAATCGCAAACTGTACCCTTTGTGATGTACCGCTGGGGCCGAAACCGATCTTCCAGGCACACCCTGCAGCGCGTCTTTTAATTGCTGGGCAGGCTCCTGGCAGCAAAACTCATGAGCGCGGTATTCCGTTTGACAACGCGTCCGGATATCGACTTAGACGATGGCTTGGGGTCTCGCGCAGCCAATTCTATGATAGGGAAATTGTGGCCGTTGTCCCGTTGGGCTTTTGCTACCCCGGCACCGGCACAAGCGGTGATCTTCCTCCCAGAGCCGAGTGTGCCTACACGTGGCGTAAGCATGTGCTGCAGGCGTTACCAAACATTGAACTCACCGTTATAATTGGCCGATACGCAATAGACTGGCACTTGCCACAGCATAAAGGCAACACGGTAACCCAGGTTGCAATGGATTGGCGACAGCAACTTCCGGCCGCCATTACGCTGCCTCACCCAAGCCCACGCAATAACCGCCGGTTAAAACAGAACCCGTGGTTTGAATCTGACGTGATTCCTGTACTTCAGGAACGCGTAGCCCGCCTGCTACCAGGCTAATTGCCTGATAGCACAACCGAGCCTTCCATCATCGGGTGATAAGCGCAGAAGTACTCCGTAAAAAGCATCTCTGTGACCAGCACTGCCACGGACTCACCCGGTTTAATTTCACCAGTGTTCCAACTCCGATCCCGCGCCGTTGCTGTATGCGGTACGATATCTTCATTTACCCAGTCTATGGTATCACCCACACGCACTGACAATACCCTGGGCTCATACTCGAACTTTCTTATAGTGACTGTATGGGTGACAGATAGCTCTGATGCAGAACTCACAGCACTACCAAGTACTGTGAGACCAAGAAATAGTCGCCTTTGCATCTTACTGCTTCAACCCGTTTACCATCATTTCAGCGTGATGCTCATGAACCTTAAAAATCTCCAGCGCCTGTTCAAACAACTTTTTTACCTCGCTATTTTCAATATTCGGAATAAACACCTCTTCAACCAGATTGTTTACGGCCTTGTGGTAGTTCAACTCGTTTTCTGCATAAAACCGATCAAACTCAGCACCACGTAATTTTGTGAGCTTATCGATAACGCCGTCGGCGTCACTGATAAGTTTTTGACTGAGGAAATTATCCTGCGCCGATACGCCCAGCCGCTCCAGCAAGGCCAGCGCCTGTTCGTTGACCGACTCATGGTCGCGTATCATGGTTTTGGCAAACTCGCGAATATCGGGGTTTTCAGACATGCCAAGTGCCAGATGCGCATTGCGAATATCAATGTTGTCCGCGATATATGCCACATGAGCGATTTCCAGATCGTTTAGATCTGCCGGTGATTCTGCATAAACCGGTGCTGCGATCGCCGCAATCAGCGCTACGCTCGCGACTGCACTGTGCACATAATTAATCAGTTTTCTCATCGTTTTCTCCAAAAGGGTTGTAATCAATACCGAGCGTGTATTAAAAACCCTAAAGACTGGCACCTGAATGACCAATCATTCGAATTTCTTGATCAATCGTCCATTTGTCTAAATGTTTCGATCAACTGCGAATGTTGAACTTTCACCTCCCTATACAATCAATCAAACCTGTAAATCCACATTGGAGACAATCGTTGGACCTGCTCAGCGACATTCTGACTCAGCTAAAACTGAAAGGGACTCTGTACTTCCGCACATCGTTTACGAGCCCATGGAGTGTAAAGGTGCCTGTTTATCTTAATGTGGCGCGGTTTCACTATGCACACCAGGGCAGATGCCTGGTCCGTATTGACGGGCAAGCCGCACCGGTCCCGGTGGAACAGGGTGATTTAATCATTATCATGAGAGGAGCAGCCCACACTATTTACAGTGGCCACGACGACGAACACCCAGGCGCAGTACTCGAACAGGTGATCGAAAAGTCAGGGTTTAACGGTAGCGGCACGCTGATATTCGGTGAGTTCGGCGCAAGCCACGAAACTCAGCTGATTTGCGGACACTACGCGTTTGACGAACACGCAAGCCACCCGCTCATTGACGCGCCGCCATCACATATTCACATTAAAAACTATGGTGAAACCTGTGGCGGCTGGCTGGAGAATACGCTGCGAGTCATTGGCGCGGAGGCTGGTCGTGATAACCTCGGCGCCGACATCATTTCGTTGAAACTGTCAGAAATAGTGTTTACACAGGTATTACGAAGTTATGTCGAGTCCGCGGAGGACAATCACCCCGCCCTGGCCGGCTACTCCGACAAAAGAATCACAAGGGCACTGGATGCTATACACGACAACCCGGGCCATCACTGGACAATAGAGAAACTGGCAACGACTGCCGGTATGTCCCGCACTTCCTTCGCCACCACTTTTACTCGTTATCTTTCAATGTCTCCGCTGGCGTATTTAACCCAATGGTGAATGCAGTTGGCCAGGCGGATACTGCTCGACACTGACGATGCGATTATCGACATCGCAGCAAAGTCAGGCTATCAGTCGGAGGCTGCATTCAGCCGGGTCTTTAAAAAGCACTTTCAAACCGCACCAGCTACCTACCGACGCACCCGCCAACAGCGCGGATAATCCGATAACTGCGGAGACCAGGATCCACTGGTTGCTTTTTCCAGCGCCTGTCTTGACTATGCGTTTGACTATGCGCCTCAGCAAACCCAGGGCACCACAATACAACTCG
>CAYMFQ010000422.1:0-3399 GCA_964389335.1 uncultured Granulosicoccaceae bacterium
GGGAACTGGCGCGCTCGAGCAAGTCGTCTCGTACCAGTGGGGAATACATTGAATTTGCTGATATGGAGAACGGCTGCGGGCCGCTTCTGGCCACCACTTGCAACCGCACTCAATTGCTCCCACTATCCACAGCAGCACGTACTACCCTTAAACCACCCGCCATCTGGCTTATTATCGCCGTACAACCTGCCAAAGAGAGCAGCAGCAACCGCATGATAGCGTTACAAGATCTGAGTTTGTCGTATCCGCTTGCCGACGGGCAACTGGATGTCCTGCGCAGCACCAGTGCAACCATCAAACGCGGTGAAACGATTGCCGTAATCGGCCCATCCGGCTCGGGTAAGACCACACTGTTGCTGCTATTGGCGGGGCTGGAATCCCCCACAGCCGGATCGATTCAAATCGACGGCGTTGACCTGGCCAGCCTTGATGCCAACGGTCTTGCGGATATGAGGCGCGATAAGCTGGGTATTATTTTCCAGTCGTTTCATCTGGTGCCCAGTTTGTCAGCACTGGCAAACGTGGCACTGCCGCTCGACATTGCCGGTATCGATGGCGCCCAGGACAGAGCGCGGGAGATGCTGGAGCGCGTCGGGCTGGCTGCGCGCTGCGATCACTACCCGGATCAGCTGTCAGGGGGTGAGCAACAACGTGTTGCCATTGCCCGTGCGCTTGTGCATCGCCCCGCCGTGCTGCTGGCGGATGAGCCCACCGGCAACCTCGACGGCGAGACCGGCGCCGGCATTGTCGATTTACTGTTCGCGCTCAACCGTGAATCCGGCTCCACGCTGTTGCTGGTTACTCACGACATTTCGATCGCACGCCTGTGCGATCGGACGCTGCGCCTGCACCAGGGTCAACTACAGGACGAGCCGGCTCATGCGCTTTCTGATTGATCTGGCCTGGCGCGACTTGCGCGGCAGTGGACGGTCGCTATGGATTTTCTGTGCGTGCCTGATGCTCGGAGTATCGCTGGTGGCCGCCACCGGCAGCCTCTATCGAATGGTGAACGCGGGCCTGCTGGCTGACACGCGTGCGCTGCTTGGCGGTGATGTAGAAGTGGACGCCAACGAACCGTTGCCCGACGCCACAGTCAACTGGATGCGTGAGCGCGGCACGGTGACACTGGTGCGAGAACTCTTCACCATGCTCGGCACCGAGGACGGCGAGTTCATACGTGTCGAACTGCAGAGCATGGATAAAAACTACCCATTGTATGGTGTTCTTGAACTGCAACCCTCCATGGCACTAGGTGACGCTACCGCAAAGATCGATGGTGTGTGGGGCGTTGCAATGGATGAGGCACTGGCAAATCGAAACAACCTCAGTGTGGGCGATGCGATATTCATTGGCAATGAAACCATGCAAGTGCGCGCGCTGGTCATCAATCAGCCCGACCGAAATCTCTCTGCCGAGTGGCGAGGCGAACCTGTGTTGGTAGCTGATGCATCGATAGCCGCAGCGGGCCTTACCGGCCCGGCATCGCGTATTGATTACGATTATAAAGTCGCCACCAACGTGACAGCAGATCAGTGGCGAAGCGAGTTCTATAAAGAATTCGGCAATCAAAGCTGGCGAGTGCGAACGTTTGAAGACCGCAGTGAACGCATTGCCGAGCGACTCGGGCAAATTGCATCCGGTTTGATGATTATTGCATTCAGTACGCTGTTTGTCGGTGGCCTTGGGGTATACAGCAGTATTCGCACACACCTGCAGAGCAAACTAAAAACCATCGCCACGCTGCGTTCACTGGGTCTGCGTAACGCACGCCTTACCGGGGTATACCTGCTGCAGATTGCAATGCTCGGCGGTGGTGCGAGTTTAGCCGGTTGTATTGTTGGCGGCCTGCTGGCCTGGGTGGGGGCAACAGTGGCATCCACTGACTTTCAGCTAACCACGGCAATGCAGCAGGTACTGTGGACACTGGTGATTGCGTTTCTTTTCGGGTTACTCACCGCCTTTGCATTTGCGCTTCCGGCGATTGGACGTGCACTGGCGGTTTCACCGGCTACGTTGTTTCGCCACAGTAGTAACATGGCCGGTCTGCCTGCTGCGTTTGCCGGGGCGACGGTCGTTGTTGGCCTATTGGTATTGGCTGGTATTGCAGTCAGTCTGCCGGATCCATTATTTGCGATAGGCTTTATCGCAGTGATCTTTGCGCTACTGGTGTTACTTGAAATTTTATTGCGCGCGCTGCGTAAACTCGCGCAGATTCTTGACCGACGCAATCTGGTGCGTGGGAATTTTGCACTGCGCCTGGCACTGGCAAATTTGCATCGACCCGAGTCCCCCTTGCGCAGCGCCATGTTGTCACTGGGGTCGGCGCTTACCGTGCTGGTCGCCTGCACGCTGGTTGTCACCTCACTGTTGCGTACCGTCTATGCCACCATCCCACAGGAAGCACCGGCACTGGTGCTGTATGACATTGATGTCAACCGGGTTAATGATGTCGTAGATGCCACCCTCAAAACAGAAGGTGCACGCATTGAAACAGCACCACTGGTGAGAGCAAGGCTGACCGCACTTAATGGCACTCCCGTCGACGAAATGCTCGACAACGGGGTTGAAGAAGAAAATGAAAACGAGTTCCGCGAGGCTATCCACAACGAACACAAACTGAGCTATCGCGGTGGCAATATCGATGCGCTGGAACTGGTCGCAGGGTCGTGGTGGCCGGAAGGCACCGAAAACGTGCTGTCTCTGGAAGATCGTGAAGCGAGAAGACTGGGGGTTAGTGTAGGTGAACGTGTACGCTACCAGATTGAAGGTAAAACGCTTGACCTTGAAGTACGTGCTATTCACAAACAAAAAGGGGTGCAAACGCGCTTTTGGTTTGAAGGGATTGTCGCCGATGGCCTGCTTGACGGGTTAGTCTATCGCCACGTTGGTACCGCGTATATGTCGGACGACAACGCTGCCGCGACGCAGAAAAATATAGCCGCGGTCGACCCAACCGTGATCAGCGTGCGCACAGCGAGATTGCTGTCCACTGCGCGAGAGTTACTCGGCCAGGCCACCAGCGGGCTTATTGTTATTGCAGCTGTCAGTTTGCTTGCCAGTCTGCTGGTGCTCGTTAGTGTCATCGCCGCAGGCCGCAGCCGACAGATCTACGAAGCTACCGTACTCAATACACTTGGTGCACGCATGTCGCTAATCAATCGCGGGCTGCGGCTTGAGTTTCTATTGCTGGCGCTGGTTACCGCATCGTTTGCTGTGGCTCTCGGATCAGCCATTGCCCTGCCCTTGCTTGAGTTGCGCATGAAGTTACCTTCGACTGATTTGTTGTGGGTGGCGATTATCACTGCCGGTGGTATTGCTGCTGTTGCTTTGGGATTAGGGGCGCGTTATGTACGTAAGCGGCTGGATGTTAAGCCGGCGTTGTTGTTGCGGGATTCCGGG
>CAYMFQ010000423.1:0-3387 GCA_964389335.1 uncultured Granulosicoccaceae bacterium
TGGATAAGCCTGCGCATCCACCAATATTTTATACCGACAACTACACCAATCGATCTAATTTCAGCACGTCATGTAGTATACACTACACACTCGCTTCTGCGACGCGCATAGCGTCAAGCCCCGGACCGCAAAACCCCGGGCTACAAAACCCCGCGCTACAAAACAACAGGGCCATTTGTGACTCCGTTCTTAATGATGTTGGTTCTGACAGCCGCACTGTTACACGCGAGCTGGAACGCACTGGTGAAAAAAGGGGGAGAGCCTGAATTCACCATTGCCGCCTACCAGCTGTTTGGCGGTTTGATTTGTCTGTTTATCGTGCCGTTTGTACCACTGCCGCATATCGACAGCTGGCCGGCAATTGTCGCGTCAGTGCTTATTCATAACATCTACTATTTCAGTGTTGCGCAGGCTTACCGGGCGGGTGATCTTTCACAGGTGTATCCGCTGTTTCGAGGGCTGGCGCCGGTGTTGGTGGCTATTGGGGCTGCGGTGTTTGCCGGTGAAATTTTGAGCCCGGGGACGCTGGCCGGACTGGTGCTGGTGAGTGCCGGTCTGATGAGCATTACACTTTTTGGCGGCAGGTTAGGAAAAATCCCGCCTGCCGCATTGCGCTGGGGATTATTCACATCCGTATTAATTGCAACCTATACCATTGTTGATGGTATTGGTGTGCGTAAAGCGGGCAATAGTCTGTCGTATATCGTCTGGCTGTTTGTTTTTGAGGCTGTGCCAATTGGAACCTGGTTGTTGTTAACGCGCAGGCGGGCCTGGTTCCAGTATATGCAAAGCTCTGTTGGTAGTATCATCTTTGGTGGCGTGGCATCGAGTCTCGCCTATGGGCTGGTAATATTCGCAATGAGTCTGGGGGCCATGGGCGTGGTTTCGTCTTTACGTGAAACCAGTGTTATCTTTGCAGCACTAATTGGTACGCTTTTTTTAGGCGAGCCCTTTGGTCGGCAGCGAGTGATAGCTGCCTGTCTGGTTGCCGCGGGCATTATTATCATGCGTGTGTTGTCTGCTTAAACCCTTGCTCTTAACTCCATACTCTTAAACCCACGCTCTTAAACCCAATGCAGGAGAATTTGTTTCTGTTCTGCTGCTTTGCGTGCCAGTCCCTCAGCCAGTTCACCATGGGTTGCCTCTACCTTGTCACGCTTAATTTTCATCGTCGGTGTCAGCACACCGTTTTCTATGGTCCAGGGGTCGGTGGTGATGATAATTGCACCAATTTGCGCGTGGTGCTCGACGCTGTCATTCACCGCCATGGCTGATTCAAGCACTTGGGCTTCAACATCGGCTTTGTCAAGCGATTGAGCCAGTGCGGTCAGTACAACCACCATCACTGTCTTAGAATAACCTCTGCCCAGCAGGCTCAGTTGCTCCACGGCTTCACATTCACTGAATGCACTTTCCATGGGCGGGGGCGAGACAAACTTACCGTGCATGGTTTTGAACTGATCTTTGACGCGACCGGTTAAGTAGTAAAAGCCGTCTTCATCGACCGTGGCCTTGTCACCAGTATGTACCCAACCATCGACAAATGTTTCTGCAGTTTTTTCCGGGTTTTTATAGTAACCAGCAGCCAGACCCCGGGAGCGGACACACAATTCGCCTTCTTCACTGATGCGCGCTTCAACACCGTCAAGCGCCACGCCGATAGATCCAATTTTGCGTGCTTTGTGCGAATTGGCGATAAGGCCCATAGCTTCGCTCTGTCCGTAGCCCTCCATTAAAGTAATACCGATATTCTGGTACCAGTCCATCAATGCCGAAGGCGTTGGCGCCGCAGCGGTTAACAGATACTCTGCGTGCTGCAGTCCCAGTGCTTCTGTCACGTTGCGCTGCACGGTTTCGTGGTCGTTTTGCAGCGCTTCATCAAATGCAGCCTGTCCGCCAAACTTCGCCAGTACTCCCTGCTGCAGTTGCTCCCACACGCGCGGTACGCCAAACAGATAATGGGGTTTGGTGTCTGCCATATCGCGCAACAGGGTGGTGAGGTCTTCATTGAAGGTAACTTCGCCGCCATAGATAAGGCTCTGAATCCAGATAAGCTGGCGCTCTGCCACATGCGCGAGCGGCAGGTATGACAGGAAACGCGGATATTCGCTAATTTGAACTTCGTCAATACATCGCTGCATGGGTATCAGCATGGATGCATGGGTTTGCATGACACCTTTAGGGACGCCGGTTGTCCCGGAGGTAAACACCAGAGTTTGCAGGTCGTCTGCATTGCACTGGTGTGACGGTAGCCCGCCGGCTCCTTGTGCAATGATATCCTCCCACCTGGTGTGAGGCATACCGGGGTCAACGCCGGGCAATGCGATGATGTCAATGCCATCGGGCAACACGGCTTTGACTGATTCCCAGTTTCCGGCTTCGCCAACGATCAGCGCAGATGCCTCGGTAAACGACAGAATATACTCGGCGGTGTCGGGCAGCAGTGTCGTGAACAACGGCGCAGACACATTGCCGGAAGCTGTTATGGCCATGTCGGCCAGCATCCAGTGCGCGCGGTTGCGAGACAATATGCCAAACACTGACTGGCTTTTGCCATAGTGCGTTTCCAGCCACGCGGCGGCAGCATTGACCTCGTTGTGCGCCTGCGCCCAGGTCCAGGTGGTAAAGTCATCGCCGTGGCGGTCCTTTAGCCACAATCGATCCGGGGTCTCACGTGCGCGAACAGCCAGATGCTCGGGAATGGTATCGATAATCTTTACGCTATCTTTTATCGCCACATCTGCCTCCGGGTGCCATGGTTGTTTTTATGTCAGTGTACCTGATTGTATTCACTCAGGAACCCGGGGCGCGAAAAAAGCAATACACGCTGTGCGGGTGTTTATCAATATTGATTGGGTCGGATTGTATTCAGTCTTTGTGAATGGAAGGGCGCTGGGCGAGGATTACTCCCGCGGCCAGAATCAGCGCTCCAATTGCCTGTAGCCAGTTCCAGCTACCACCCAGTGCCAATAGGATAAGCATGACGTAGAAGGGTGCCGCGTTCAGGTGAAACGATGCCAGCCCGACACCCAGTTTGCCAACGCCGGCAATCCAGAATGCCTGAGAGATGCCCAGCGACACCCAGGCATAGATCATCATCAGTGACCAGCCGTGTGCATCAAGTGTCGTCATCTGTAAGCCCGGCAGCTTGAGCAGCACAAAAGCCAGATACAATGCTACGCAAAACAACACCATACCGGCGGTGGTCACCGCGGTTTGTCCGACCGGTGTCAGCTCTGGCAGCGACTTTACTGTCGCACGTGAGCCCCACGCAAAAATGGTGGCGGCAAACAATCCTGTTAGTGCACCTGCGCCGAAGCTCGCATCGTTTACGTCCATGCCGGTCGCGAGGTATCCGCCAATCAGCACGAGTGCAACGCCAGTTAG
>CAYMFQ010000424.1:0-3312 GCA_964389335.1 uncultured Granulosicoccaceae bacterium
GGTTCACTGGCTGGATAGTAACTGTCGGGGTGATTACACCACCATTGCCATCATCTACGGTGAACGGCACGACAGTGTCGCCATTGTTGTCTACCGTCGGTACGAACGTCAGCTCGTTAGTAGCGGCGTTGAAGGTCGCTCCAGCTGGCAGTGTACCTGCGGTGATTGCTAACGGATCTCCATTGTGATCAGTCAGGTAGTCATCCAGATCAATTGTAACTGGCTGGCCGTCGACTGCTGGAACAATGATGTTCTGTGCATCCAGCGGATCGATTGATGGAGTGCCTGGAGTCGGGTCAGGATCGACCACATCCGGTGCGGTGTTACCAATGACCACCGTATGAGTCGCCGTATCAGTCTCTCCATCCTGATCAACAATGGTGTAAGGCACATCGATATCACCGGCATAGCCTGTATCCGGTGTGACCGTGATTGTGCCATCAGCAGCGACTGTAACTGTGCCGTTGGGTACAGCAATCGTATTCGTTCCACCCGGTACTAAAGCAACACCGTTGATCTCCGTGATCGTTAACGGATCGCCGTCGGAATCAGAATCATTCGACAGTGGATCGATCACAACCGGGGTATCCGGCGTCGTTGTTACTGTCTCATCGACCGCATCAGGACCTGGATTCACTGGCTGGATAGTGACTGTCGGGGTGATTACGCCACCATTGCCATCGTCCACTGTGAACGGTACAACTGTGTCGCCGTTGTTATCTACCGTCGGTACGAACGTCAGCTCGTTAGTCGCAGGATCGAATGTCGCGCCTGCTGGCAGCGTACCTGCGGTGATTGTTAACGGATCTCCATTGTGATCGGTCAGATAGTCATCCAGATCGATGGTGATCGGCTGTCCATCAACTGCCGGAACAATGATGTTCTGTGCATCCAGTGGATCAACGGACGGAGTGCCCGAAGTCGGGTCAGGATCGACCACATCCGGCGCAGTATTACCAATAGCAACTGTATGGATCGCTGCATCAGTCTCTCCATCCTGGTCAACAATGGTGTAAGGCACATCGATATCACCGGCAAAGCCTGTATCGGGTGTAACCGTGATCGTGCCGTCCGCTGCTGCTTCGACTGAACCATTCAGTACTGCTATCGTTTGAGCTACGCCAGGAGTCAGTCCAACGCCGTTGATTTCTGTAATGGTTAATGGATCACCATCCGGATCGCTGTCATTCGACAGCGGATTGATCACAACCGGGGTATCCGGTGTGGTTGTTACCGTCTCATCGACCGCATCAGGACCCGGGTTTACTGGCTGGATGGTGACCGTCGGAGTAATCACACCACCGTTACCATCGTCGACAGTAAACGGAACAACTGTGTCACCGTTGTTGTCTACCGTCGGTACGAATGTCAGCTCATTAGTTGCGGCGTTGAACGTCGCCCCTGCTGGCAGCGTACCTGCGGTGATTGTTAACGGATCTCCATTGTGATCGGTCAGATAGTCATCCAGATCGATGGTGACCGGCTGTCCATCAACTGCTGGCACCAGAATGTTCTGTGCATCCAGCGGATCGATTGACGGAGTGCCTGGTGTTGGGTCTGGATCGACCACATCAGGTGCGGTGTTACCAATGACCACCGTGTGAGTGGCGGTATCAGTTGCGCCATCCTGATCAACGATCGTGTACGGCACATCGATATCACCGGCATAGCCTGTATCCGGTGTGACCGTGATTGTGCCATCGACAGCAACGTCTACTGTACCGTTCGGTACTGTGATCGTCTGAGCAACACCCGGAGTCAGTGCAACACCGTTAATCTCCGTGATCCTTAACGGATCACCATCCGGATCAGAATCATTTGACAGTGGATCGATCACAACCGGGGTATCCGGTGTGGTCGTTACCGTCTCATCGACCGCATCAGGACCAGGGTTCATTGGCTGGATGGTGACCGTCGGGGTGATTACACCACCGTTGCCATCATCCACGGTAAACGGCACAACTGTGTCGCCGTTGTTATCTACCGTCGGTACGAATGTCAGCTCATTTGTTGCGGCGTTGAACGTCGCGCCAGCTGGCAGCGTACCTGCAGCGATCGTTAACGGATCTCCATTGTGATCTGTCAGATAGTCATCCAAATCGATGGTGATCGGCTGTCCATCGACTGCCGGAACAATGATGTTTTGTGCATCCAGCGGATCGATTGACGGAGTGCCTGGAGTTGGATCGGGATCAACTACATCCGGTGTGGTGTTACCGATGACAACGGTGTGTGTCGCTGTATCAGTTGCACCATCCTGGTCAACAATGGTGTAAGGCACATCGATATCACCGGCAAAGCCTGTATCGGGTGTGACCGTGATTGTACCGTCCGCTGCTACTTCAACCGAACCATTCGGTACTGCTATCGTTTGAGCCACACCTGGAGTCAGTGCCACACTGTTTATCTCAGTGATCGTCAACGGATCACCATCCGGATCGCTGTCATTCGACAGTGGATCGATTACGACCGGGGTATCCGGTGTAGTCGTTACTGTCTCATCGACTGCATCAGGACCAGGGTTCACGGGCTGGATAGTGACTGTCGGGGTGATTACACCACCATTGCCGTCATCCACAGTAAACGGTACAACTGTGTCACCGTTGTTATCTACTGTCGGCACGAACGTCAGCTCGTTAGTCGCAGGATCGAATGTAGCACCTGCTGATAGGGTACCCGGTGTAATCGACAGCGCGTGGCCATTCGGATCTGTCAGATAATCATCCAGATCGATAGTAATTGGCTGCCCATCGACTGCCGGAACAATGATGTTCTCTGCATCCAGTGGATCAACTGATGGAGTACCTGGAGTTGGATCGGGGTCGACCACATTCGGCGGTGCGTTGCCTATAGTGACTGTGTGCACAGCAGAATCTGTCGCACCGTCCTGATCAACAATCGTGTACGGTACATCGATATCACCAGCGTAACCTGTATCCGGTGTGACCGTAATCGTGCCATCAGCCTCTACCGTCACCGTACCGTTAGGTACGGGTATCGTATTCGTACCACCCGCTATTAACGCGACACCGTTGATCTCGGTGATGGCCAGTGGATCGCCGTCCGGATCGCTGTCGTTCGACAGTGGATCAATATCTATAAGGGTATCCGGCGCGGTCACAACCGTCTGATCTACCGCATCAGGGCCCGGGTTCACTGGCTGAATAATGACCGTCGGAGTAATTACACCACCATTGCCATCATCAACGGTAAACGGTACAACTGTGTCACCATTGTTATCTACCGTCGGTACGAACGTCAGCTCGTTAGTCGCAGGATCGAATGTCGCACCAGCTGGCAGTGTACCTGGTG
>CAYMFQ010000425.1:0-3303 GCA_964389335.1 uncultured Granulosicoccaceae bacterium
GGGTCTGCAGGTTTAGCTGCCAGGTACCATCTCCGTTGTCGATCAGCACACCGTCACCTGCGGTATAGGTAACACCATTGATGGTAACCGTCAGCGTTTCACCGGGACCGGTCGATGCCAGGCCGGTAACCACCGGGGTAGAGTCGTTGGTCAGCTGCGAAACGACCGTTGCGGTATCCGGCGCGGTGGTGTCTATCAGTAGTTCGCCGCTGCTTGGGTCACTGCTGGTGTTGCCGGCAGTGTCAAAGACCTGTGCGGTAACGTCATAGTGGCCTTCGGCAAGCGCATCTGGCGATGGTATAGCGAGAGACCATGTATCACCGCTGGTTAAGGTGAGATGCCCATCACCCGCCACATAGGTAATGCCATTGACGGTTACTTCGAGTTGCTCGCCGGCTTGCACAACCGCAGTGCCGTGTAGCACAGGGGTTGTCTGGTTAGTGGTAAGGCTGGTCACACCGGGTATTTGCGGTGCAATGCTGTCTATCAGCAACTCGTCGGCACCCGGGTCAGTGTTAGTGTTTCCGGCAGCATCTGTCGTGATAGCAAGCACCTCGTAAAGGCCATCTGCCATCGCATCAATGGCTGGAATACTCAGCGTCCAGCTGCCGTTTGTATTAACGGTGAGTTGACCATCGCCGGCTGTGTAGATTACGCCGTTTACCTCTACGGTAAGCACAACACCGGGTTCAGGTACCCAGGTTCCCGCGATCACCGGGGTGCCTGTTTGGCTGCTCATGCTGGTAACACCCGGGGCTGCGGGTGGTGTCAGATCAACCGTAAGCTCCAGTGTCGAGTTGTCTGTTGCAGCGTTGCCCGCGGTATCTGAAGTTGTTGCGATTACTTCGTACTTACTCTCCGGTAACGCAGCATTCGCAGGAATAGTCAGTGTCCAGCTGTTATCAGGTGCATGAACCAGTTGTCCGTCAGCGGCTGTATAGCTGATCCCGTCGACGTTTACGGTCAGTGTGTATGCAGGGTCAAATGCTGCGGTGCCACCGATAGTTGGTGTTGTATTGTTAGTCAGCAACGAAGCAACGGTTGGTGCCGGTGGCGGAGTTAGATCAATTACCAGCTCGTCGCTGGTATTGTCAGAGGCGCTGTTGCCAACAGAGTCGGTGATGGTGGCCACAACGTCGAGGCTGCCCTCAGGCAGCGGGCTTGGCACCTGTAAAGTCCAGTTGCCATTGCTGTCTATTGTCAGGTTGCCATCGCCTGCGGTGTAGGTGACACCGTTTACGGTAACAGTCAGGACGTCACCGGGAGCCATAGTCGCGGTGCCGGTAATGGTCGGAGTGGTGTCACTGTCTATGACCGAGAGTACTGTTGGTATGGGTGGCGCGGTTTGATCTACCGTGAGTTCATCTATTGAGTTGTCCGTTGTGCTATTGCCCGCAGCGTCATTGACAACCACAACGATATCGTATTGACCCTCTGCCAGCGGAGACGTTACCTGCAATGTCCATTCGCCGTCGCTGTTAAAGGTCAGGTTGCCATCGCCAGCTGTGTATGTGACTCCGTCCACTGTAATTGTAAGTGTTGAACCAGGTTCGAAAGAGGCGATGCCAGTTAGAATTGGTGTACTCAGACTGGTGACCAGTGTATCTGCGGTGGCCAGTGGCGGTGAGGTCAGATCGATGACTAGTTCACCCGTTGTAGTGTCGGCGCCGCTGTTGCCGGCTGCATCGGTCACAATAACTGATACATCGAAAACGCTTTCAGCCAGGACAGCTGGTATGGCCAGTGTCCATGTGCCATCGGCATTGTCGATTAGATTGCCGTCGCCGGCGGTGTAGGTAGTGCCGGCGACTGCGACAGTAAGGATTTCTCCGGAACCTGTGGTTGCCGTGCCGGTAATTGTAGGCGTGATGTTATTGGTGACCAGTGTGTCTGCGGTTGGGGATACCGGTGCAGTGGTGTCGATTAGCAGTTCGTCGGTGCTTGGGTCGGTGCTGGTGTTGCCGGCAATATCGATAACTGTGGCAGTGACTTCGTAGGAATTTTCAGCAAGTGCATCGGCAGCGGGAATAACAAGTGTCCAGGTGCCGTCGGCATTGTCGGTCAGGTTGCCGTCGCCGGCGGTGTAGGTAACACCATTAACGGTGACAGTTAGTGTTTCACCTGTATTAACAATGGCG
Organism: uncultured Granulosicoccaceae bacterium; assembly: GCA_964389335.1. Classification (GTDB taxonomy): domain Bacteria; phylum Pseudomonadota; class Gammaproteobacteria; order Granulosicoccales; family Granulosicoccaceae. The sequence goes on from CAYMFQ010000425.1 coordinate 2,139, forward strand.
GTGCCTTCGATAGTCGGGCTGGTCAGGTTGGTGGTAAGGCTGGTAACGCCGGGTGAGGGCGGAGCCGTGGTATCGACCAGCAGTTCATCACTACCCGGGTCGGTGCTGGAGTTGCCAGCGGCATCGGTCAGGGTGGCGGTGACCTGATACAGGTCGTCAGTCAGTGCGTTAGCCGCAGGAATCGTCAGATCCCAGGTACCATCGCCATTGTCAACCAGATTGCCGTCACCCGCGGTATAGACCACGGCGTTGACGGTGACCTGCAACAGCAAGCCTGTACCAACAGCAGTGGTACCACTGATCACTGGTGTCTGATTCATGGTGGTCTGACTGGTGACTCCCGGCACGGGGGGTGGGGTCAGGTCGACGATGAGTTCGTTCGCGGTGGTGTCGACTGCGGTATTGCCTGCATTGTCAGTAACGGTTGCAGTCACTTCATAGGTATTTTCGGCCAGCGCATTGCCTGCGGGAATAGTCAGATCCCACGTGCCATCAGCGTTGTCGACTAGGTTGCCATCGCCAGCGGTATAGGTAACACCATCGACAGTCACCGAGAGTGTGTCTGTAGTCGCTATCGTTGCGGTGCCGCTGATAACCGGGTTAACGTTGTTGGTTAGTAAAGACAGCACAGTGGGTATAGCAGGTGGTGTCAGGTCGATGGTCAGCTCGGAGGTGCTGGCATCAGTCGCAGAGTTGCCGGCGGCATCGGTAACGACCACAGAAACATCGAGTACACCTTCAGGCAGTAAGTCAGAAGCAGGAATGGTCAGAGTCCATGTGCCATCGCCATTGCCGACCAGGTTACCCTCACCAGCGGTATAAGTAACTCCATTAACAGTAACAGCGAGTGTTTCACCATTGCCAACTGTTGCTGTGCCGGAGAGAACAGGAGTGGTGTTATTGGTGATCAGTGAATCTGCTGTAGGTGCTACCGGTGCAGTGGTATCAATCAGCAGTTCATCGGTGCTTGGGTCAGTGCTTACGTTACCGGCGATGTCTGTTACCGTCGCGGTGACTTCATAGGTGTTTTCAGTCAGTGCATCGGCAGCGGGAATAACAAGTGTCCAGGTGCCGTCGGCATTGTCGATCAGGTTGCCGTCGCCAGCGGTATAGGTAACGCCATTGACGGTTACCGTTAGTGTTTCACCTGCATTAACAATGGCGG
>CAYMFQ010000426.1:0-3300 GCA_964389335.1 uncultured Granulosicoccaceae bacterium
TATTCAAACGGTGCGATGACCGCAACCTCGGCGTAGCGATAGCTTTCTGTCAGCAGAATTTGTCCAACACCGCCTAACAGACCGGCAGTTACCAGCAGGGTTGCCTCTCGTGTGTCTGGTACTGCCCAGCCAAATGGCAGCGTCAACAGCGACAGCACCGTAGACATAATCGAAAAATAGAACACGATCGAGCCGGTTGTTTCAGTAGCCACCAGTTTGCGGGCGAATACCTGGGCGAGCGCTGAAAACATGGCGCCCATCAGTGCCGCCAGTGCACCGATAGTTTGCAGGCGGCTGGTGACCTCTGCGTCCAGTATTGTCAGGCGCGGTGACAAGACCAACAGTACGCCAAAGAGACCCAGCAGCAGCGCTGAGAAACGTACCAGTCGTATCTTCTCACCCAGAAACATCGCCGCCAGCATCGTTACCAGCAGTGGTGCGGCGTAACCAATGGCAACCACCTCGGGCAGTGGTAACAGGCCAATGGCGAGAAACCCGCAGGCCATCGCACAGGTTCCCATTAACCCTCGCCACACATGGCCCATCGGGTCTTTCGCTTTTAACTTGGCCGGAAAATCACCACGCAGCATCAGCCAGATGATTAGCACCGGAATGGCAAACACAGAGCGAAAAAATACAGCTTCCCCGGGTGGAATGTGCTGCGAGGTTGCCTTGATCATGCCAATCATGGTGACAAAAATAAGTACTGACAGGATTTTCAGGGTAATGCCGCGAACAGGATTCAATGGGGCTCCGCAATAAGGCAGGGGCGCGTAATGTAGCACGCGCCGGCTGCCTGCAAGGTTTACCTGTTGGTATAAGCGGGGCTTACAGACGCTTGCGGGGGCGACAGTCTATTTAATAACAATGGTACAAAAAAGAGTGCTGCGGTTAGTACACAGGCGCAAAAAAGACCGTATGCCGCCAGCAGAGTTTCAAACGGCAGACGCCCCAGCGGTTTTGCCAGGCCAACAAATGCGGCCAGCATCCAGTGGCTGGTGCTCACCGCGCCGGTACCTACCAGCAGAATTGACTCAGGGATGGTGAGCGACTGGTCGGCGCGGGTCAGCAGCGGAAACGAGAGCCTGTGAAGCAGCACACCGTTGATCGTCAGTGCAACAACACACATCAGCTTTAGCAGCAGCTTTGACTTTGTCAGTAAAATGGCGGGTGCAAAGCCGGTGTCGAGATAAATCACAGCGAGGCCCGTTGCCCACAGCGCCATCAGTAGCAGCGATATAGTATTCGCGGTGCTGCGCAGTGCGGTAGCCGAGTAGCGACCGGCCATAATTGAAATATCGGCTTTTAGCACGGCAGAAATAGCCAGTGCACACAGAATCAGATGGCTATACAACAGTGCCATTCGCAGCCAGTCAGAAGTGTTAATCAGATAGAGCATCGTGTTCCCGTAAGTAGCGGTGATGATAGCTACAACGAATCGACGAACGTTCGGTTGACCGAACTTTCAGGGACGGATTCAAACTTTGCGCGCGGCTGACGCTATCTGGAAGTAATGGTGTGCCGATTAATAATCGGATGTAATCGACCAAGGACAGGTAAGTGCCCACAACACCGCCCCAGCCCGCGTTCTTTCGCGACTTGCTTGGCAAACTCGAAGACCCTGTTTTCGTAAAAAACAGCCAGCATCAGTGGATCTTCACGAATGAGGCCTTCGAAGCACTGGTTGGTCGCAGTGATCTGATTGGCAAGTGCGATGCAGATTTACTGCCCCCGGATCAGGTCGAGAAATTCTATGAGGGTGACGACTATGTCATCCGCACACAACTGTCTCTTACCCAGGAAGAGGAGATAGGCGAGGGCTGCTACGCGCTGGTCAAGAAGATTCCGATAATGCTGCCGGATGATACGCCCGGTCTGTTTGGAATAATTTTTGACATTTCCGAGTATCGCAAAGTCCAGCTGGAAGTTGAAAAACTCCGGCTCGCCAAGGTACAGGCACGCACCGACCCACTGACGGGCCTGGCAAACCGCCGACACCTCGAGCAATACTACAATAGCCTGCTCGAAAGCCCGATAGACCGAAATCGCAGCCTGCTGCATATTGATCTCGATTATTTTAAGGAAATAAACGACACCAAAGGGCACCTGCTCGGGGATGCGGTACTGGTCCATCTTGCACATACACTGCGCCAGTGCGTGCGCTCGGTAGACTTTATTGCGCGTATCGGTGGTGATGAGTTCGTTATCGTTATTGACGGTCAGTCATCGGACGCGGTTGCGCAGGTAGCAGAGCGTATAATTGCGGCTTTGGCTGCGCCTGCGAAAATAGAACAGGAAGACTGTTCACTGAGCGTAAGTGTGGGAATTGCCAACGACAGTGGCGGGCGACAAACGCTTAATCAAATGCTCAAGTCAGCGGATATGGCTCTGTACCGCGCCAAGGAAAACGGTAAGGGAAGGTTTGAGCAATTTACCACGACAATACAAAAAGAACATGATAAGCAGCGTCGTCAACGCGCGGAGTTTCGCGAGGGCATAGAAAAGGGCGAGTTTTTCCCGGTCTATCAGCCACAGTTTAATACTCGTACCCTGGAGATTGTGGGTGTTGAGGCATTAGCACGCTGGAGCCATCCGCAGCGCGGTGTGTTGCTACCGTGTGAATTCCTGGACCTCGCTGTATCGGAACGACGGCTGGTCGACCTTGATCGAATTATATTAAATGCTGCGCTGGAAGATGCCAAATCGTTACGTGCGGCTGGCACTACCCTGCCAACACTGTCGGTCAACGTGTCGTCACAGTCGTTGGCATCAAGTGAGTTTGTCGACAGTATCAAGGCGCTGGGTCCGTTTCCCATACGCATTTGCTTTGAACTGGTCGAGTCGATGTTGCTTGATGAACCCAGTGGTGTAGTCTCAACCAACTTACAGGGTCTGCGCGAGATGGGGATCTCACTCGATATTGACGACTTCGGCAGCGGGCATGCGTCATTGTTGGGCATGCTCGAGGCGCGGCCCGATCGAGTCAAGATTGACAAGCGACTGGTGATCCCGATGATCGAATCAAAAAAGCATCGCGAGCTGGTTAAGTCGATTGTGCAGATAGCAGAATCACTGGGGATGGATACAGTCGCAGAAGGTGTCGAGAGCGAACCGCATCGTGAACTGTTGCAACAACTGGGCTGTCAATGTGTGCAGGGTTTTGGCTTTGCACGGCCGATGCCTGTTGATGAGCTAAAAACGTTGCTGTTGCGTCAGGCGGCGTAGTGTACATATAAAAAACACATGCAAGATGTTCAGGTGGGAGGACAACTCCGTTGCACGAACATGTCGCTTATGCAT
>CAYMFQ010000427.1:0-3247 GCA_964389335.1 uncultured Granulosicoccaceae bacterium
CTGGCACCAATGTTGACTTATAACCGGCGAGTATGCAGAGAAGTGCGTTAATAGCTTTTAACCGCTAAAGGTGCGTCGCAGGGATAGCCACAACCGGCACCTTTAGTTTCCACTCTGTTGGATAAACGTTTTTTCAGTTTGTGGCTATGTCAAAGATAAGAAAAAAGATCCTCGAAGCGAAAGCTATCTCAGTGCAATCGCTCGAGCAGCGTTTTTTGCTGGATGGTGCGGCAGTTTCCACGTTTGCTGATGCCGCTGTGGACGATGCTGTTGAATCAGACATTGATGCTGCAATCAATGTACTGCCGGTGGCGAACCAGGCCGAACCTGCTCCCGGAAGTGATCCGGAATTTTTTACGACGCGCGATGAAGCCGCTGACACCAACGAGGTGGTGTTTATCGATCGCGCTGTTGCCGACAGCCTAAGCTCGAATATTGAAGATTTGCTCGGTGATATTGACCCCGCCGTGCCGGTTTACTTTCTCGACGCTTCCACAGACGGTGTCAAACAACTCAACTCTGTGCTGGTGCAGTTTGACTCGCTGGATGCTGTGCACATCATTTCACACGGTGAGCAGGGCCGGCTCCACCTGGGTTCTGGTGTCCTCGATAGTGAGAGCATGCAGGCCGAGTATATCGATGAGCTGGCGGCTGTTGGCGCGGCACTGTCAGAACACGGTGACATTCTGCTGTACGGCTGTGACTTCTCGGCAGGAGAAGAGGGTAAAGCGGCGGCGGAGCTGTTGTCTCAGCTGACCGGTGCTGATATCGCGGCCTCTGAGGATTTTACCGGTGCCGCGGAAAAAGGTGGTGACTGGGAGCTTGAGCACACCGTTGGTCTTATACAGGCTCGAGTAATCTCGTCTGCGTCGTTTGGAGGTATCTTAATTGACACTGACGGCGACGGTGTTGATGACGCCGATGATGTGGATATTGATGGCGACGGTATTACCGATCTGCAGGAAGGTGCGTCTCCGGTTTCAGTTCTACCGGCTCCAGGCACGCTCGGTCAGTTCGATGCTTTCCCTACAGGATACCGCGCGTTTCTGCAGGTGATTAACGACGGTGCTGGTAACGGATTCCCGCAAGGGCAGCTCTTTGCGTTCAATGGCCAGACGTCTGACTATACGCCATTTCCCGAGGCTGGCGACGTTGATATAAACGGGATCGGCTTCGCGGAAAACATCAACGCACCGGTGGGTCTCGCTCGCGGAACCGGTGTTGATTCTGCTGGTAACACGTTAACGCAAAACGATCTGGTGAAGTTTGATGTTGATGGAGAGATTTTTCTCATAGGCAGCACCCAGGTTGATGGTACTCAAGGCTTTGCTGGTGAGATTGTGGGTGACCATCTCCATGTACGGTCGGCCCGAGACCGTATCGACGTAGTTGATGTTACGGGTGCTATAGGGTCGAACGCAGATACAACAATACTAAGCTACACGCTAGGGGGCGGCATACGTGTAGCGCCCGATCTTGTCGAGGCAAACGGTCGGATGTATCAACTGCAATCCAATTCCGATCAATTGCAGTCATGGGACATCACAGCTATTAATGATGGGGACGTAGTACCGGTCACTTCCGTTGCTGTAGCGGGACTACCAGCCGGAGGGTACGGTGCAGGTTTTCCCGCAATTGGCCACTCTGGTCAGCCAGAGATCTACTTTTCCAATAACGGTACCGGGGCCATCTATCAAATCCAGGACTATGATACGGCTAATCCGGTGGCAGTACAGGTGGCACAGGGTGTACCGACAGGCCAGAACGACGGTGCCGCACCCGCCAGTGAACGTCCACCATTCGACGCGGATGGCAACAGCGACGGCACAGCCAACCATTTGAATCTGGACAGTGACAACGACGGTATCAGTGATCTGGTTGAGAGTGGCAATCAGGTGGCAATTGATGCTGACACCAACAACGATGGCCTGGTCAGTAACGCAGAGGCTGCTGCAGCTGGTTTTACCGATACCGACAGTAACGGGGTGTTTGATCAACTCGGCGTGGCGCCGGTCGATTCTGACGGCGATGGTGTTGTTGACTACCTCGATCTCGATAGTGACAACGACGGAATTCCGGACATTGTCGAAGCGCAGGCAACCAGTACTTTTACCGCTACCACGGGTACCGATGGCGATGACGATGGTGTCGATGACGCCTGGGACAGTAACACCGGACACGGCGCTACTTTTGCCCTTCTCGCCGACACTGATAACGATGGCGTCCCTGATTATCTCGATGGCGACAGTGACAATGATTCCATTGCAGATGCTACTGAAAGCGGTTTAACGCTTAGCAATACCGATGATGATGGCGATGGCATAGATGATTCGATCAATGCGTCCTATGCAAACCCCGCTGGCGATATAAACGATCCGGTCAATTATCTCGACAATGTCGATCAGGATCCGTCGGACGTTGACTATCGCAGTGTGAATGCACCCTCCGATAAGGACGGTGACGGTGTTGCTGATATCGATGATCTTGACGATGACAATGATGGCATACTCGATACCGAAGAAGGTGCGCTCACTACCGCAGACAGTCTATTGCAAAATGGTGGTTTCAACGAAAACTACGTTGACCCGGCTAACCTAGGTACGCCCTATGTAAATGCGGTGCCCAGATTCGCGCCCACTCCCTGGGGAATTATCAATACACCTGACACATCGTCCGAATCGGAGATCTCGTTTTCGACGAACGTCGTTCCTCGCTCCAATTTGACAGGATTCGAACCATCTCCTTCTGGTGGGTCGTTTCTGGGCTTTAGAACCAACGAGGGTATCTTTAACTCACTATCGGTGGTTGATGCATCAGAGGAAATTACACTACAGTTTGACTACACGGAATGGAATCGTAACCGCACAGCACCAGGCGCAGCAGATCCTTCGGTAAACATTGAGTTCAGAGTTAACTCAACGTCGCCTACCACTGGAACTCGGGTTGCAACTACCGTAAATTTCGCCACCTCCGGTGGTACGGAGGGTACCTGGCGACCGCTGACACTGACATTTGTCCCTCAGGATTACGGGATCGCCGATGGCAGCGTAACCGACTTCTTTCTGGGTTCGGTCAATGGCCCCACTAACACATGGGGCTTCGTTGATAATCTTATCGTCCAGACCACAGTAGCGTTTTCCGGCAGAGATACCGATGGTGATGGTATCCCCGATCACTGCGAACTTGACAGTGATAACGATGGCATCAGCGATCTGATCGAAAGTGGCAACCAGGCATTTATCGATGC
>CAYMFQ010000428.1:0-3241 GCA_964389335.1 uncultured Granulosicoccaceae bacterium
AGCGCTGGAAAATCGATGACCGCGTATCACTGATACAGGAAACCGGTGTGGCGAACTTTATGCGTTGCAATATCTGGCATGTTCGCGGCCGCGACTTTGACCTGGTTATTGATACCGGCATGGGGCTCGACTCACTGAAGCAGTGGGTCATGCAGCATACAGAGCGGCCAATCAAGGCGATTGTCACTCATAGTCACTTTGACCATTCCGGTTGTCTGCACGAGTTTGACGAAAGGCTTGGCCATCCTGCCGAGGCAGAGATACTGGCCAACCCGACCAATGAGAATACGCTGTACAACGGTGCATGGACGCAAATCGGAATTATCGATCTGAAGCAACATCCGGACTTCTCACCTGAAACGTACCGCGTAAAAGCAGCACCGTTGACCGGCTATCTCGATGAAGGCGATGTCATCGACCTTGGTGATACTGCCTATCAGATACTGCATTTACCGGGGCATTCCCCCGGGTCTATTGGCCTTTGGAATGCCAGCGCCTCAGCGTTGTTCTCCGGTGATGCGCTTTATGATGGCGAGTTGCTCGACTCGTTGTATCACTCGGATAAAGCCGTGTATCTGCAGACGCTACAGCGTATAGAAACGCTCGGCGTGTCTGTTTTCCATGCCGGTCATTATCCATCGTTTGGTCCCGCACGTATGCAACAATTGATTGATAGCTATCGCGCCGGAACAAACAGCCTGGGTGACATTGAAGCGTGGTACGAAACCTACCGACAGACACCCGCTGACATGTTTGCTGATCAGGACTGGTCGGCGGTTATCGATGTGAACGGTTGACGCGAACAGTTAATGAGGCTGCATGACATCTGATTTTCAATCCATTCGCCACTGGGACAACCAGCACTTTCTGCATCCGTGGGAAGGCATGGCTGATATCGGTGAAAATCAGCGCACCTTTGCCGAAAGCGGGCAGGGCATCTATGTAACCAACGAAGCGGGTGAGCGCTTTATCGACGGTCCGGCTGGTATGTGGTGTGTACAGCTGGGTTACGGCAACACCGAGATTGCCGATGCCATGGCGCAGCAGGCACGTGAGATGGCGTACTTTTCGCCGTTCAACAATGCCAACTCGGTGGCTTCGAAACTGGCAAAGCAACTGGCAGATCGCACACCCGGTGATCTCAACCACATATTCTTTACCACCTGTGGTTCAACGGCTGTCGACAGTGCGCTGCGCTTTGTGCAGTTTCGCAATAACGTGTTAGGGCGGCCAGAGAAAAAAGTTTTCATCTCACGTCAGAAGGCATACCACGGGTCCACTTATTTATCGGCATCCGTCAGTGGCAAGGAGCGAGATAAAGGCTGGTTTGATCAGGCCGATGAGCTCACGCATTTTTTGCCCGACGTCAATCCGGCCGTACGCGGTGATCAACAGTCCGTCGATGACTTTCTGAATGAAAAAGTAGCCGACCTTGAACGCGCTATTATCGATATTGGCGCTGACCGAGTTGCCGCGTTTATCGCTGAGCCGATTCTGTGTTCTGGTGGTGTTATTGTACCGCCGCCCGGCTACCACAAGCGCTGCCTTGAAGTATGCAGGCGCCATGATGTGCTTTATATATCCGATGAAGTTGTTACCGGCTTTGGTCGCATGGGGCACTGGTTTGCATCGGAGAGCGTGTTCGACATCGTGCCGGACATCATAACCTGCGCCAAAGGGCTAACCTCTGGTTATGTGCCAATGGGCGCATGCATCATCTCTGACCGGCTTATTGATGAAGTGTCCGGACAGCATTCACAGGGTGCCATTTTCTCGAATGGCTTTACTTATTCCGGGCATCCGGTCAGTGCTGCTGCGGCGCTCAAGAATATAGAAATCTTTGAGCGCGATGGATTGCTCGAACATGTAAGGTCTGTGATTCCGGCGTTTGAGCAACGACTGCACGAGCTTGCGCGATTTCCGTTAATCGGTGATGTCCGCGGCAAAGGGCTATTGGGATGTGTTGAATGCAATACACAGATGAGCGCCAATGACGTTGCCGGTCAACTGGAACTCGACAAATCGGTCGGCTACCGTATCGATGAGCACTGTCAGGCAAACGGGTTGCTGCTGCGACCCCTCATCCACATGTGCGTATTTTCACCGCCGCTGATTATTGTCGAAGATCAGGTACATCAAATGTTCGATATTATTGAAAAGGCCATTCAGCTGACTACGAATGATTTGCAGCGACAGGGTGTGCAGATAGGTTAAATACTTGAGTTTTTAGCGCGATGCGCGCTTTGCCAGCGATTCGCGGTGCAGCGTGTACATCGCGGCGGCGATTATTATTGACGCGCCAATAACAGTGTAGCGGTCGGGTATTTCATCAAAAAACACGAAGCCGAATACCGTCGCGAACAGCAGGCTGGTGTATTTTATATTGCCAACAACGCTTGCCTCACCAATGCGCAGCGCATGCACACCGACCCACTGACCTGCTGCGGCCACTACACCCATTAGCAACAGGAAAAGCGTGTCCTCGGCAGTTGGCGTACGCCAGAACCACAGCATGGGAATTGCTGCAATTACTCCAACGAACAGTGATTGATAAACGAGTAGCGTGGCTGTTGATTCAGTCTGGGACAGCCTGCGTACACAGATGACGGCCACCGCCGCACCGATGGCTCCGATAAGCGGAATCAAAGCCGCGACGTTAAGAAATCCACCGACGCCCGGTCGCATCACCACAACCACACCGATAAAACCGACCACAATCGCTAATGATCGGTGAACACCAACCTTTTCATCGAGAAACAACAGTGCCAGCAGTGCGACAAAAAATACCTGCGCGAAGCTAAGAGTCTCCGCGGTGGTTAAAGGCAGCACCGACACCGCCCAAATGCTGCACGACAACGCAGTGAAGGCACCAACAAGGCGAAGCAGGTGCAGACCCGGTTGACGGGTTTTAAGGCTTTGCGGAAACGAACGGGTGATTGAAGGAAGCACCGACAGCAATACAACAAACTGTCGAAATAACAAAATCTGCAACACATGATAGTCATCGACCACCGCCTTCGCCATCGCTGTGGTGGTAGAAAACAGAGCAACCGCCAGTAGCGCCCAGAGAATACCCTGTGTGTTGTTAATGTGGATTGGTGGTTCCTTTATTTAAAAAGTATTGCCTGTTATCAATTCGCCGGTGGGAGTTAATCCCCGATCGGCGAACTCTGCTACTTAGCATGCCACACAAAGCTGCATAGTTTTGACGAGTGCCCAAAGCGACATGTTCGTTCATCGG
>CAYMFQ010000429.1:0-3236 GCA_964389335.1 uncultured Granulosicoccaceae bacterium
AGCTGCTCCTGCCGCATTCTAACCCTCGTATTAAATCAGAGAAGGTGATTACGGTTGGTGAGCATGATGACAAAAAAATCGACGCAGAGTACCCGATCGTAAACGCGCTGGAGATTGCGGCACGTTTTGATTCACCAACCGGAATGCAGATCGCACAGATGATACAGTCGCGTTTTGATGAGCTTGATCCACCTGCAGTGTCACTGGCGACGCAGCTTGGTAACGCATTAAAAGAAACTCGAAAATTTCGAACTGTATATGACGTATCTTCTGCGTTTGATGCTGCAAACAGTGCAATTCAGTTGTTGGGTAGTACTGAAATCGATGAGTCTACTGAAAAGGATGTTGTCAATCATGCCATTTATCTGTTGTTATACAAACATGAAACGGGTCTGGTAGTCGGCGAGAAGCTGAATGCTGATGACCAGTCGCTCATGGAAATGCTCAACGCACATGGTGGCAGAGCACAAAAGTGGCATGACATGCTTGATGTGCTTGGCGTTGCGCAAAGCAGGTTGGCGCAGGCAGAAATTGACGCCTGGGAGCAAAAATATGGTGTCCCGGAACAGGGAATGTGGAACTTCGATCTGCTGTCCCGATGGATCGATTCCAGTGAAGAAGCCAGTACCCGTGATCGGATGTACGACACACTCGATTATTTCGAACTTCGTTAGGAATGACGGGTGCTAGTTTCACTCACTCTAAGGTTCAATGTAATGAGTAACATGTCATTTCTGCCGCGTATAGCCTGTTTCCTGTTGTTGATTGTTGTCTGTCCGTTGCAAGCGGATATCGGCAGGCTTACGATCAACGGCATTGAGATACCCGAGAATTTGTACCACGGTATGTATAAAGGAAAGAATTATTGCCCACCCACCTCGAATGTCCGGTACCGGCAGCAGCTTATTGGGACTGCGTTGATAGTATTTGCCGGCCGGGAAGGGAACTTTGAACTCAACACGAGCGACAAAAAGCGACTTGCAGAGAAGACCAGTGAGTTAAAGCGTGCTGAATCGAGAGGCAACCCAGAATCTATCGCCAAAGCGGCGTGGACGCTGTTCTATGAGGAAAGTAGCGTGTATGGGCAGTACCTCTATCCGTCTGTCAGCTCAATGTTCAACAGAGAGGACGTGCTGAACGAGTATCGGCGGCTGATTGAAGTAGAGGACCCTCGCGTGACCGATGTGGTGACCGTTAGATATGCGCAACTAACGTTTCCAAATGGTGAGCGAGCTCAAATGGCAATTGACTCATTCAACTCGGGCAAATCTCTTACGGAAGTGACATCGGCTATCGGTGAATTCAAGCTATTCACTCATAACATGGCCAGATGGGCCATCGTTGAGAAACTCCGAGGTTTCAGCAGCGATTCCCGCCAGCTTCAATCTGGTATGGCTGTGCTCGCGACAGAGGGTCATATGTGGTACAGCAGCGATGAGCGGTTTGTGCTGTATTTCGACGAGGTGTTAACAAGATCCCGTCTGCGTCCGTTTACCGAATACAATAATAATGATGACTATGCGTACGACATCGCCAGGTATAACTTGTGGGACGGTGTTCATCATGAGCGTAGGGTCAAGCGTTGGGACGATGCAGATATCCGAGAGGATGGTGAGCCTGTGACGCTACTTGAAGATTTCCCCGAATGCCCCTGAACCAAACGCACAACTGAAGAAATGCAACTTGCCATTAAATCGGACATACGGGTTTACTCGTTCTAGGTGGCGGATAAGAGTTACCTGGAAAGGCTTGGGAAAAATGGCATTATATCAAGGTGAGATTGATCTGCCGGGAGTATCCAGTGGGAGCACATAGCACCTTGCTCAGGTATGGAAAGAAGTATGAGAATTAGTTTGTCGTTGATGGTGGTTATAGCTACTGTTTCGGTCACCGCTTGCGGCGGTAACAGTGATACTGATGGCACGGCCGGCTCGCCGGTTGAGCAATCTGAAATACAGAATGACCAACAATCGGTCGATCAAAACGCTGCAACGGGGGATGATGTTCTAGAGGGTTCCGGGGGTTTAATAACACCGGAACAGTCAACCGAACCCGAAACAGCTGATGCGGGCTGCTCCCTATCTACCAATGTAGTGCGATACGAGTACTTTTGCAGTGCCTCTCCAAGGGGTTGTCTCACCGGGGCTCGCCAGTTTGCCGGATTTCCGGCCAATGGCTTCATTGCCAGGGAAGGACGCGTGTGTGACTTTCAGGCTGGCGTTGGTGATCCGATTCAGGTCCTGGTACCTTTTGTCGCGGATCAGCCTAATATCGACGGTAATCTGGACGATCCGTCGTGGGTAAACTCGGTGGAAGGGGGGATCGTTAATAATCAAGTGACGCGGAACGCAATAGACAACTTGTTGACGTCCTCTGTGCCCGGGTATCAGGATGGTGCAGGATACTCCGGGTGGAGTGCGATGCATGATGGAGTTAACTTATACCTGGGCGTTTTAATTAGCCAGGAGTGGAGTGAACAGATTTATACAGACTCGGGCGATGAGCCCTGGAATGATGATTCCATCGAGGTGGTGATTGATGGAAACAACAGCAAAGGCGATGAATACGACGGCTTCGATGATTTTCACGCAATATTAACCGGAGACCCGGCAGCTAATAATGTTTACATTTCTGCTTCATCCGCTACCGGTCTGGATATCTCTTATCAGTCTCGTATTATGCCCGCCTATATTCTCTATGAACTGTCAATTAATCTTGAGTCTGCGGGTATTGAAATAGGTAAGCCTTTTGGTTTTGACGTTCAAACAAATGATGATGACAACGGTGGAGAACGCGATGTCAAATACGGATGGTTTGAACGTAGCGGCCTGGATCGTTCGTGGTTCCAGCCTGCCGTATTTGGTACTTTGTTGTTAACTGATTGTGCTGATAGAGGTTCTTGCGGCACCGATCAGCTGCTGTTGCCATAGTCGATGAAACGTATACCTGCAACGAGCGACCCAAGTTGATTCTGTTTTAGAGGCAATAAAATCTCTGCCTATGATCCTTAAAGCCAGACGTAATTTTTACGAGCTTTTCTGGGTTGTGTGAGACTGCAAAACAAGATAGTTCATGAAGTCTAAATCACGTCTAACAGTACTATGGATATCGATTTTTGGCCTTGGACTACTGTACTTTGTGCTAAAACCAAATTGCTTCGGCTGTGACCATCCACCATCAAGACAAGCACGAGCTAAAACAGAATTACGTAACTTGAAAAATGCTCTGCAAATGTA
>CAYMFQ010000430.1:0-3206 GCA_964389335.1 uncultured Granulosicoccaceae bacterium
CAACCTGGTGTAAGCCTTGGAGATAGTAGTGCTTGAGCACTTTCTGGAAGCCAAACACAGAGTCAGGCTTCGGGCAGCACCATTCCGCTGCGTCAATTGTGCCTTTTTCCAGAGCTGGCAGGATGTCGCCACCGCCCATTGCAACGGCAGGAACACCGATGTCTGCGTAGGCTGCGCCAACCATGCCCGGAGGTGCACGGAAACGCATCTTGCGGAAGTCATCCATAGATTCGATCGGCTTCGGGAACCAGCCGAGAGCCTCTGGACCAACCGGCTGAAGCATGAAACCTTTAACGTTCACACCCATTTCGTCCCACAGGCGATCGTAGAGTTCTTTACCGCCGCCGTACTGGAACCAGCTCAGGAATGCGATGTTGTCCATACCAACACCAGCACCTGCCACAGGCGCGCCGAAGAGGTTGGCCGCAACGTGCTTGCCGCCCCAGTAGTGAGTCCAGGCAAAGCCGGCTTCAACAAGACCCGCGTCAACCGCGTCCATGATATCTCGAGGACCAACAACCGCACCGGCTGGAAGTACTTCGATCTTCAGTGAGCCACCGGTAAGATCAGAGACGTCTTTGGCAAACTCCTTCAGCATGAAGACTTCGTCTGCGGTGTCGGACAGTACTGACTGAACGCGAATTGTAGTTTCAGCCTGAGCGACCGAACTCAGAGCCAGCGACACACCAACGGCGGCTGCACTGAGAAGTTTACCTAGTTTCATAATTCCTCCAGAGACGGATTGGGATTAGTCTGAAAACCCGCCCGCGAAAAGCCGGCGAGTACCTCTCGTACTATGCGTGGCGACGGCCATCCAAGTCAACAGATCACGGGAATTACATAGAAATTACATCGACTGATTTTGCCTCGGTTCGGAGGGCTTTGAACACCTTCATCATCACACTGGAAATTGCGTGCACTCAACGGTGTGTGCATCGGCAAAACCACGCACAATCGTTGCAGAATCAGTAGTAAAGCGAAACAAATGAAAGTCTGGCAGCGATTTTAAAACCGGAATAATTTCACCAAATCGGCGTTCAAATTCACTCAGCGTCGCCGACCACTCTGGATCATCACGGGGTATTGAACTGGCACCTGCTCGATACGTCACCCGGCGACGCGCGTGCAGGTTTTCACTGGCAGATTCGTCTTCAATAAACAACAGACTGGCGCGCGGATTGTCGTGCAGATTGCCGGTGTGCAACGACAATTCACTGACGAAAACGTACAGGAAACCGTTGAGGATGACGCAGGGCGAATAACTAATTTCCGGATCACCCTGCGGTGAACAGGTACCCATCAGCACGGTTTGGAACCCTGCCGTCAACTCGGCCATATCCTGCATTAACTGCTTCGAAGCATTTTCGTTTTGTGTCACTGGGTGGTTCACCTTTCGTGCTGCCGCAGATCATAGCCTGTTTTGATCGGCGGCTGTAACACGACCGAATTCCCAATCGACAGTACCTGCGCAGCGTTGTGTAAAATTGGCGGGGAGAGTATTTTTGACAAGTAAAGCCACACTGGCCCGAAGTACTGGCCAGCCACCCCGATTAGTCAGCTGCCCATGCTCGCTCTGCTGACGTCGCTGCGGAGAAATACAGACTATGAGAAATGCACACGCCGAGGCAGATAAGCAGTTCGTCCTCCACCCCTATACTAATCTGCGCGCTCATCAGGAGATTGAACCGTTTGTTATCACGCACGGCGAAGGCATCTACGTGTGGGACGATCAGGGCAACAAACTTATAGAAGGCATGTCGGGGCTTTGGTGCGCGTCACTCGGGTTCAACGAACCTCGACTGGTCGATGCGGCCACCCGACAAATGCAACGCCTGCCCTACTCGCACCTGTTCAGCCATCGCTCCACCGAACCCGCCATCGAGTTATCCGAGCGTCTTATCGACATTGCCCCGGACGGTATGGCGCGAGCGTTCCTGGTCAATTCCGGCTCTGAAGCCGTCGATATGGCCATTAAGATTGTCTGGTACTACAACAACGCCATCGGCCGACCGAACAAGAAGAAAATTATCTCGCGCAAGCGCGCCTACCACGGCATAACGATCGCCTCCGGCAGCCTGACCGGGCTGCCGTATGTGCACGACGGTTTTGATCTGCCGGCCATACCCGTTATGCATACCGAAACACCGCATTACTACCGCGATGGAATGGAAGGCGAAACCGAGGAAGACTTTTGCAATCGACTGGCCGACACACTCGATCAGCAGATACAGGCTGAAGGACCCGATAACATCGCCGCATTTATCGCAGAACCGGTAATGGGTGCCGGTGGTGTTATCGTGCCACCAGCAGGCTACTTTGAAAAAATAAAGGCCGTGCTCGACAAGTACGACATCCTGCTGATCTGTGATGAGGTCATATGCGGCTTCGCCAGAACCGGTGAAATGTTTGGCAGCCAGACCTTTAACGCAAAGCCCGATCTGATGACCTGCGCCAAGCAACTCTCATCTGCCTATCAACCCATCGGCGCGGTGCTGATCACTGATGAGGTATACCAGGGCCTGGTAAAAGGCAGCGACCAGTTTGGGATGTTTGGCAGCGGTAACACCTATGGCGGCCATCCGGTGGCGGCGGCGGTTGCGGTTGAGACGCTGAATATCTACGCAGACCTCGACATCGTTAACCATGTTAAAACGCTGGAGACTCAATTCCTGAAACGCCTGTCAGAGCTGGAAGCACATCCGCTGGTGGGTCAGGCACGTGGAGCCGGCCTGATTGGCGCCGTGGAAATCGTGCGTGACAAACAAACACGTGAGCAATTCCCCGTCGCTGATAAGGTGGCAGTTCAAATTGCCAATTTTGCCCGCAGCCACCAATTGATTCTGAGGCCAACGCCGGGTGATTCAGTGGCACTGTGTCCGCCGTTGATAATCAACAGCAAGGAACTCGATACGGTGTTCGATAGACTGACTGCTGCGCTGGACGATATGGTTCAGACACTGGCGTAACCTTCAACAAGCGCTATGCACACCGGTTTGGTGTGCAGGCAACAGGAAACCTCACACCGTTGGTGTGTGAAACTAGAAAGCTCTAACCGGGATAATATTAGCCACTACGACCTTGTTCGTAGTGGACGGCTCTCCACTATCCAGCTCGTTTGTGTCTACTTCAATCAGCACAGTAAATGCATTTTGCGCGCTGTCTTCCGTGGCAGACCAGAACACGTCACCTGGCTGACCGGGAAGCAA
>CAYMFQ010000431.1:0-3201 GCA_964389335.1 uncultured Granulosicoccaceae bacterium
TACCCAAAGGATTCACGGTCCGGTGATTCTGGCGTACCTGATTCACAACTGGGTACGGCGTTTCCGAATCCAATCGATCCACCTTCCGGCTGCAGCTTTCACCCACGCTGCAAGCATGCAATGGATGTTTGTCGGCACACCGCATCAGGCCCGGTTACCGTAGGCGATGGTGGAATGTCACCTGGTGAATGCGTCGCCTTAGCTACGGTTTTGGCTGAGGCAGTACTGTTGTGTGTTATGATGCATAAGCGGCATGTTCGTGCAACGGAGTTGTCCTCCCACCGTTGCATGTGTGACCCGGTGGGAGTCGATCTCCGATCCACGATTCACTATCTATAGACCAAGCACGCGACCTGAAAACAGTATCGTTCCGGTTGGCTCATCGCGTATAAAATACAAAAATGGCTTATCAATACTAACCACTCGTGGTTCAGGAATTTGAACGGAGGTGACACCGACACCGATGCTCGTTACTGCTGCGGCACGTGTGCCGTCTTTATCAACCTCAATAACGGCTTGTTGTTTAAATGAGGTTATTTCACAGCAGGTTGCTTCGGGCGTCATGCGTGTCATGTTAAGTATGCGGCCTACGAGGCTGCTGGTCATGGGAAGTTGGGTAAAGTCGATACTGGATTCGATTTCCCAGTTCGGAACGGTCAGCGCGAGTAAAGCAGACTGTGAGTTGTTGTGGCGTTGTGAAATATCCGCTGCAGTCAGGTTGGCGCTATAGGTTTCTATGTCGTTTGGCACGATGATCATCAATGATACTTGCGAGCCTTCGTACTCAATGGCAACTGATAGTGCGTCGTCGGTTTCAAGGAACTGAAAGTTATCAGTTTCAGCGAAGCCAGCTACGGACTGCTGTTGGCCGCTGGCGTTGGTGAATACGTGTTGATCAACGTCGGTAAACGTCTGACGCCATTTCGCGTCGAGCAGGGTGGCATTCAATAAAGCCAGTACTGTGTTTGTTGGCAGTGGTTGAGCCAGTAATTCTGGAATCAGGTCGTTTGTATTGTCAGCAGCCCAGTCGTTAATGGCCTGCCGTACCGCTTCAGGCGCCTGCATAAACTGCGCTTCGGAGATGGGAGCATCGAATTCTGACGTCATGACGTCCAGAAAATCGTTTTCCAGCGCAAAGCCAGGTTGCACGAAAAGTTGGTTCGCTGACCGCAGCTCCAGGCCATCGTTACCGCGCGACTCAAGATCGAGATCAATGGCGTTGATTGCCGAGTAGAGGGCCGCTTCTTCTATTGCGGTAACGCCAAGCAGTTGCTGTATGACATTTAGGTCTCCGTTTGCGGTGCCACGTTGCAGCATCGCCAGAGCGATGGCAAGGCTATAGCCACTGTTGACCGTGTTGGCGCCAGGTTCTGCGTCAGCCTGCTCGCGAAGTAGTTGCAGCGTCAGGTCATTGAAACTTTGTATAACCTGGCTTTCGATCGCGCTATCTGACGGCGGGTTAAGTTCGCGCACGGTACGGGTGCCAAAGCGTTGAACCACGGCGTCGTTGTTGGTGTTACCTGCATTAGCGTTGCCCGAGTCGCCGGAGCTCGAATCGTCACTGCCGCATGCTCCCAACACGATGGAAAGCCCGACAGCCAGAGTCAGATTGCTGAGGGTGCGGATTGTCCGAGGCGGCCGGGAAAACTGGCCAAGGGTAGACAAACAGGCTGATAGAACTGCGCCGAAGCTCATTTTTTGCTGCTCCACTATCGAGTGAAACAATAGTTTGGGAAAAATATCCCAAAATAGCAAGTGGTTTTATAATTAATTACAGTAGATACAACAGCTTGAGTGCGAAGAGTGCCGTCACGACCGGCAGAGTTTCGGGCTCCCGCGCGACAGCGCACCCCCCGTGGCGCGGAGGCGCCTAATTACTCGCCTCGATAACCCGGTATTCCTTGTCCTGCAAAACGATGCAGCTCAACACACCGGTGTGGTAGGCATGAGTGTCTGCATTGATGCGGTTTGGAAGAATTTCCATAGGGTAGGCGGGCGTATGGCCATGCACGATTACTTTGTCGTACAGACCCTCATGGGGAATAAACTCCGGGCGTACCCACATGAGATCGTGATCGGATTGCCGGTCAAGTGGTACGCCTGGTCTGACGCCCGCATGGGCAAACATATAGTCGCCAAAGGTGACGGTATGAATCAGCTCTGCGTAGAAGGCCTTGTGGTGAGGCGGGATGTTTGCGGTTAGTTCAGCGCACTTTTGCAGTGTTTCTTCGTTGCTGCCGCCAAACCCGTCCATATTGAGACCGTAGGACGTCGCACATTCCACACCGCCAAACGTAAAGAAAGAATCAGCCACAGTTAAGGGGTGGGGAAGGAATTTCTCCAGCTTGTCTTCGTGATTGCCCTTGAGACAGATGACGCTGTGATCACGTGCCTGCAGGTCAATCAGGTACTCCACACATCCGGCTGAGTCAGGGCCGCGATCAATGTAGTCACCGAGGAAAATGATGTGGTGGTTCTCGACGGGGTGCTGGCTGATATCGTCAATAATGCTCTGATAGAGCTTATCAAGCAGGTCGAGATGTCCGTGCACATCGCCGACGGCATACAGACGCATGTTGGGGGGCGTGCTTGAGTTGCCGAGGCTTACGGTCATCAGTCGGAATTCCAGGCAGTCCGTTATGGGCATGCCTATGTTACCCAGTGGCTCCGCCCCGTGCAAAGGCAGAGCGGGTAGAGCCTGGCAACGCGTTGGACTGAATGAGGGTGTCAACGCAGCGGGGGCAGCGGAATATTGTTTAAATACGCCGCTTTATCAATCGAATCAACGTCGGGCGGCTGCGCTCGTTGACAGTGTTTTTGCGCTGTAGAATACTGCCGTTTCTGAACCTTCCGACAGTCTGCGAGACGGTGATAGCCGCGATATCAGGATTCGGTTAGTGGGTAGCAATACACGATCTTTCGGGGTGTATCGTGCTGGCCCATGCAACATGAACGTCGCATTTATTCGCTGTCGGGCAGACTTTCGGGCAAGTCCTAAAAATACGGAGCGCGTTATATGAAATCTTACCTTGGCGTTGCAGCCAGTGTGCTGGCTGCCGCTGCAACGGTATTCGCCAGCCCTTCATTTGCAGACGTTTGCGACACACCTTCTGCAATGGGTGATCTCGGCAAGTTCGAAGGCGAAGTCATCACCATCATGGGGTCGATGGAGGGCAAGGATGAAGAAATGCTCACCAACAC
>CAYMFQ010000432.1:0-3168 GCA_964389335.1 uncultured Granulosicoccaceae bacterium
TTTATCTGGAAACCCCGGAGCCTAACGAGATGGAACTCGATGCCATACGTTATCTCGACGAAGTACTTCAGGTAGAAGACATCAGTCTCGTAGAAAGCGTACAAAGAGGCATGAACACACCCGCGTTTCAACAGGGTCGCATTGTGCATGACCCTGAAGGATCCGGTAAGTCAGAACACGCACTGCACCACTTCCATGGTCTGGTGCTCGATGCATACACTCAGGTAAACACTTAATGCAACAACCGAACATCGTAGTAGTTATGGCCGACCAGCTGGCGCCCCAGTTTACCGGCGCCTATGGCCATGCTGTCGCGCAAACACCCCACATTGATGCATTGGCACAACGCGGCATGCGTTTCGATGCGGCCTATTGTAACTCGCCACTGTGTGCGCCTTCGCGGTTTGCATTTATGTCAGGGCAATTAATCAGTCGTATTGCAGCATACGACAATGCATCAGAGTTTCCGGCCACCGTGCCCACCTTTGCACACTACCTGCGCACACTCGGCTATAGCACCTGCCTGTCCGGCAAAATGCACTTCGTTGGCCCGGACCAGAAACACGGCTTTGAAGACCGCGTGACTACAGATATATACCCGTCAGACTTTGCCTGGACGCCGGACTGGGAGGCACACGACGAACGCATAGACAAGTGGTATCACAATATGCAGACCGTCAGAGAAAGCGGCATGGCACAGGCCACGTTTCAGATTGACTACGACGACGAAGTGGGTTTTGCCGCACGTCGCTGGCTGTTTGACCGCGCGCGAGACAAGGCTGCGGCAGAGAACTCTGCTGGTGGTGACGCAAAACCGTTTGCCCTGGTGGCAAGCTTTATCCACCCGCACGACCCCTATGTGGCACGCCCCGAATGGTGGAACCTGTACAAGGATGAAGATATTGACCTTCCGGCATGGGTACCACCACTGTCGGATCATGATCCGTTTTCACGCCGTGTTATGGATGGCATTGAAGCCTCGACAGTACCACTGACCGAAGCCGAGGTCAGACGTGCGCGCCGCGCGTATCTGGCCAATGTTAGCTACTTTGACAGCAAGGTTGGGGAGATCGTCAAAACACTGGAAGAGATTGGCGAACTCGACAATACAATAGTTATCGTCACTGCAGACCACGGCGATATGCTTGGCGAGCGAGGCTTGTGGTACAAGATGAATTTCTTTGAGCACTCAGCGCGCGTTCCGTTAATTATGGCTGGCCCCACCGTGGCACAGGGCAGCGCTGCTAACGCGTGTTCTTTAATTGATCTGCTGCCAACGTTTATTGATGCTGCCGGTGGTGATCAGTCAATGCTTGGCGAGCCCATCGACGGCCGCAGCCTGATGCCCCTGGCACGTGGCGAAACAGACCCGGTCGATGAGGCCATTGGCGAGTACTGCGCTGAGATGACCCCCTACCCCGTCATCATGATCAGGCGCGGGTCACTCAAGTACATCCACTGTGACTTCGATCCACCGCAACTCTACGATGTGATTGATGATCCACTGGAGAAGACTAATCTGGCCACCCATGCTGACTACCAGGTGCAGGCAAAAGCATTTGCTGAAGAAGTGGCAAAGCGCTGGGATGGTGAAGCGCTGCGCCAGCAAGTTATCAATACCCAGAAATCGCGCCGCGCTCTGTACGCTGCCATGACCACCGACACCAATAGCACGGACCACTGGGACTACAACCCGCCATCCGATGCATCACAGCAATATGTACGAAACCATATGGACTGGACTGTGGCAGCACAGCGCTACCGCTTCCCGCCACACGATACAGACGCCAATCAATAACGCAAACAAAGCTGATATGCCGTGCTTTTAACAAACTCTGATGAATCAAAAAATGCTTGAAGGTAAAGTTGCGCTGGTTACCGGTGGACGCGGTGGTATTGGCCGCGCTGTGGTCAGGCGTCTGATGAAAGAAGGTGCCGTAGTGTACGCCGCCGACCTGACTGAACAGGGCTCATTGTCGGCGCATGATGACGACGGCAGTCACTTTGTAAAGCTTGACGTCAGCGCAGAAGATGATGCGATCGCCGCGGCAACTGAAATCGACAAGCAGCATGGCAAACTCGACATACTGGTTAACGCGGCTGGGATAGAAATAGAAAAAACTATTGAGCAGACAACACTTGAAGAATGGAACCGCTCTTTTGCCGTTAATGTGACCGGTACATTCTTAACCTCAAAGCACTGCCTGCCACTGCTTCGCAAGGCCGCTTCGGGCGGTACTTCATCAAGCATTATAAACTTCGGATCATATGACGGCTTTATTGCAGACCCCGGGCTTGCTGCCTACTGCGCGACTAAAGGCGCGGTGCATGCACTGACACGCGCGATGGCCTGTGACCACGGTCCGGAAGGTATTCGCGTCAACGCCATCTGCCCCGGGTATATCGATACCCCCATGCTGCAGAGCTTTTTCGAAGGAGAAGGCTCTGGCGGTGATGGCGGCAACATCGAGACACTGCAGCAGGCAGTGCGCGATGTACACCCGATGCGTACCTATGGCACACCGGATGATATTGCCAACCTGGTCAACTGGCTGGCGTCAGACGAAGCGCGCTACGCCAGTGGTCAGCTATGGGTGCTCGACGGCGGCTTGTCCGCGCAGGTTCAGCAGATGCGATTGTAGACTGCTTAGGTCTTTTAAATCCGTGTTACCGTGTTGAATGAAGTGTAGATACTCCACCACAACCGAGGCGCCCCACCATGTCCAAACCAGTTATCGTTACCTGTGCTGTCACCGGAGGCATACACACGCCGACGATGTCGCCACACCTGCCAATCACTCCCACCGAGATAGCACGTGCCAGTATCGATGCCGCTGAAGCAGGCGCATCTATTATTCATCTGCACGCGCGCGATCCGGAAACCGGCAAGCCCGACCCGCGACCGGAAACGTTTAAACAGTTTCTACAAATAATCAAACAGTCCAGCGATGCTGTGGTGAACATCTCTACCGGTGGCGGTCTCGGTATGACAACCGAAGAAAGGCTGGCTGCCGCTGTGAGTGCAAGCCCGGAAATGGCGTCGATGAATATGGGGTCAATGAACTTTGCACTGTTCCCGTTGCTGGAAAAATACAAGGAGTTTAAGCACGACTGGGAACAGCCATTTCTGGAGATGACTAAGGATTTCATCTTCCCGAATACATTTGC
>CAYMFQ010000433.1:0-3144 GCA_964389335.1 uncultured Granulosicoccaceae bacterium
CCCTGAAGCATTGGCAACCGACCTGACAATAACCCTTGCTGACACTGTCCCTCAGGATCATCGAATGGGGCTGCGTAAGGGTAGTGACCATTTTCTGAGTAATATTCAGTTAGCCACTGTTTCACATAGCCAAGCACGCGCTTTTCTATCAATGGCAACAATTCATCTTCAGTAATCCAAATCATCTGATCGTTGCCGGAGACATCCTCTGGCAGCGCGAATACCAGATCATGATCGGCATTCTCACCCTCAAGGTAGTCTGTGATATTCGACTGGGCTGCGGATCTATACTGTCCGGGCAATGGCAGCCCGGGTGCAATTATTACTGCCACCACATTATCAGCTGAGCTGACACTAATCAGATCCTCGTTCGAGTTGGAATTCAGCACGTTGTACGACGGGTTGTATCGATAGGTTGGCGACACGGCATACCACAGATCCTGTTCAAGAAACCGCTCTACGTGATCAATATCAATACGCTTCTTATCCCGGGTCCAAACCATTGGCAGATAGCCGGATTTACTCTCACTGCAGCGCAGTCCGGGGCTAGAGTGTACAGTCTCCGCAGGACACGGTAACCGACCAGTGCCACCGCGTGTGTTATGCCCATAGTCATCAGCGTAATTGACAGCGTAGGCAATCAACGCTTCCTTGGCATGCGCCAGTGTCTGTGCGGTTGTTTGCTGATAAGACTGACGTTGTGCTTGCAAGTGACGGTCTGCATTGGCGGCTTCCAGCAACCACAAACCAGAACCAGACAACAGCGCGACCAGCAATACGATAAGTACCGCACCAGAGTGACGGCCCCTAAACCGGGCAAGCACTAGTTGCTCCCCTCTGTCGTTCCAGCCGGTACAACTCGGCGCTGACCCGGTCGCAGCTCTATTTCCTGATCTTCAACATGCAAAACCACGTGACCGGAACGGGTTATTCGCGCTACGTCGATACCAGACCGGCCGTCCACAAGTCGGCCGTTTACCCACACATCAACCCGACCATCGGGCTGCCTGACATATCCGTCCAAACGAACGCTGGTTGAGCGCGTGACCGGTTTGTTCTGAAGCTGCACCACCTCAGGGACCGCAGCGGTAGTCGGTTGCGACGCAACAGGCTGCGCATATCGCTGGCGTTCCTCTTCACTTAAAAACAACCGATTATCATTCAACGCAGGCGGCTCCTTGTCAGCCGCATGAACGATGCAAACAGGCCCGGCCAACAGCGCAACCAAAACCAACCTGCGTTGAGTACCGACCCAACGCCACTTACCCGCAATCCCGAATATACACCTATAACTCACAAGAACTCCCCTCACCGTCGGTGACACTCATGCATTGGGTAAAAGCGAAGCATCGCGCTCCACCAGATTCGGTACAAACTGATACCAATACAAAGTGGCTTTCACATCAACCCCGCCATAGGTCGCGAACTCGTCAACCGATGTATCTCCGACAGAACCATCATCCGTTACAAGCGCAACACGCTGAGTGGAAACCGTGTCTGATGGTTCCACACGGTGCAGACGCAGTTGATCCATTACATAGGCTCCGGGTGCCTCCTGCCCCAGCAATTCGAAATACTTAAAAACTTCCGCACCATGCTTTGCTTCAAAAGCCAGGGTTATTTCTGTGCGATACACAGACGCAGACGTTGGTGAGACACCATGTAGACTGTCAAGCGGTTCGGAATCATTCATCTGATAGGTAAAGCTTGTGACACCGACTCGATTGCTCAGGTCAAGCAACACCTCGCCCCATTGTATTTCCTCACCACGGCCAATTTTTCCCGCTGCCATTGCTGCAAAAAACAGTTCTTTGTTTTTACGCAGATACATAAGATTACCAACATGACGATCAACCTCCACACTGACACGACCAACAGATGCCTTTGCAAGCTGGTATCTCTGCTTGCTCTTTGCAATCTGGTGCGACGCAAAAACCACTGTGGCAACGGACATGGCAAAGCAAACAAGCAGAAAACAAAACGATCTCCGATTCCCACAGGCTGTTGGTGAGAACCGGCCCGGTTCCAGGCTACTCATTTAAGTTCTCCGGGAGAGTAG
This sequence comes from uncultured Granulosicoccaceae bacterium, assembly GCA_964389335.1. Classification (GTDB taxonomy): domain Bacteria; phylum Pseudomonadota; class Gammaproteobacteria; order Granulosicoccales; family Granulosicoccaceae. The sequence continues at coordinate 2,060 of CAYMFQ010000433.1, forward strand.
ATCTCGAGCGTAAACTCACCGCTTTTACGATCATCCGCCCGCGCACTGGCCGAGGTAAACGGTAGTTCCACTACGGTTACCTCAAGGCTCGGCCCGGGCAACCCGGCATCTCGGATAGACGCGACAAACGATCGGAATCGATTCATCGCCTCGGATTGACCATTCAGTGGCACAGCGACAGATCCAGTCACCACAGCATTAAAGCGCTCATTGCTGTCACTTTCGTTGGCCCCACCTGTGCTAACCTCAGACGGGCCACTCTGATTTTCTGCCGCACTGCTCCACTCAATCGACTGCAACATAACTTCCGGGTGCTGTGTTAATTGCTCTGACAGTGACACGACGAAATGAAACGGCGTAGCCTGATTAATCGTATTCAACGCATTGAGATAGGTAACCGATTCTTTTATTGCATCGATCGGATACTCAGCGGACCATTCCGGGTGGGCATTCGCTTTTTTAATATCGATAGCTTTTGAATCAATTGAAGCTGCGAATGACACCAACTCGCTCATGTCTCCTTCAATATGACGAGAGGCGGCAAGCGCCACCGCCCCACCCATTAGCAGACTGATTCCGGTGGCGATCATCGCATAACGAAGCTGTCGCTGCAGATGTACGGCCCCACGAAATACGATGGATCCAGAAAAACCCGCACGCCGCAGAACAGAGCGCACGACAGCTTCCTGTATTGAATGGTACTCGGGACGCTCTGCATCAGACAGGTGATTGTTGTCTAAACTCCCGGAACCAGGATCGTAGTACAGCGTTCTGTCGGATGAGATACCCAGCTTTTGCTGCACCGCCTCCACTTCGTCAGATGTAAATGAGCCAAAAACCGCCATAGAATCAGGACTAACCCCACCACCACTCTGTGGCGTTTTTAACTCCGGTGCACTGTCGAGATACGCAACGGTCTGCACAACCTGATCGGCTAACTCGGCGCCAGCAGCATTGACCTGAGAATCGGAACTGGCATTGGTCGCGGCGATACGCCGCACCATCAGCAGTTGTCGGCCACGCAACACCAATACGCGATCATCCCCTGACCTCAGTCGCAACAATACAACTTTGACTGAACTGTC
>CAYMFQ010000434.1:0-3110 GCA_964389335.1 uncultured Granulosicoccaceae bacterium
CAGCGTGGTTCTTTAAGGCCGCTCGCTGCGATCAGGAAAGCGCTTGACCAGCTCCTGTGCCTGAGCCACCCATTCCTCGCGCTCAATTCGACCCGGAAAGGCGATAGCCTGATCGATCTTATCAACGTCTTCTTTCTGCAGCTCGGCTACTTGCTCCCACGACTTGATACCGAAGTCATTGAGGGTTTTCTCCAGCACCGGACCAATACCGTTGATCTCCTTGAGATCATCACTATGTGAGGAGCCTGGTGTACCGAAGTGCGTTGTACCGGAACGCCAGTCACTGGCCGGGGCCGGCTTGTCGGCAGGTTTTCTCTTCTGCTTTTTTGCTTTCTTGTCAGGTGGAACATGACCATTGGCCATAATTTCCTGCGCCTGCAACACCCACTCATCACGTTCGATTCTACCCGGAAACTCAGACAACGCTGCGTCTACCGCTTGTACTTCGTCATCAGTCAGTGCCGCCAGCTGCTCCCAAGACTGGATATCGAAGCTGTTCAGGAGCTTTTCCATCTTCTCTCCGATACCGCTGATGACTTTAAGGTCGTCTCTGTGGTCACTACCCGGCGTTCCGAGCTTCGTAACACCCTTGCGCCAGCTACCGGTATCCTGCCAACCGCCAGTGGAACGGGCCTGTGGTGCGGCACCGTCATGATCGGCTTGGCGTGTTTTTGCAAGCTGCCGTTCAAGATCAGCAATCTGTTGATCGCGCTTTGCTATATCCGCCTGTAAACCCTTCACGTCAGCGGTCTGGTTTACCTGCAGACCCGACGCAGTATTCACCGGTTGAGCACTGGCATATTTTTGCGCCTGCGCCAGTTTTTCCGAGCGCTTTTTACACGCATCAAGTTGTTGCTCGAGGTCACTGATACGTGCACGCTGTTGCTCGCTTCGCGCCGCATCGTCAGAGGCTACCTTTAGCTGGGCTTCAAGCGTGCTTACTCTCGCTTGAGCACTGTGAAGTTCGGAGGCTTTGGAGCGAGCCTCTGACAGCTGACTGGTGAGCTCGCCCTTCTCGCTACGCAGCTTCTCGAGTTCTGCTATGCGCTCACTGGATTCCTCGGCCTGCCTGGCAAGCTTTAGCGCATTCGTTTCCAGTTCTGCGACTCGCGCTTTTGATTTTGCAAGCTCGTCACCCTGCTCATGATTGCGCGCGCGATCATCATTAGCCTGCTTTGCGAGGTCAGCGGCCTGCGCCTTGAGCTTGTCAGACTCTTCAAGCTTTGCATTGGCCTGTTTTAGTTGTAGTTCGAGCTCATCGACAAGCTTTTCAGATGTACCCAACGTCGCATTGGCTGCACGCAGTTGCGCTTCGAGCTGCCCCACCCTGCTATCAGCCACTCTCTCCGACTCACCAACCTTGTTATTGGCATCCGCCAACTGGCTGCGTAAGCTCATCACCTCCGACTGAGACTTATCCAGGTCACCCAGTTTCATTGTCGCCGCATTTAACTGGCTTTCCAGGTTGCTTGCGCGCAGCTGATGTTGTTCTGCCGCGGCGAGCTTTTCGTTAGCTTCGTTTAAGCTTCTTTCAAGCTCGGCACTTTGTGCACTACGTTTTTCCAGCTCCTCTATTCGGGCGTTAGCGTCGTCAAGGCGGTCGTTGGCGGTGTCAAGCTGACCTACCAATTCTTTAGCGCGGTTGTTAGCACGAGCAAGTTCATTCTCACTTTGTGATGAATTTGCAACCTGCATTTCCAGGTTCGCCACCGACGATTTAGATTCCTGCAACATTGCTCTTAGCTCGGTTGCAGCCGCCGTTTCTTTTTCAAGTTCTACTTTGCGGCTATCAAGGTTGTTGCCCATCTTTTTCATCATGGCTGACAAACGCGCATTCTCCTCTGCCAGTTCATCATGCCTTAACCGATAAGCCTCGAGGTCCTCTGTCGCTACCCGAGCTGTGGCAGTATGTGAACTCCACTCACTGACAGTAATGCGACGGCGACGCCATCGCCACAGCAACCAGCCCATGATAAGACCCAGGAGAAACGTCAGTAATAGCGGAATAATAATTTCGAACAATGCCCAGATCATGGTTATTGCTACTCCTTATTTTTTACATCTACAATTTAATTATGAAGCCGTCGTAAAGACAAAGCGTATACAGAGTGTTTTTACTAAAAGCGCTCAACCGCTGTAAACTCGACACGCCGGTTTATCTGTCGCCCTGCAGCAGTTTTGTTGTCGCCAATGGGCTGAGACTCTCCTAATCCAACGGCTCGAACACGCTCGACATCTACCCCTCTTTCAGCCAGGTAGGCACGCACTGCTGAAGCGCGACGTGCAGATAAAACCTGATTGGGTCCTGCCGGTCCAAGTGAATCGGTATGGCCGGATACCAGAATGCGCGGGCGCTCGAATCTGCCTATAGCGTTGACTACCTTGTCTAATACTTCAGTAGCCCGCGTGTTGAGCACATCCGAGTTAGTATCGAAGACGACGTTTTCGCGTATCTCGCTGGACAGCAGATCAAACTCGCCTTGCAGCAAGCTCAGTTCACTGTCAATACTGAGCACGGTAATATCACCCACGACTGACAGACTGTCATCTGTTCCGCTTTGCAATACCTGATCAACGTTTTGCTTTGCAGCCGCGCTATTGGCAACGCCCTGCAAATACAGACTGGATGCATGCAACCGGCTTTCCGCCGATTGCAGGCCGCTATACTGGCGCAAGGTTTCACCCATCAGCGCGACTTGTGCGTCAGTGGCAGAAGGCTCGTTACCCGGCCGCAGCACCTTAAGCGTACTCACTACCTGGTCTGCACCAACCGACTCCGCTGCCGCATTAAACAGGGTCTGACTCTGCGCTTCGTTTATGACTACTCCATAAAGGATTATTTGCTGACTCTGGTAGTTGGCAAACACATCGACGTCGAGCGGCTCTGCCTCTGGTGCAGTCACCGTTACCTCGTTATCACTGGTGGTAGCGACGATAGGGTCGAGAAGCGTTTTTGCGTTGGCGTCAATGGCATTAATGCTGCCGCTAAATGTTTCATCACCGAGCGCAAGGTTAGCCGAGCTGATGTCATTACCCAGTTGCGGCAACACCTGCGCCAGACGGTCTATCTGTACGGTCGGTTCCGCTGCAGATGGTTTGAGGCCCAGCAC
>CAYMFQ010000435.1:0-3105 GCA_964389335.1 uncultured Granulosicoccaceae bacterium
ACTTTCTGCATGTTGATCATGTGACCGTTATTCACGATCGCGATTGTCAGCTCCTGCGCAGACGCAGTAGTTGCGGCAGCAACACTGAGTGCGAGCGTGAGCGCGGATTTACGTAGTAATTTCATATGTTCCTCCAGGAGACCAAGGGAGATGTTGCCAGATGCCCGTCGAAGTTTATGGATTTCCAGTATCAGCACAAATACGATAATAACAATTTTACATACAAATTCATCATTAAGAATTTTGTAGCCGGAAGTGATTCCCAAAACGATACCTACAGCGCAAAACCACTCATATCAGGCATGCCCGTGCGGCCCGATCGACTTGTCACACAGTCTGATCAGCAGGCAATCGATTAGCCGGCAGCCGGCCGGTTCTCAGTGAAATTTGCATCATTCGACGAGGCCTTCTGATTAGCCGCAGAAGCCTTTCCCGTGCGGTTCCCGGCTCCGGACGGCGCATTAAAAAAGCCAATCATTTTTATCAGACTCTCGGCCTGATCCATGGTCGAACGACTCGCAGCAGTTGCCTCTTCAACCAGCGAAGCATTTTGCTGAGTTGAGTTATCAAGCTGCCTGATTGAACTGTCAATTTGCTGAATTCCTTCAGACTGCTCCTGGCTTGCCACGTAGATTTCCGACACTATTTCCGCAACACCCTTGACCTGCGTGACAATGTCCTGCAGTCGCTCACCCGACGCGTTCACCAGCTCAACCCCGTTTGCAACACGCTGCACGCTGTCGTCAATAAGCTCCTTGATTTCCTTTGCTGCTACCGCGCTGCGTCCGGCCAGATTGCGTACTTCGCTGGCAACCACGGCGAAACCTCGCCCCTGCTCGCCCGCACGCGCAGCTTCAACCGACGCGTTCAGCGCCAGCAGGTTGGTTTGGAAGGCGATGTCATCAATAACACCAACGATATCCGAGATCTTCTTACTCGAATCGTTAATCTCGACCATCGCACTAACCGCCTGACCGACGATTTCGCCGCCCTTTTCGGCCTCGTTCTGCGCCTGTGAAACCATCTGGTTGGCACGTGATGAATTGTCGACATTTTGCGACACCGTGGCGGTGATCTCATACATGCTGGAAGATGTTTCCTGCAATGCTGCGGCAGCGCGTTCGGTGCGATTACTCAGATCACGGTTACCCTCGTTGATCTCCTTGGCTGCCGTATCTACGTGGTTGGCCACATCGCGAATGCCCTCAACGACCTCCACCAGGTTTTGCATAGTGTCGTTGATCGCTGTACCTATCTCTTTGAAGGTACCTTCGTAGTGCCCTTGCATGGAAGTGGACAGATCGCCCCGTGCCAGTGCCTGCAACACCGCCACGGACTCACGCATGCCGTTTTCATTTTCCAGTGCACGCGTCTTGTTTTCGGTGACATCGCCCTGAATCGATACAAAGCGCACCAGCTTACCGCTCTTATCAAAAACCGGATTAATCGCCATAGATACCCAGTAGGGTTTTCTATCCTTGGTGTAGTTGAGGATCTCGTCGTAAAAGGGCTCTTGTGACTGAATCTGCTGCCGGACATGATTGAGCGTCTGCGGGTCTGTATCTTCGCCCTGCAGAAACGACGGCTTTCGACCCACACACTCCTCGAACGTATAACCGGTCAGGCGGGTGAAGCCATCGTTAACATATTCTATGCGCTGCTGTGCATCCGTAATCACCACCAGATTGTCAGTTTTCTCAGCAACCAGCGACAGCATCTCAACCTCTTTGCGACTGGCAACCTCCTCGGAGATATCGGTGGCGAAGACAATAATGCGGGTGGTTTCTCCCTCGAGTCCAAGAATCGGATTACAGGTCGCCTGCAGCCAGCAGGCAGCGCCGTCGCTACGGGCAACTTCATATTCGCCATGAATTTCGTGCCCGGCTACCAGCGAATCCCACTGCTGTATCCAGGGGTGAGACGACGTTGGGCAGAGGTTGCGAAATGGCTTTCCAACTATTTCATGGAGGCTGTAACCAGTGCACGCCAGGAAATTATCATTGGCAAACTCAACCTTGCCATCGAGCGCGACGAACAGACTTGCCTGACTGCGATTTATTGCATTGAAGTTGTTGCCAATAATCGAGATCGAATGAAACACATCACCCAGTTCGGTGCCGCGTTTGATAGGCGGAAAATCCACCGATCGGCCGTTACCGAGCGTGATCAGCGCTTCTTTCATACGGCTTAGGGGTCCGGATACGCTTCGTATAATAAAGAACGACAACGCGGAAGACAGCGCCAGAAAAAACAACGACAGGATAAAAATGTTACTCCTCGCCGCAAGCTCGTGCTCTTCAGCCAGCAACAGCGATTGTTCTGTAAAGGCCTCGAAGTCTTTGAGTACGTTGATCACATCGCTGTCAAGTTCATCTTCCAGAACCGTCAGCTTTTTGATGACACGCTCGGCAGCATCAAGATCATTACCTCGCAACAGCGTAAAGCTCTGCTCCGCGAGCTCGGAGAAAGTCTTGTGTTTTGCCTCTATTTCTTTAAGCGTATTTAGTACTTTCCTGAATTGCTGCTCCACTTTTTCGGTGTGATCAATCGCCAGAAATTCCTCCAGCAGATTCTCTGTGGTGACAATTTCATTATCGACACGAGCACCAATGTCGCGGAAGTAGGCCACCTCTTTTTCCAGTCCGTTACCCGTGTCGCGACCGAGCACCATCAGCTCGCCATAGCGAAACGCGCGCTCCAGATGAATTGCTTGCTCCAGTTGCTGACTACTGATTGACGTGATGTGCGCTGTCAGCGGTATATCCTCGTGCGCAACCTGATGTAACTCCTTGCTGATGCTGGTTAACGACAAAAGACTGACGGCGGATATGACCAACGCAATAAGAACGTTGAGGAGGAAAAGCGCGATAACTTTGTGGGCAATAGTCAGGCGCGACAATAGCCCGGGGGGAGATACATTTTGCATGGAAAGGTCCTTTTTCCAACGACAAACTAACACAACAGGATTAACGGTATACCGCTGCGATGGTGCGCCCGTCAGCCTGCACCATTGTGCAGGGCCCGAAGCCACACCTTGTCTGCATGTATAACTACAGAGCGTCTGTATCGAAGAGAAATAAGCGTGCCAGCGAGCAGTCACCTAAC
>CAYMFQ010000436.1:0-3087 GCA_964389335.1 uncultured Granulosicoccaceae bacterium
ATCCAGTCCTCGCGCCCACCTCAGCAGGTTGCTTACCTCGGCAGCGGGAACGTTTATTTTAGCATTTCCGGGGTGATTTTGGTGTTTGTCTCGGTCAGTGCATTCTCTTCTGCTGTAAGCAAATTGGAGTTGCCCGTGTGGGTGAAGACCTTGCGAGCAGGTCCTTTATCGAGCCGGTTTGCCGCTCCACCTGCAGCAACCATGTTGCCATCCGCTATATCCGACCAGTAGCTATGAGCAGTGCTCTTGATCGAGCCACTCGTACCGTCCAGGACGGTATTGCCATTCTTGTCCAGCAGCTCACCGTCAAAGCGATACTTCTTTAGATTGCCGGACCAGCGTTGCTTTGCCTCGGGCTGAAACAACGACACATAGATGTCGTCCCGATGTGACAGGCCCGTAGTCTGATCCGTTGTAATAGCAGGTGCTGCGAATGAGCGGTTACCGCCAACGGCTTCGATCAATACCTCTGAAATCACAGCGGCCAGCTGATCGGCTGATGAGCTCTCGAAGTACTCACCACCGCCTGCTGCTGCTATTGCCTTCAACGCATCAATTTTCGCATTAAAACCGACCGTATAGGTGGTAACGTGACTATCACCTGGAAGGTGAGGTGCTATATCCTCGGTCGCCATATACCGGGCAAGCTCCACACCACAGGTATTATCGCCAGCGAAAGCACAACTTTCGTTAATAAAATTTTCGGTCAAGGCCTGGGAGCCAAAAGTTGAGGCGCCACCATCGTTAATCAACACCTGGTAATTCTTCTGGCACTCACTGACGACCGGCGATATGTAGGTGGCGTCTCCCTCGATTCTTTCTTCTATACAGGCAGGGTCGTTCGGATTTGCATCGGTGCACAGTGGGTTATCACGTACGACTGTACCGCCAGTATAGCATCCGGATGCGATATGCGGCCGCGCTCCAGAGCACGATGCTGGTCACTCGGTTTGGAGTATCGAGTCCGTCCAAAATGTACCGGTGAACCCGTCCAGTAGAAACCTGATTCCAATATTGCGCCGATGGTAGGTGTGTGCCAGTCGAGCCCCATGGTATTAATAACCTTTATGGCATCTTCCCTCGCCGACTCAATCGGGGACATAGGATAGATGACCCGCGCTCCACTTTGGTTATTGCTAAAGCGCATCAATCCGATGTTCACACCCTCGGCACTACTCAAAATGGCACTCATGGCCTTGCGAAGCCGGGATAGTCTGGTTCCAGTATGACCTTTATCGAAATGGCCCATTGACCAGGACGCATCCAAAATGAACAGCACATTCGGATAGTTTGGATTGGGTGGAGCTATGCCGGTGCCGAGGTACTCATAATTCACGCTACGAGGGAAAAAGATTTCCGTATCGTCAGCAGTGACGGCTGTTGTGGCAGCAAACAACGCAGTGACAAGAGACCGGATCGCAGCTTTAACCATCGCAATTTCCTACAGATAGATGCCCATACTTGCAGAACTAATGTCGCAGCAGGCAGGGCGTTATTCGGCTGGAGGAGCTATCGGCAAATAACCAGAAGTCTTAAGTCAAAGAAGGAAGTTAGCGTTAATTGGAATATCAACTTAAAAAGTAAAACCGCATCGATGTATACTCAACAAAGTTATCTTGGCTGAATTGACAACTAACGTACTTACTTGTCGAGGATTGCGATTACTTCAATTTCAATCAGCATTGATTGATAAACCAGATGCGGCATCGGTATACCACTGGTTGCAGGCCCGGGCGATTTAAACGCATCAGAGCGAATCACAAGGTTTTCGTGCAGTGCTTCAGCACTGGCCTTGCCCTGGTAAAAGGTTGTTACCTTTACTACGTCATTAATATCGGCATCAAGTTCTGCCAGTACTGCTTTTATATTGCGCAGTGCGATACGCGTTTGTTCAACGATGTCGTCTGGTTTCAGTACCTTTGCATTGCTGTCAAGTGCTACCTGTCCGCCGATATGTATGAGCTGGCCAAAACGATTACCGTGTTTGTAAGGCAGAGTCTCTGTCCAGTTCCAGTGATTTGCGGGCCATGCAAACACACGATCACATCGATCACCCGCGCCTGCGGTTACCGCGATTTTGGTCATTAGCCCAGGCTGTGCAAACGACTCAACGGCCATTCCAGTAGCAGCAGGGCCGGGGTCAGTAAAGTAGTCAGCGCGAATGCGCGCAGGTTCACTCCAGTTTTCTGCGGTACCATCGCCCAGGTAAAAAACATTGAGCTTCAAGACATCGTCAATCGTTGCATTAACCAGTGCCAGTGCTCGACACAAATTCTTCATCATGACTGTTGTCTGTTGATTTAACTCTCCCGGGAACTGCACATCGCCATCCGCGTCGATAGCAGAGCAATCACTGGTGAATACCAGTTCACCGCAGCGCACCGCATGAGAAAACGCTTCGGGTAACGCCGGTAAATCTTCACCGCGGGCACTGTTAACTTTGTCTCGATCAGCGCAATAGGCAATCGCTTCAAGCTCAATACGCATACCGGGGTAACAGAGCGCCGGCAGGCAAATGGTACTCACTGTAGGCCGACACCCACGCGGCGTTGCGTCAGCCAGAATGTCGAGAATCGCTTTTTCATCGTTATGATCGCCGACAAAATAAACCACCCACCGAACCACATCAGCCATGGATGCATCAAGATCATTCAGAATCGCGCTTGTATAGCGAACTACACTGTGGCACTGCGGCAATAATGCATCCGGGTGGATAACGTTACCGTGATGATCAAGATCAGCCTGACCGCCGGTAAACACCAGGTTACCGCTACGTACTCCATGCTGATGGCTCAACGGTACCGGCCAGTGCCAATGATCTGCAGGCCAGCTATAACGTTTCATATGAATGACCCTGTAACGATAACAAACGGATTTTAAAGCTGTCACATCGAAAATTCAGATAAAGTTATCTTCTCAGACGCTCAATACCGGCAGCATCTGCATCGACACGAGCAGGCACTGTAGTCGAAATAGAGGCAGCCGGTATACGCACCGGTCGGATAGACATCGCATATTCCTCATTGTGTTGAGGTTTACCCCAGTACTCTGCCAGTGTTGGCCCGCGCGTCGTCAGCTTTTCTTTAA
>CAYMFQ010000437.1:0-3035 GCA_964389335.1 uncultured Granulosicoccaceae bacterium
GTACTCTGCACCAGTATCCATTTAATCAAATCACGATGGTCGTCGAGCACGAGTGCCTGTTGCTTTGATAAGGTCACGATTAGGAACGGGCTGAGTTCGTCGATCAACTGATCAAGTTGCTGTTGCGTCGTGTCGTTCACGCTGCCCCATGGGTTACGTGCGATAAGTTCTTTTAACTGGCCAAAGCCGCCGATGCCATCGTGAAAGGCTGCGGTGACGACCACTTCGTCGTTGTCGTTGAGTTGTTGCAGGCAGGCGTTGGCGCTGAGCTTTTCAGCAGGTGATGCGGCATCGGATGCTGTGGCCGGGTTATGTGCAGCACTCAGAACAATCGCCAGCAACAAAATGATTCCGGTGTTTAACATCATCCGAACCGGGTGCCGCGTGGTAAAGCCGTTCACTGTATATCGTACTCTTTCATCTTACGGGTAAGTGTATTGCGTCCCCAGCCAAGCAGGATGGCAGCTTCCTGTTTGCGATTGCCAGTGGTGGCCAGGGCACAGTTGATTAGGGTTCGCTCGAACTGTTCTGTGGCGTGTTTGGCGATGCCGGTCTGGTTTTCCTGCATTTGGGTTTTGGCCCACTGTTGCAGTGCTTCCTGCCAGTTGTCGGCGGGCAGGTTGTCAGCCGATGGCGCCAGATCGGCCGGCAGGTCTTCTATGTGAAGTTCCGTCGCACTGGACATAACAGTCAGCCAGCGTGCCAGGTTTTCCAGTTGTCGTACATTGCCTGGCCATTTCAGACCGCTGAGGTAGTTGTCGAGCTCTTCAGTGGAGCGCTTTTCTTCGCTGCCAAGGTCCTCGGCGGCGCGACGCAGAAATACTTTTAATAGCAGTGGCACATCAGCACTTCGGTTGCGCAGGGCAGGTGCGGTGATGCGAATAACATTAAGGCGGTGAAACAGATCTTCGCGAAAAAGTTGTTGTTCGACCAGTGCCTCAAGATTTTGGTGGGTGGCGGCAATGATACGTACATCGACATTTACCGCAGTGTGACCACCAACCCGGTAAAACTGGTTTTCAGACAGAACTCGCAACAGCCGTGTTTGCATGTTGGCTGGCATATCGCCAATTTCATCGAGAAACAGTGTGCCGTTATTGGCCTGTTCAAAGCGGCCGCGATACTGTTCAGAGGCGCCGGTAAAAGCGCCTTTTTCATGCCCGAACAACTCTGATTCCATCAGGTCATGTGTAATAGCCGCCATGTTAAGGGCGATAAACGCATGATCCGATCGATTGCTGTGCTGGTGCAGGGCCCTTGCGATAAGTTCCTTGCCAGTACCAGACTCACCGTTGATCAGCACCGTGGTGTTCGAGCGCGAAAGCTTGCCGATAGCACGAAACACCTGTTGCATGGCCGGGGTCTCACCGATCAGGTCTGACTGTCCGGCCGGTGGTCGCTCAACGGTTTTCTTTTTACTGTGGTTGTTGCTGAATGCGCGGCGTGTTGTGTCGATGACTTCGTTAACGTCGAACGGTTTGGGTATGTATTCAAAAGCACCGCCTTCGTAGGCGTTAACCGCAGTATCCAGATCAGCATGCGCCGTCATGATGATAATCGGTGGCGCGCTGTCGCGTTCGTCTTTCACTTTGGCCAGCAGGTCAAAACCACTCATGCCAGCCATTCGGACATCGCAAATGATTGCGTCCGGCGCACGCGCATGACTGGCCAGCGCTGCTACCGCTTCTTCGGCGCTTTCGAAACTGTTGACGCCAATATCCGCTCGCTGATAAGCGCGCTCCAGTACCCATCGAATCGACTGGTCGTCGTCAACCACCCACACGGTGTGGTTCATGATGCAGGTCCCTCTATTGGCAGCGTCACCTCAAAAATTGTCCGTCCCGGCTGGCTGTGGCATTCGATCAGACCACCGTGCTGTACCACCAATGACTGTGCGATGGAAAGGCCGAGTCCGGTGCCGTTGGGTCGGCCTGATACCAGCGGGAAGAACAGGGTTTCTTTCAGTTCCGGGTCGAGGCCGGGCCCATTATCGATGACGTGTACTTTACACACGAGTCTTTTAAGCTGGCCGCGAATGGTGAAGTTGCGTTCAACCCGAGTACGCAGGGTTACCTGTGGTGGGTGTTCGGTATCAGCCCGCGAGGCCAGTGCGTGCAGGGCATTGCTAAACAGGTTGATAAACACCTGGATCAGTTTTTCGCGATCGCAGTGCAATTGCGGGATGCTCGGGTCGTAGTCGGTTCGGGTTATTACGTTATCCGGATTGTTGGCCAGTAGCAATTGACTGACATAGTCCAGAATCTCGTGGATATTGTGTTCATTAATCTGTGGCCGCTTGTTCGGGCCAAGCATCTTTTGCATAAGGTTTTGCAGGCGATCGGCTTCCTTGATCAGCAGACCGGTATAGTCAGTTAGCTTCGAGCGCCCGAGTTCCTGCTCCAGTAGCTGTGCGGCACCGCGAATACCCCCAAGCGGGTTCAGTACCTCGTGGGCAACGCCGCGCAACATGCGTTGCGACCGCTCCTGTTGTTCGAACAGGGCGCGTTCCTGGGCAATTTTGTGTTGCCGGTCGATATCGATCAGTTCCAGCAGTACCAGCGGCGGGTCGGTATGGTCGTTGTCATTGTCCATTGGAGAAACAATGCAATCGACGATAGCGGTTTGCATGTTGCGGGTGGGTATTTCCAGCTGACGGGTAATCAGTGTTTGCCGATTCAGCAGCACTGCATCAATCTGCGTGACCAGGCTTTCCGGCAACGGGCAGATTTTGTTGATGCGTTGCCCGAGCGCAATCCGCCGGCTGCAGCCGAGCATCGACTCCGCGGCCAGGTTAAGCAATACAATGCGTCGCTGCCGATCAAGTGCGATCACAGCAATGCTCAGACTGTTAATTAGATGTTCGGATAGACTCAACTGACAGAGGTTTCGGGGACCAAAGAGCAATGGTACCAGCCAGTACCTCCGGTCACCACAAAGCGTCAGCCGGTCACAAACGCGACCCCGCAGGAATATGTGCAGTCGCTACTATTTACGTCTGCACGTTTCGGGCAACCTTCTGTAACGCGTTGTTTAGT
>CAYMFQ010000438.1:0-3033 GCA_964389335.1 uncultured Granulosicoccaceae bacterium
GTTAAGTTTCAACAGAGGCAGGTGTTACAGTTGAGCCCGCTGCTTTGCGCAACCGCAGTGCATTGCTAACGACAAACACTGATGATAATGCCATTGCCGCTGCTGCCAGCATTGGCGAAAGTAATATACCCCAGCCATAGTACAAGGCGCCTGCAGCGACAGGTATCAGTACAACGTTGTATATAAACGCCCAGAACAGGTTTTGTTTGATGTTAAGCAGGGTTTTGTGTGACAACTCAAGTGCATTGACTACCCCCTGCAGGTTGCCCGACATCAGTACAACATCAGCTGATTCAATAGCCACATCGGTACCACTGCCGATTGCAATACCAACATCAGCGTGGGCAAGTGCCGGCGCATCGTTAATACCGTCGCCTACAAACGCGAGCTTGCGGTCGTTGCTGCACAGTTGCTGTATAGCATTGACTTTACCGTCCGGCATGACGCCGGCGATAACGTGGTCGATGCCAAGTTTGCCGGCCACCGCGTTTGCGGTGTCCTGATTATCACCGGAGATCATCGCGACCTGCACACCGTGTTTATGCAGTGCAGTTATTACCTTTTGCGATTCGGCTTTAACAGGGTCAGCGATACCCAGTACGGCAGCCGGTTTACCGTCGATGGCAACATAGACTGGTGTTTGTCCCTGTTTAGTCCACTGTCTGGCGTCTGTACCGAAGCTGTCGGGCTGCAGGCCCTGTTGCTGCATAAAACGATCAGCGCCGACCACTACCTGATGTTCACCGACTGTTGCGCTGACACCCATACCGGTGATGGCCTGGAAGTTTTGCACGGGAGCATTTGCATCAGTGTTGGCGGCTCGAACCAGCGCACGTGCGACCGGGTGTTCCGACGATGCCTCAACGGCCGCAACCATTGATAACACTTGTTGTTGGTCCCAGCCAGACTGTATATGTATTTCGGTTAACTCGGGTCGACCCTGTGTCAATGTGCCGGTTTTATCAAAGGCTACGATGTCTACCGATTGCAGCGACTGTAGTGCCTCGCCCCGTCGAAACAGTACGCCCAGCTCGGCAGCGCGCCCGGTACCGACCATAATTGAGGTTGGCGTTGCAAGACCCATTGCACACGGACAAGCCACGATCAGCACCGACACGCCTGCTACCAGCGCCAGCGCAGGGGAGGGACCAACCAGTAGCCACACAGCGACGGTAACAATAGCGAGAGCAATAACCACCGGTACGAACACCGCGGTGATTTTATTAACCAGCGCCTGCACCGGCAGTTTTGCTCCCTGTGCGTTTTCAACCAGCTGAATAATTTGTGACAACACCGTTTGCTCGCCCACTGCAGTGGCGGTGAAACTCAGTGCACCGTTGCCATTGATGGTGCCGCCAACGACCTGTGCGCCGGTATCCTTGGCGACCGGCGTTGGTTCGCCGGTAATCATGCTTTCGTCAACGTAGCTGTTGCCACTGATGACCTCACCATCGACAGCGATGCGTTCACCCGGGCGGACATGAATGGTATCGCCTCTTGCAATGTTTGTGATGGGCACTTCTGCGGCGGTATCGCGCTGTGCACCAACAAGTGCGGTGGAAGGTTGCAGGCCGATCAGCCGTTCAATGGCGGCACCGGTGCGGCCTTTGGCGCGGGCTTCGAGGTAGCGACCGGCCAGTATCAGTGTGGTGATAACGCAAGCCGCTTCGAAATACACGGCACGTGTGCCGGTTGGAAACAGTTGCGGGGCAAACAGCGCCACTACCGAGTAACCCCAGGCGGCTACGGTGCCAAGGACAACCAGTGAGTTCATATCCGGTTTGCCCGACAGCAGTGCGGGGATGCCACTGCTGAAAAAACGTCTGCCGGGGATCGCCAGTACCAGTGTGGTCAATACAAACTGTATCAGCCAGCTGGTTTGGTGGCCGATGGTGTTGCCGATCAGCTCGTGCATGCCGGGTATAAAGTGTGATCCCATTTCGACAATGAATACCGGTGCGGTCAACAGCGCCGCAAACCAGGTGGCACGACGTAGTTCCTGTGCTTCGTCAGCTTTGCGCTGGCTGCGCTGCGCACTGCCGGTGCCCGCGCCGATGCTAGCAGCGCTGGCGCTGTAACCGGCGTCGGCCAGGGCGGCTATAAGGATGGCATCGGTTTGTTGCGGTGAGGGACCCGTGTGTAAAACGGTTGCCGTTTCGGTTGCCAGATTTACATTGACGTCGGTCACGCCCGCGACCGTGTGAAGTTTGTCTTCCACACGTTTGACGCAGGACGCGCAGTGCATGCCCTGTACAGATAAGGTGCTGGTCGTTTGCGGAACCGGGTAGCCGGCCTTGTCCAGCGCGGCGATAACGTCAGCGGCGACTGCATCGGCACGGTCGCCAGCGGCCACTGACACAGTGGCGGCTTCGGTCGCCAGATTTACCGAGGCACTGTCGACACCGTCTACGGCAGCAATAGCGCTCTCCACGCGTGCGACACAGGAGGCGCACGACATACCGGTGACTGGCAATTTAAGGGTGTGAGACACAAGCTGTCCGTCTGTGAGTTACAGACCTTATAGTGCTTCCAGTTGCTGGAAGGTCAAGCCCCGGGGCAGGTGCGCCGCAGTAAGCCGAGTGAGCGCTAGCTCGGCACCTGCCGGTTCTGGTACATGCGACGGCGGCGCTCCCGGACTTTGGCGGTGTCCTCGTCCGAGCCATCGTGCACGGAACCGAACCATCGGTCCCACGGCGCGTCCACATTGCCGTAGTTGCACTCGTAGTAACGGTGGTGCAGCTGATGGTGAAAGTCGGCCGCCTCGGTGACGGTTTTATCTTTGACGATAAGCTTTTCGAAGCCTGAATGTGAAAAGGCCGGCGCCATGCAGCGTGTGTACAGATGCAGCAGCACAATGACCGGATGGGTTGGAATAACAAAATGTGCCAGCACCGACGATATGTACAACACGTGTTCAACCGGATGCATCGACATACCGGACCACGGTCCGATATGAACATTGTTGTGGTGTAGCCGATGGTAGCGGCGGAACAGTGGTGGCCAGTGCAGTAGTCGGTGTATCAGATAAAAGTG
>CAYMFQ010000439.1:0-3020 GCA_964389335.1 uncultured Granulosicoccaceae bacterium
CTGTAACGGATACCGCAAACAGAAAATTCTTCCGAGCCACTGCAATGGTTTTTGCCACGTGCTCGGCGCGGATATTAGTCATCGGCAGTCTGCCGTCGTCACAGTAGCGCTGCAATTCTGTGGCGTGATTGAGTAGATACTGCAACGCCTCTCGAGTTGGTGCGTGTTGCACGCCTTCGCTTTGCAGTTGTTTCGCCCAGGCCAGAAACTGCTGCCAGTGTGGCACGGCGTGCAACTGGCGCTGCTGGTATTTCTCATCAGCACTCAGGTGCTTGATCTTTGTCTCCAGCGCATAGAGTGGCTTGTACCACGCCACCGCACGAGTGGCGATGATGCCGCTGACGTCATGGTCTTTCCCTACCGACTTGACGATATTGATAAACTGACGCCGTGCGTCTGGGTGCCGGCTCCACATCAAGCACCAGCGCTTCGAACTCAGTCAGTGGGCCGCTTGGATGCGAGCAGAGAAAAACCATGCTCCCCTTACTGAGTCAGCTATTGGTCACACCAGTTTGCCCTAAACGATAACCTCTAACACCTCGCAACAAGAACTATCAACAATTAAGAAGCCGATACCACCCTGATCTAAACCGTCTCGCATGGTGCTGCTTTCTGTAACAATTTGGCGCAGAATTAATAGACCCAGATTGCGGTGCAGATCACCTATTAATGTGGGATGCAACACTTTCATCGCGATAACCGACATTTTTCACTAGTACACGTTTGCGCGGTAGGCATGAAGTGGCAACGCTGCTATAGTGCCGGCCCAAGCCGTATTGTTTTGCGAGAAAGTACATTGAAAGAATCCTCCGTTGTCGTCCTCGAATTTAATGAGTTGACCCCCCATCTAATCGAGCAATGGATGGACGAAGGCAAGTTGCCAGGATTTAAGCAACTTCACGACGAATCGACCATCATTGTCACCGACGCCGAAGAGCCTGAAGCGTCACTTGAGCCCTGGATCCAGTGGGTCACTGTTCACAGTGGCTTGACGTTCAAAGAGCATGGCATTTACGACCTTGGTGATGGCCACAAACTGCGCGCGCCTCGTCTGTGGGATGTCGCCTCAGAAGCCGGCAAGCGCGTCTGGATCTGCGGCAGCATGAATGCCGGTGTGTACGGCAAAAGCGTTAACGGCGCCATTATTCCGGACCCATGGTCTACTGGCTTTAAGCCATTTCCCGAGAAAGATTTTGAGCACTTCTGTCGCTACATCCAAACCAGCGTTCAGGAGTACACCCGAAGCGATGTGCCACTAACCATTTCCGATCACCTTAAGTTTGGTTGGTTCATGCTGCGTAACGGCCTGTCGTTCGAGACGATGAAACGCACAGTCAAACAACTGCTGAGCGAGCGTACCTCTGGCGGCAAGTTTCATTGGCGTCGTGCGATGATTCTGGACCGCCTGATGTGGGATTTGTTCCGCTCGGGCTGGGCATCGCTCAAACCGCATTACTCAACGCTGTTCCTCAATTCCACGGCGCACCTGCAGCACTACCACTGGCGCAACATGGACCCCGACTCATTCAAATTGAAGCCGGACGCCGCTGAACAAGCCGAGTACCAGGATGCCGTGTTGCGCGGTTACCAGGCAATGGACAAGATTATTCTCGAAGCACTCCAGATGATTAAAGGCACAAATACCAATCTGGTCATGATGACGGCACTGAGTCAGCAACCGCTGACCCGCTACGAAGACAGTGGTGGGAAGCAGTTGTTCAAATCTAGAGACCCGATGGAGTTTCTTCGCTTTGCCGGCGTTACCGCAAGTGCCAAATACGAACCCGTAATGGCTGAAGAGTTCCGCTATATCTTTGACACACCCGAAGATGCAGAGCAAGCACAAGAGAAGCTACTCGCAATCAAAGTCAATGACGAAGCCGTGATTCGTTGCCGTCAGGATGGCGTGGAGCTGTTCCTGGCCTGCGCAATTATCTCGAGTCCGGCGGATTCTGCCGAGATGAAAACGGCTGACGGCAATACCAGTCGCTTTGATGCAATGTTCTACCCAATGCTTAACGTCAAAAGTGGAAGCCATCATCCCGACGGCATGTTCTGGCTACGTCGCCCGATCGCAGAGCACCGCAAAGTGGCCAGCAAACTACCACTACGACGCACGACTGCGACCCTGGCAAGCCTAGCCAGCCTGGACCCGGCCACCATCCAGAAGCAGTTTGCTTACCCCGGCATAGAAGACCTCGACTTGGTCGGCGGCACGACCAAGCCAACTGCAAGCGAGTTAACAACAGCATAGGTCAGACCTACCCGAATTAAGGCCACTTCATATAGTGGCCTTTTTTTGTCACCCCTGAACGTTGGCATTTAACTCAAGCACGCAATTTAATTCTGGATGACGCAAACACCACCTCAAACTTGATTGTTTGACCGCCCAGCCGGTATCAGCATCGATCTGCTGTTTACCACTCAGACAAAATTGCTGGCCCAGATCAAATGCCGCCAGAACCACAGAACGCGCAATAGAAAGCTGCAAACACTGGCCTGCACACAGCTGATGATCATTGATGATTTTGGGCTGAAGCCATTCAAACAAAGTCAGAATGAAGACTTTCATGAATTGGTCGCCGAGCGTTCGCGAGCGTAATTTCCCGATCCACGATCGTTACCAGCTGCACCTTGATTTTGCAGAGTAAGGTGATGGTTACCCAATAATTGCTTGGTGCTGCCACTATGTAAGCGTTCATTCTAAGCCGTAGTTTCGGGCTTCGGCACTCGACGGGCGGCTGATCAGGCAGCGGGAAAGTGGTTGGCAGCCTCACGGTACAGCGAACGGCACGCTATGCAAGTTTTTGCCTATGTAAGCGTTCATTAAACGACGTATCTTGTATCTATCTCCAGATCTGATCTGAGCGGATCGTCAGCAAAATGTTGTTTCCACAGTCTCGGGGTCAATTGAGCAATTTCGCTATTGGGATGAATCTGTACTCTCTGCAGCACATCGACCAGATAGGTATACGGATTGATGCCATGCAGTTTACAGGTGGTAATCAGGCTCTGGATAA
>CAYMFQ010000440.1:0-3011 GCA_964389335.1 uncultured Granulosicoccaceae bacterium
GCGTGCAAAGGCAGCGGCCATATGATCACTTTATTTGTTCCAGTACACTAGCATATCTGTCGTTGTACCGGATAGACCTTATTGGCGCGATGTCGCATTGATACATTCTGGCAAGCCAATTTAGATCTCACAGATTTTAAACCTGAGTTGGACATCAATGATCAAACATAGCCAATCTGGACATACCAGGAATTGACACCGCCAGCGAAATTTGTTCATGACGAGAAGCTAAGACGCGGCAGTGCAATCAGTTCTTTGGTGAGTAGTGGCTGCGTCGTTTCAGGCTCCCGGATTTTCAGGAGCTTACTATTCTCTCAGGTAAAATGTCACTCTTGCACTCTTGCGGCAGCCTGAATCAAAGCTGTCGTTATGCCGAATGTGACGGTAGGAAGACGGGCGAAGCTAAAAAATGTCGTTGTTGATCGCGGTGTGAATATTCTCGAATGCATGAGAATTGGCCATAAGCCAGAGCTGGATGCCGCACGCTTTAGAAGAACTGACAATGGCGTTTGCCTGGTGACTCAGGAAATGGTAGACAGAATTGAGTGATGAGCAGATTTGCAATTGTCGGTGTACGGGTAGCGGTGGTTGAATTCGAATGCCTGGTTGAGAGAATTGCTCAGAATGCGCACGATGGAAAAACTCTGGAAGTCGAAGACTACTATCCAGAGCAGAAACGCCCTGGTGGCACAACCCGGGAGTTACCCCTGGCAGATTAAGCGCTCGTTACGGCTATTTCACGCTATCTTGATATTCGTATTGAAAAGGCATTAAAACCAAATGATCCGCTGATGCTATCGCAAAAAGGGGATTTTATAGCACCGTTACCCCACAGGATCATATCACCACAATGCTTCGACAGTGGGCGGGCATTGACCGCGCCAGTAGCCACTCTGGCAGACGGACGCTCGCCACTAAACTGCTTCACGAACGCAATGAACACTTAAAAACTGTTCAAAATGTTCTTGGTCATAAGTCTGCCGCCACTACCAAAATCTATCAGGATGCCACCGAGCAAGAAATTAAAGAGTTACTGCAAGGTGTCGGTGAAGACTACCAGCGTTGAAGTTAGAGGCAACAAATCACGGACGTAAGCGACGATTTTAAAAGGGGAGTGAGTGAATGTGGATAAGCTGTGAAAATTCGCTGTTTGGTTTTCACCAATTATCCACATGGTCGCTTGCGACACTCGCGCTTTTCCATAGACTGTCAGTCCTGTAAAACACTATATTTAATGTGCAATCCCTCCGAAGCAAATTGATTCTTCAGTTGTGCGGCCACGGTAAACTAAGTTTTATTTGCAGTAGATGTGACAGGGGGATATCTACTGCGGAAAGTGCGCTTAAGAAAGGCGCATGCAAGCTCGTAGATGAGCATCAGCGCGTTATCAAGTCACCTACAGAAACAAACTCATGCGCGCAAATCATCAGCGTAGATACCGCGAGAGGCTCAAAATGCAGAAAGCGGCGCATAACAAGTTCCTAAGAAGCCTACCGGCATGTGTATGCAGACAGTTGCGCCCACAGCGCATCTTGGAACCTTCTGCGTATTCCGGTGAAGATGAACAGCTGTACCGGAGACGGAATCGGTGTTCACCTTCGACCGCCCGGAATCACTGTTCAACTTGCTCCGGAATATGCACCTTCATCAAGCGATGGTGATTTTCTGCTGCCGGTGGATAATCGGCTTATTGATGCATGGAGCAGATGCTGCCACACAGCCAGCCGACACGCTGTCAGGCTGGCGGATTTCGAGGGGGTAATCCCCCCTCGGTAGTGAGGAATTATAGTTTGATCTATCGGAATCGTGCTAACTCGGACAAAATGCCACCACCCTCAACTGCCAGCCATTAGCTGGTTACGCTCAAGCCTCTCCTGTTCCTCTATGCTTGTACGTGATGTGGGACTAGCCAGCAAACGGCGGATATCGATCGGCTCGCCACTGATCTCACAAAACCCATATTCGCCATACTGTATTTTATACAACGCTTTTTCCACTTCGCTGAGTAAATCCGTATCGAGCGATTTCTTTCGAAGATGCACCAGGAACTGCATTTCCTGTTGTGCCTGATCCAACGGATCGCTTGGACGTCCGGGCTCAATTGATTCAGTATCACTCCCGAGTAACTGCTCTTTCATCAGCAAGAGTTGAGCTTTCATATAGGCCAGTTGCGCATCAGTCATGAACTCATCTTCGCTGGCAGATAACACCTGTTCTTTGGTCAACATGAATCTTCTCCTTTTCTGATTTCTATGCGCTGGTCATCACACCGACAGAGCCTTTGAGCTCAATGATGCCGAGCACCTGACCGGCACACAATGATTGCCGAATGGCTTCTGGCAGACTTTTTTCAGTAATCAATACCAATGGAGTTTGAGGAGAAAAACAGTGAGTCAGAAAGACCAGGAAACGTGCTTTCTCGACA
Organism: uncultured Granulosicoccaceae bacterium; assembly: GCA_964389335.1. Lineage (GTDB taxonomy): Bacteria > Pseudomonadota > Gammaproteobacteria > Granulosicoccales > Granulosicoccaceae. The sequence continues at coordinate 2,426 of CAYMFQ010000440.1, forward strand.
CCGAATGCATCAAGATCCATTAGGATTAAATCCACCGGTTTTAGACCAATAACTCCAGCCACATAATCGTCCTGGTCAAGACGTGTGATGTTGTCCATATCCATGGTCGGCAAGATATCCATCGCGCTCCATTTCGAGAGTATATCTCCCATCACACCAATGTCGCGAAAGCCTGTGTAGATCGGTTTCATCCATCGTTTCATTTTTCTCTCCCCAAACTATATTGTCTTTCTTATTCGCGCTTTTAGGTATTCTCTGGATTCTACCTAAGGCACTTGAAATCCGTTATCGCGATTTACAGAGAGAACTGTTGCGGTTCTTGTTAACCACTGTAACAGTGGTGTTAATCACTGTCACGACGGAACAAAAGCTACTCCAAATAGCCAGATAGACTGCGTTCACAGCGTTAGAAAGTTATGCAGGAAGCAGGTGTGGGAGTAAAAGAAGATTCGAAAGAGCTACAGATCATCAACCACGGTAATGGTCTCAAAATCACGAGGGTTTTTCTGGTCACTGTCTCGCTCCAGTATGACGTGTCCTTACGGCAGTGTAGCGTGAAGCACCACAGTTGATTTACCTACACGGT
>CAYMFQ010000441.1:0-3011 GCA_964389335.1 uncultured Granulosicoccaceae bacterium
TCGATAGAGTCGCTGCAGTTTTCGATTCAATTGTCTGAGATTTATCGGTAAATATTTGTGGATAAATTACCCGGGCTTTAACCGCTGAGTTAACCACCTGCGCCGGTGTATTCCGTTTCCGTATCGTTAGCCAGTTCCAGTGATTTGACGAAATCGGGCATATCCATCAACGGTACGGTCTTACAGTATTTGGCCAGTCCAAGGGAGTCTGTCAGGTGTAAGTTTGCAGCCAGTGCCTGCTCGTTCGGCATTTCGTAGATGTAGACCATATCGTACTCGCCGTAAGATCCATACTGCGCGATCGGTCGACCGCCGAAATCTGCTATTGCTTTGCGGTGTATTTCTGCACGATCACGGTGCTCGGCGTTGGCGACCATGCCCGCCTTTTGGTCGTTGTGATACTTCACCATGTATAACACCAGAATACCCATATTGTGTTTTCCTCCAAAGTGTATTTACGGATCTGCAGTGCCGTATCCACCACCACCTCCGGTGCGAATGATTAGCAGATCACCTTGTTGTAGTGGCACGCCTACTTTGGATCCGAGTTTAATCGTCTCGTCTCCGCGTTTAATCATCGATTCAGCGGGTGCGCCATCTGCACCACCGAACAAGCCGCGTGCGCCGATCTTGAATCGGTCACAGTAGGTTGAAAATTGTACGTTCTCTGCAAGGATTCTATAGGCCCTCTCCAACCCCATGCCGCCTTTGGTTCGTCCGTGGCCCGCGGTACCGTCGCGTAGCTGGTAGTTTTCCACACGTAGAAACGGGTAGTCCATTTCGATTGCTTCCAGTGGAATGTTGGCGCAGTTGGACAGCGGGCAATCGACGCCATCGCAACCATCGTTGTCACTGCCGGCACCATAGCCTCCGCCGAGAATTTCAAGATAGATGTTGTAGCCATCGGCGCTGAGCTGGCTCAGACAAATCGATGTGGTGGTGTCGAATCCTTCGGCGATCACTTTGTCTGGTGCGACAGATGCCAGTGCTTTCATCACTGCATTGAATAGCCGATTCGAGGGCAGCAATCGAGCACGTACCGGTGCCGGTGGCCGCGGGTTTAAAATTGAACCCAATGGCGCTTCCACTGATATCACTCGCGATACGCCATCGTTGAACGGAATGTCGGGGTCAGTCAATACTGACTTCAGGCATGCAATGGTAGACGAGTAGGTAGAGGCAAACGGGTTGTTGATGTTGCTGCCTACCTGATCACAGGTTCCCTGATAGTTAACTGCGATAGTTTCTCCGCTGATGCTGACCTGGGCCCTGATGGGTAGTGGTGCACTGCCCAGACCATCATCATCAATGAATGCTTCGCCGTGATAGTCACCGTCCGGCAAATTGCGAATTGCCGCTCGAATTCGGCGTTCGGAGTAGTCGAGCATTTCATCCATTGCAGCATTCAGGTCCGCTACACCATATTTTTGTGCGAGTGCGGTGACTCGCTTTACGCCAATAGCATTGGCGGCAAACTGCGCATTGATATCACCGATGGTGGCGTCTGGCATTCGCACATTGGCGGCAATCAGGCGCGCTAGTGGTCCACCGTTCCAGTCGCGATCGATGTTGTATTTACTGGGTGGAAATACAATGCCTTCCTGGTGTATATCTGCAGCGGTCGGATTCAGGCCGGCAGCTCCACCGCCGAGGTCGATGTGGTGTACTACTGATGCGCTGAAGCCGATCAGCGACTGCGCAAAGAATATTGGTGTGAACAGGAAGATGTCGGGTATGTGCTGACCACCGCTGTACGGATCGTTATTAATAAAGAAATCGCCCTCGACGATTTCCTCGATTGGGTAGCGTTCAAGGCAAGGTGCGAAGGTATGGGCAACCGACCCGAGCTGAATCGCTATCAGCTCCGATTGCGCAACGACTTCACCTTTTGCATTCATGATGGCCGCCGAGCAATCCTGCGCTTCTCGCACAATCGGTGAATGCGCTGATCGAACCAGTTTGGTTCCCATTTCATGTGTGGCAGCAACCAGTGCGCGGTTGATGATGGCATTATCGACTGCGGACAGTGTCATGGGTTTTCGCACTCCATAATCAGATTACCAACCGTATCAACGCGAGCATGCCAGCCACCGGGTACGTACACGGTGGCAGTACCGTCTTCGATCAAAGCCGAACCCGCAATTCCGTTAGCACCGATGTCTGATCGCGCCAGCACTGTGCAATCAATCGATCGACCGTTCTCGGTAATACCAATTGTGCGTTGTTGGCCACCGTTGGGAGCAGGCGTATAAGGTGCGAATGGATATTGTTCAACGCGTACATGTACGCCGACACGATAAGAGACAATTTCTACCAGGTCCTCAGGTGGTTTTGAAAACTCGAACACACGATGATGTGCGTTACGGAACAGCTGGTGGATTTGCTCACTGTTGAGTTGATCGACATCCTGCGGCAGTGTTACTGAAAGCTCAAAGGCCTGGCCTATATAGCGCATCTCCAGTATTTGCTCGTAGCGCATCTCGCCAGATACCCCAAGCTCATCGAGATGCTGAGTGGCGCGTTCACGCAGTTGCGCGAGAATAGACTGAATCTGCCCCGTGGCGTTTTCGTCCAGCGTCAATCGTTGTGTGCGGGACTGGTAGTGCACGTAATCGGACATCAACAGCCCGGCCGCTGACAACACACCGGCATTTTGTGGCACCAGAATGGTGTTAATACCCAGTTCCTCTGCCACCCGTGCAGCGTGCAACGGGCCCGCGCCGCCAAACGGTACGAGTATAAACTCGCGTGGGTCGAGACCTCGTTCAGTCGATACCTGTTGAATGGCGCGAACAATATTGCCCTCGGCAATTCTAATGACGCTGTCTGCCAGCACACCTGTCGTTAAATCCAGTGAATGTGCAAGCGTTGACAGCGCCTGCGTTGCGGCATCGCGATCCACCGACATCCTGCCGCCAAGAAAGGACTGCGATTGCAGTGTCCCGCGAACCAGGTGGGCATCAGTGACTGTCGGCTCTATTCCTCCACGCCCGTAGCAGGCCGGCCCTGGC
>CAYMFQ010000442.1:0-1289 GCA_964389335.1 uncultured Granulosicoccaceae bacterium
CAGCCGGACTACCTCGCTATGAGCCCGTTCGGGCAGGTCCCCGCTATCGATGACAACGGCACTATTCTGTCCGATTCAAACGCCATCATTACCTACCTGGCCGAGAAATATGCCGATACAGCCAGTTGGATTGGCGCGACACCCGAGGATCGCGCGGCGGTGCAACGCTGGCTATCGATTGCCGCCGGTGAAATCGCCGCCGGGCCGTGCTCAGCAAGGCTGGTAACAGTGTTTGGTGCACCGCTTGATCACGACGCAGCAAAGAACAAAGCGCATGCCCTGTTCAAGGTGATGGATGGTCTGCTCGATGGTACCGATTACCTGGTTGGCGACCGCATCACCCTGGCTGATGTGGCGGGCTACAGCTACATTGCTCACGCACCCGAAGGCGGTGTCAGCCTCGATCCCTACCCTAATATTCGCGCGTGGCTCACACAAATCGAACAGCAGCCGCACTTTGTGGGCATGGCAGCGACGCCTTTACCTGAAGCAGGTTAAGCTGCAACACCACGGGGCAATACCATGAACGTTAAAGACTCTCCGTTCCACTCAGGAGAAGTGGAAGCGCAACAACGTGTCGGTGTTACCGATCTGGCCGAACGCGTTGGCGGATTTATTCGCGATCATATGCCGGATCAACACCGTCATTTTTTCACATCACTGCCGTTTATTGTTGTTGCGGGTGCGGACCAACAGCAGCAACCGTGGATTACAGCTATCGACGGTGAGGACGGGTTCATTCGTTCCCCTGACGCTAAACGTCTGTTGCTAAACACAACCGTTGATAGCAGTGATCCGCTGGCCGCAGCGTTTAACGATGGCACAAGCGTCGGTATGGTAGGCATTGAACTGGCGACTCGACGGCGCAACCGCATGAATGGCTATCTGCAACCGACTGCAGACGGTTATTCAATTGATGTTGGCCAGTCTTTTGGCAACTGTCCGCAGTACATCAACGAGCGCGAGTGGCACCGTGTAATAGCAAATCCACTACCACCTGTGCGTTCTGCGACGCTGAGTGTGCAACAAATAGAATTAATCAAGGCATCCGATACGTTGTTCATAGGCAGTGGACAACACGAAAGAACACACGCTCGAGCTAACGGATACGATGCATCGCATCGTGGTGGCAAAGCGGGTTTTGTGCAGGTAGTCGATAACACGCATCTGCGCATACCTGATTATGCTGGTAACAACTTTTTCAATACCATTGGCAATCTGCTTAACAATCCCAAAGTGGCATTGTTATTTATTGATTTTAAAAGTGGCAGCCTGCTACACCTGTCTGG
>CAYMFQ010000442.1:1389-2969 GCA_964389335.1 uncultured Granulosicoccaceae bacterium
AATGGAGAAACTTATCGCCTGAGTATTAAGCGAGAAGCACAGGGCCTGATATCCCGCTTCATGCACGACACTCTGGCACCGGGCGATACGATTGAAGCCGGCACTCCAACCGGTGAATTTACGCTGCCTGCGCAACAAACTCCGGTGGTGCTTGTAAGTGCAGGTGTGGGCATCACGCCGCTGCTGGCGATGCTGGAGGAAATCAGCCTGTCTGGCGGAAATCATCCCGTATGGTTTTTACACAGTGCCCGAAACGGATCTGTGCACGCTTTGGGCGAAGCAGTACGGGCTCTGACCAGTGCAGACATCAAAACACAGGTTTATTACACACAGCCCGGTGCGGAGGATCGACTGGGAGTGGACTTTGACGTCGACAGACGTATAACAACTGAGGATCTGCTGAACCTGAATGCCGGTAGCACAGCGCATTATCTGCTGTGTGGGCCTGTAGCATTCGTGGCCACACTACAAAGCGGACTTGAGACAGCCGGTGTACCAATTTCCCAAATCCATTTTGAAACGTTCTAAAGCACGCAACCACAGGATGTAAACCAATAAGTCCGTGGAGAGCAATCACTGCAAAAACCACGAGAAAACAGGTAAGATCAAATGACTGAATCCCTACTGACATGATTCATAATCAAACAGGAATGTACAATGGACGTACGAAAATACACCGCAGGCAGCCTGGTTATGCTCGCTCTGGTACTGTCAGCTATATTGCCCCAGGCACAATCCGCCATCACCGGAAAAGTGGATTTTCCCTACCTCGGTATCACCTTTGTTGCCCCTGATGGCTGGCGTGGCCAGGAAGATGGGGACTACATGATTTTCGCCCATAACACCGAGCCTGGCCTGGTAGGCTTGACGCTGAATCCGGCACGTACCATCGAGCAATTGCGTGACGCGGCCGATGCAGGTTGGATAGAAGACAATATTGCCTTAAACAGAAGTGGTCCGTTTGAACGCATTGGTGCGGAAGGCATGGCAGCGGAATTTTCCGGTTACTTTCACGGCCAGAGCGCTAAGGCGTATATTGCGGGCATCATCAACCCGTACGGTAGAAGCGTGACGATTATCGCGTTGACAAGCACTGAGAAATACGGGCAACAACAAACGACATTAGTTAAATCGATAGCCGCAAGCCTGCAATTTGCCGTACCACAGGAATCACCACATGTACCGGAGTGGCGTCAGGCGCTTGCCGGCAGAACACTCACCTATCTGCAATCGTCAGGCAGCAGTGGCACACCATACACGGATTCCTCCGGCCAAATCTACGGTTCCTATTCATCCTACAGTAGCCGACATGAAATGCATTTGTGTTCTGACAAATCGTTTTACTCAAGTAATAGTTCATCTTCCTCATTTGATGCTGTTGGTGGATTTGGATACATCGGTGGAAGCGGAAATGGTCACGGAAAATGGAATATACTGACCGGCGCCGATGGTGAGGCAATTCTCACGTTAAAATTCAACGACGGTCAGGTCTCTGAATACGAATTGTCCAACGATGCCGGAAAGACAAAGCTCAACGGCAGCCGCTATTTTCGTACGGTTTCAGAACAGTGTAACTAACA
>CAYMFQ010000443.1:0-2960 GCA_964389335.1 uncultured Granulosicoccaceae bacterium
TCTGACTTAGAGAGCTTGACACCGACTGCTGTGAGGTATGCACCGAACTCAAGGTTGCCGATACTTACTTTTCCATCGGTGAAATAGCGGATGCGTTCGCTTTTACCGTATTCCTTGACAAGTTGTGAATCCCGCACAAATGCCTTTTTCCAGTTGGGGTTGTTCCACGCCCACTCCCAGCTTCCATCTGGTTTGAAATATGAGCCGGCTATTTGACCTTCGGCCGTGTGTACGATTCGGGCTCCATCCTTAAGTTGGAATTCGCCTGATTCCTGATCGAAGAACCAGGAGTACTTGTCAAAACCATATTTTTCGAGTGCGAGTGCTCGCTTTATGTTGAACTCCTGAATTGCAGAGCCGAGGAAAGCATCTTGCTCGGGGTTGAGTCTGACAGGCGGCGGCTTCTTAGTTTTGCTTACTATCCGATTAAACATGAATTTCTTCGATACTGCTGTTGGCGTTGACAGTGAGAATTGCAAAGTTGCTGTCGGCCTCGAATGCTTCGACTTTACCTAACGGCTCCTCGAGGGCCGTGCGTTGACGCACACCACGGTTATTCGTTGGCGCCCGAACCAGCAGAACCGGCGTTCCCCAGTGGATGTTTGTCGATACTTCGCCGGGATAGGCCAGATGAGATTTCGCTCAAAAGACAGGATTTCAAAAAAATATTTTTTTTGATGTAGAAAAACCAAAACGACGGACGTCCTAGAGGTGCCAATAACCAAAAAAGGACATTTTCCATGATATTCACTGTCACACCCATTTATGGTCTCGCTATCGCGGTTATCTACATGATTTTGTGGATGCGAGTTACGGCGAAGCGTGCCGCCCTGGGCCAGTCTATCGGCGACGGCGGGGATACAGATTTGCTGCTGCGTGTGCGTCAACACGGCAATTGTGCTGAGTGGTCGACCTTTTTGCTCATCCTGATGATGCTGGCAGAAGGGATCGGCGCTCCAGGAATGTACCTGCATGCCGCCGGCGCGCTGATGTTGCTGGGGCGGGTGGCGCATCCGTTCGGGCTAAAGAAAGATAATGCGGCGCACGTGTTACGGTACGTCGGTAACGGTTCGAACATGCTGGCGACAGTCATTTTGATGATCTGCCTTGCGGTTAATATACTGAGCGCATAGGAGTCTGCGTGGTAGCAACGCCGCTACTGCGCGCAATTTCAGTCTTTCAATCAATATTCTAAAAGGACTAATAACATGAAATATATGCTGTTGATTTACAACAATCCAGAGCTGCAACCAACTTACGGTACTCCAGAGTTTGAGGCGATGATGGGAGGCTTTTTCGCTGCGAATGAGAAGATGAAGGCGGATGGAGTTCTCGTCGACGGGGAGAGTTTGAAGGAGCCGGAGACGGCCACGTCAGTTCGCATCAAGGCAGGTAAAACCGAAACCATGGACGGGCCGTTTGCGGAGACTCGCGAATACCTTGGTGGGTACTACGTTGTTGATGTGGCGGATCTGGATTCTGCCATAAAGTACGCCGAGCTGATTCCTTCGGCTGCATTCGGCACCGTTGAAGTACGGGCAATGATGGATTACAACCCTGCCGGATAATCCATGACAGCACGTGGAACCACAAGTACAACCCCGATCGCGATCAACAAGGCGATTGAAGAAGTCATACATCGCGATCGGGGACGGCTGATGGCAGGGCTTGTCGCCCGATTGGGGGATATTCAGCTCGCTGAAGATGCGTTGCAGGATGCACTGATTTCGGCCATGTCGCATTGGGGACGCTCGGGTCTCCCGCATTCACCGATTGGCTGGCTGATGAAGGTGGCGTTGAACAAGGGGATCGACAGAATTCGTGCAAATCAGCGAGACGTCAACAAGACCGATCAATACATGACACTGCACCCATCCCAGTTTGAAACGATTGATGTAGAGCCAATTCCTGATGACAGGCTCCGGCTCATATTTGCTTGTTGCCACCCGGTGCTTGAAGAAAAGTCTCGCGTTGCGTTGACGTTGCGCACAGTCTGTCATCTGACCACCAGGGAGATCGCTGCGGCTTTCCTCGATAAAGACAGTACCATGGGGCAGCGACTCTCAAGGGCTAAGGAGAAGCTACGAGAGGCGGATGTAGAGTTTGAAATTCCTGGTCAGGACATCTGGCCGGCGCGACTCGATTCGGTGTTGTCCACAATCTACCTGATCTTTACCACAGGCTATGTCACTGAAGATGCCACTGATCGGGATCTTTGCAGCGAGGCAATTTTCCTGCTGCGGCTGCTGGATAGACTAAGGCCCGACGATCCTGAAATAGAAGGTGCACTGGCGCTGGTTCTTTTAACTGAAGCGCGTCGTGCGGCTCGGACCGGTGCTGACGGCGCCACCGTTCCTCCGGAGCGGCAGGATCGAAGTTTGTGGGACACGCACAAAATCACCGAAGGACAGAGCCTGCTGGCGCAAGCTGTGGAGCGCGGACGTCCCGGGCCGTATCAGATTAAGGCGGCGATTGCTGATTGTCATATGGCTGACCTGGCTCCGGACTGGAAACAGATATCGTTGTTGTATGGATCCTTGTGGGTGCACGAGCCGACACCGGTTGTTGCGCTAAACTGGGCGGTTGTTATGGCGAATCTTGGACAGGTCGATTTAGCACTAGGGAAACTTGAAGAGCTTGCCGATGAATTGAAAAACTTTCAGCCGTTTTACGCGGCCAACGCTAAAGTGCTTGTGCTGGCCGGGCGGGTTGACGAGGCACGTGTAGCGTATGACAAGGCAATTGAGCTTGCGCAGAATGAGGGGAGTAGGTTGTTTCTGGTGCGCGAGCGTAGTGCTTTGAGTGGGGCAGGGCATGCGTGAACAGCAGGGTTGTGCGTTGCGTTTGTCCCACCGTTCGTTGGTGGGAGTTGATCCCCGATCAACGAACTATCGTGCTTAGGCTTTTATGCGGCATGCATGAGCGGCATGTTCGTTCAACGGAGTTGTCCTCCCACCGTT
>CAYMFQ010000444.1:0-2959 GCA_964389335.1 uncultured Granulosicoccaceae bacterium
CGATGCAATTCAAGCTGAGTCATCAGTATATCGACCATGCTGGGCACCAGGATTACCAGCAACAACAACGCGGCAACCCCTTTCAAAGCCAGTGATATAAAAATAATATCCAGTCGCTTGGCGAAGCGATTGATTATTCCCATACACAAATCAACCATAAATACCACCACCATTATTGGAGAGGCTATCATCAGTATCAGCTTTACAAAGCGTCCAAACTCGTGTCGGAACAGATCAAGCGTGGCTTGCTGCAGATTCGGGATAGATTCAAATGCCGGCCATATCGCATAACTTTTCAGTACGGCGACAGACAGAAATAAAAGACCGCCAGACGCCATAAACAGAAAATTTACCCAACGCCCGAGAAAGTCGCCGAACAGTGTTACTTCATGGCCCGAGATAGGATCGTAAACCATTGCCATGGATGCACCGATCTGGGTGTCGATAATGGTGCCGGCAGCCTCGAATGCCCACAAAAACAGCCCGAAGAAGAACCCTATCACCAATCCGACAAATAACTCTTTGGCGACCAGCGTCATCCAGTCTGAAACGGTCAGCAGGTTAAGGTCAAAATCCGGTTGTAAGTAGACTACAACCAGTGCAACACTGATAAACAAGCTGTTTCTGATTAGCGGTGGAATTATCTCGTCCGAGAAGATGGGTACTACCAGCAGAGCCACCGCCAGCCGAAGTGTGGAAATGGCCAGCAACAGCACCTTGTCTGCCAGCATATCAAATAGGGCGGTATTCTCCATGGTATAACACGCTAGCCGCCGGGCACCATGTTTGGGAAGTTGCTGAAAATGCGATCGGTATACTGAAACAGCGTGGCTCCCATCAGCGTGGAGGTTATAAAGATCGTTATAACCACCGCAAACAACTTTACCGCAAACTGTACAGTCTGTTCCTGCAGTTGCGTGGCAGCCTGAATAAACGTAACCAGCAAGCCGAATACTGCCGCTGCGAGGACTGGTGGTGCCGCCAGGTACAGCACCATCCACAGTGCCTGTTGCGTCAGCTGTATGATATCCGAGCTAAGCATCAGGACAGGTACGACAGCACGAGCCCGTGCGACAGCTTGGCCCAGCCATCTACCATCACGAACAACAATAGCTTGAAGGGCAGGGATACAATAGTTGGCGACAGCATCATCATACCCAGCGCCATCAGAATATTGGAAACAACCAGGTCGATAATGATAAACGGCAGATAAATCAGGAAACCGATCTGGAACGCTTCTGATAGCTCCGAGATGATAAATGCCGGTAACAAAACCACAAAGTCTGTGGATTCTACCATTGATTCTACGGACTCCCCGGTGTCCCCAATCGTCATCTGCTTAACGGTTGAATAGAAAAATGCGCGTTCAAGATCATTGGAGTGCTTCACCAGAAAGTCGCGTACAGGCTCTTTAGCTTCTGTTGCAATAGCCAGCAACCCGTCAGTAGTCTCTATCGACTGCTCGGTGGCAGAGATATTACGGGTAATTTCAACGCCAACCGGATACATGACATAAATAGTCAGAATCATCGCAAGACCGTTCAACACCAGGTTTGGCGGCACCTGCTGTACGCCGAGTGCGTTGCGCAACAGCGACAGCACCACCACAATTTTAGTGAAGGAGGTCACCATGATTGCCACAAAAGGCGCCAGTGCCAGCAGCACTACTGTGAGCAGTGCTGATGACGGGGTAAAGGTGGTTAAATCCATGCCGGTAATGCCTTGCGAAGGGTTATGCTCAAGCCGCCAGGACCTGAGTGATGCGTAAGCCAAAGCCGTTGCCCACGGGCAATAGTTGTCCGCAGGCCCGGGTACCATCGCGCCCCCGGATCATGCTGTAGGCATTTGACAGTGTTTCGTTGATTGAGTGGTTTAGGTTTGCCGGGTCTGACACCAGTGTCTCAGTGGAAACCTCAAAGTAACAACCGGCAACTTCATGGCTGTTCGGTTTGCACAGGTTGTTGTCCGAACGTGGAAAGTCGAGCATACCGTGCCAGCAATACGGGTCTTTTATCAGTAACCCGTTCTGTTGATACAAAAGGCTGGGTACTGCCAAATCCACCTTCCATTCCGCCTCGAACGACGCCGGTAAAAGAATGATGGCGCCCTGGTTAAGGTGCTTATAGTCTGTATCTGTCAGAGGCACAGGGCCAAAGCACAGTCGTGCATGGTATTCGTGCCAGATCACCTGGTAACCGGCCGTGTGCAGTTGTTGCCGCGCCAGACTGCGGTGTGACCATAGCGGAACATCAGCGCTTACATCAATGCGTTGTCCTGGATACTCCGTTCGACAAACTGAAAACAGGCAATGCGGCTGCTCTGTTGTGTCGAGCGTACCGGACTGGAAGTCAAACTCAAGCCCTGTACCCAGCCAGTCCTCCAGCAGTCTGATCAGTGGCTCATGCTGCATAAGTTGCACGAGTCGACCGATTTCGTTATTAGTGGCAATGTCGCTGTGTATCGACAGTTGCACCCGACCTTCGGGAACATCCGCTCGGAAATGGGCTGGCCACCCGATGCGGCTCTGCATACTACCGTGCCGTAATCGAGACTTACGATTGTCTGATGCTCTTCTTTTTTCGGTAACTAATTTTCGACGCTGCGCTGAAGTATTGCCGGGTTCTTTGGCAACGGAACTGCCGCTTGCTGTAGGTTCTGCGGTACGGGCGGGTCTGCTGCGAAAGTCAGTGCGTGTTTGCAGGCGAGACTGTCTTGTGATTGCCTCCATTATCATGCTGCTCCCAGTTCGTACATCAACACCAGCCTGACCGCTTCAGAGGCTGTTCTGATGCCGAGTTTTTTCATCACACGAGAGCGATGCACTTCAACAGTTCGGACACTGATATTTAGATTAGAAGCGATCACCTTGTTGACATGGCCATCGACCATACCGCCCGCAGCGTAGTAACAATCTCTCGCACTGATACGTCTCTGGACGTACTGAATAAACGTTCGTGTG
>CAYMFQ010000445.1:0-2950 GCA_964389335.1 uncultured Granulosicoccaceae bacterium
TTTTAGTAACGCTCTTAGTGGTAGTGCTATCGTAGCAAATCAGGCACTGTCATACAGCGCAATGCAGTTATGCTCGATACTGCCCAACGCGACTATACCGTGGTGCTCACGCACGCCAGTCACCAGACTGAAAGCGCTGGTATCACCGTTATCGACCCGCAGCAGCTTGCCAGTGCTGTCGTAAACCGCCACCCGACAGCATAGTTCCGGCTTAGGTTGCAGCATCGGTGGCAGTCGTGATGCTGCCTTTCGCAGCAGCATCGGTGAACGGTGCAGCAGTGCTACCGGTTTACTCGGCAGGGACGGCACCGCTACCCAGATATTGCCATCGGTACCTATTGACATGTTGTCAGGATGACCAGGCGTTTCAGCGAACACCCGGCGTTCGCCGCCGTCAAGCGGCACACAAGCGATTACACCCGTACCGGTTTCCGCCACAAGCACACTGTCTATCGCGTTGCCGTCACCGACCGCAACTACACCGTTAGCGAAACTCAGCTGATCGAGTAATACCGAACACCTGCCATCAGCGGCAACCCTGATCAGGCGTCCACTTGCGGTGTTTTCAACAATGTCTTTTTGGTAGTCCGCAAGCGGATAACACGCTGAGCTGTCACTGACCAGAATCGTCCCGTCCTGCAATACGCTGGCGTTATTGCACACTTGCAGCGTCATATCGCAGGGCATCTGCTCGACTGAACCAGTATTTAGATCAACAGCCTGCAAGCCCTTATCCGCGTTGCACACGAGCATGCGTCCATCAGGCAGCCACTCAAGGCCCAGCGGCGCACCGCCGGTATCGGCAACCACCTGCGTAGTAGCTCGGGACACATCTACTCTGACAATAACGCCATTATCGCGAAGTGAACAATAGACATTGCAGTGCGTATCAAACAGTGTATCCTCCGGGCCATTGCCGGGTACCTCGATTGTTCTCAGGTTTCGCACTCAACACTCCTGTCGCCGAACCACTCGTCGTTACCAACTATCGCCTGTTAACCTTCTCAGTCGCCGCTACAGCGCACGCTCATGACCGAAACAGATCCATCAAAAACGCCTTTACCTGATCAGTCTGCGTCAAGCCGTGCAGTACTGCAACGTTTGCTACCGTACCTCGGCCGCTATCGTGGACGTCTGCTCATCAGTGCCGTGGCGCTGCTTATCGCAGCAGCAGTGACACTGTCGATACCCGTCGCTTTTCGATTCCTGATAGACGAAACTTTCAGTCGCGAGTCTTCAGAGGCATTCAGCACCGCGCGCGTCAATGGCATGTTCCTGCTGCTTTTTGTGCTGGCGGTGCTACTGGGCCTAAGCACAGCATTGCGTTTCTACAGTGTTTCATGGCTGGGTGATCGCATCACCGCCGATCTGCGTGCTGATGTCTTTACCGGCGTACTACGGCAGGACCCGCGCTTCTTCGAATCACTCAAGACTGGCGAGGTACTGTCACGCCTGCAGGCCGACACCACCCTTATACAATCACTGATCGGTTCCAGCATTTCACTGGGACTGCGCAACACCGTATTGTTTGCCGGGGCGCTGGGCATGATGTTGTTCACCAGCCTGAAACTGGCGATGGTCATTCTTGGCTTGTTACTGGTAGTGGTATTGCCCATATTCATATTCGGCAGGCGCGTACGCAGCCTGTCTCGCACAAGCCAGGATCAACTGGCAGATACCGGCGCACTCGCCAGCGAAACACTCAACGCCATAGGCATCGTGCAGGCCTATGTACGTGAACCGCTCGAATCGGAGCGTTACATCGCCGCGACAGAACGCGCATTTAATGCCGCCATCCGACGCAACCGTTCCCGTTCGCTACTGACTGCCACTGCAATAATTCTGGTATTCGGGGCTATCGTGTTTACGTTATGGCTCGGCGCTCAGGCGGTAATCGAAGGCACACTTACCGCAGGTTTACTGGCGCAGTTTATGTTGTACGCAGCCATCGTCGGCGGTTCTACCGGCGTTATCGCCGAAGTCTATGGTGACCTGCAACGCGCCGCCGGCGCCACCACACGCCTGCTTGAACTGCTCAACGCAAAGCCGGCAATCATAGACAGCGCCGGGGCCAAAGCCGTGCCGTCACTGCCGAGTGGCGCTGCTATCCGCTTCAGTCAGGTAAACTTTAACTACCCGAGTCGTCCGCATGTGGCGGCACTGACTGACATCAGCTTTGATATCGAAGCCGGCCAGACTGTGGCACTGGTCGGTCCATCCGGCGCCGGCAAAACCACCGTATTGCAATTGCTGCTGCGCTATTACGACCCCCAGTCCGGAGCGATTACACTGAACGGACAACCACTCACCGATACGCGGCTTGAATCACTGCGCCAGAATATCGGGCTTGTATCACAGGACAGCGTCGTCTTTTCAGCCAACGCCATGGAGAACATACGCTACGGCAAGCTCGACGCAAGCGACGATGAAGTAATCGCTGCTGCGAAGTCTGCCCAGGCTCATGAATTTATTATGGCGCTGCCCGACGGCTACCAAACCTATGTCGGTGAACGTGGCGTACGATTATCCGGCGGACAACGCCAGCGACTTTCCATCGCCCGCGCCCTGCTCAAAAACCCGCCACTGTTACTACTCGACGAAGCCACCAGCGCGCTGGATGCCGACAGCGAACGCAA
Source organism: uncultured Granulosicoccaceae bacterium (assembly GCA_964389335.1). Taxonomy (GTDB): domain Bacteria; phylum Pseudomonadota; class Gammaproteobacteria; order Granulosicoccales; family Granulosicoccaceae. Next base: position 2,637 of record CAYMFQ010000445.1, read on the forward strand.
AGTTCAGACAGCGCTCGAACAGGCAATGCACCAGCGCACCACACTAGTCATCGCCCATAGACTCGCAACCGTCGTCAAAGCAGACCGCATCATCGTACTTGATAAAGGAAAGATTGCAGAATCCGGAACTCATGAAACACTGACGCAAAACAACTCGCTGTATGCGAAGCTCGCTGCTATGCAGTTCACGCGGTAGACTGGTAGATGTGTTTGCCCGTTGAGCTTTTATGTCGTGTTTGTGGGGTGTGGCAAGCTAGCCTGGAGAATACCGTCATCGGCGTATCGGCTGAATGGGACTGTCGAATGCTGGCGCG
>CAYMFQ010000446.1:0-2942 GCA_964389335.1 uncultured Granulosicoccaceae bacterium
CTCTTGCAGGCAACTTGCACATCCACCAACCACACCGCAAACAACCTGGGCCAATGGATAACTAACTAATGACTATAGCCACGCTAACAGATGTTCTTCAACCCGCACTAAAGCAGGGCTATGCTGTCGCGGGTCTGGTCACGCTTGGCTGGGAGGACATGCGCGCGTTTGTCGCAGCAGCGGAGGAAGAGAATGTTCCGGTCATACTGCAGGCGGGTCCGGGTTGTCGTGAACATACACCCCTGCCAATACTCGGCAAGATGTTCTTACACCTGGCAGAGCAGGCAACTATACCGGTGGTGGCACATCTTGATCATGGCTATGAGCTGGCTGAATGCCAACAGGCGCTCGACTGTGGCTTTACCTCGTTGATGTACGATGGTTCGCGAAAACCACTACAACAAAACATCGATGAAACTGCCGCGGTCGCAGAGCTCGCACACAGCGCCGGAATTTCGTGCGAAGGTGAGATTGGCTTCGTCGGTTATGCGGAAGGCGAAGCAAGCAACGGTACGAACCCTGATGAAGCGGAAGTATTCGCCAAACAAACCGGTATCGATGCCATGGCGATTTCTGTCGGTAATGTTCACCTGCAGGAAGATACCGGGCAGGGCCTTGATGAAGACCGTATCGCTGCCATACAAGCAGTGACTGATGTGCCGCTGGTAATCCATGGGGGGTCAGGTGTGCCGGTAGAGCAGCGCATCAAACTTGCTCGTGAAACCAGTATTTGCAAATACAATATCGGCACTGAGCTTCGAATGGCATTCGGGGATGCACTGCGCAATGCTGTAAACAGGGATGAAAAGCGTTTTGACCGAGTTGCTATTCTGAGTGACACTCATGATCCGGTGGTGGCTGCCACCCGGCGTGTCCTTCGGTCCATGGGGGCCTTGGGTCTTTCAGGATTTTAGTCTCCTAGATTCACGTCTCAAAGTTGCCCACACATGGCCAATTAAGTTTCAAATACCGGCAAGCGCGCCGAAATCCCTGTGACGATTAGTATTTTATTTCTTATAAATTACAGGGTTGGTTATGGCGGGCGTCGACGATTTTATTGATCGGGAAGTTGAAATTTGTCTGGGCACTAATTCCGATGCGCAGTTTCCGGAGAACGCGGTCACAATTCTACAGCAGATGGTTGATGGCGAGCTCGTTGCATTGCGGCCAATGTTCCCCGCTGAGCTGAGTGACGATGACCTCCAGGAAGAGGCTGAGTATCTGACGGATGGTGCTGATTTTTATAAGCTCGGATACCACATCAATTTCACTGCCTCATCCGAGTTTGATCTTGCCGAATTCGTGGATACGTTACTGACGGAAGACGGTGCTTATCTGGAAGCGTGTATGACCGTATTCGCCGAGGATGAAGAGCAGGAACCGGTCTCTGTGGCGTTAGCCGGTCGAGAGGTTGTCGATGACCCAATGCAGCATGACTGGAAGCTTCTGCAGAACTACAAGTTCAACAATTGGATTCTTGATCGGCACGACAATAATCGAGCCTTTCTGGAAGACGAGGTAGTTTGCATTACCGGCAGTGTTGACGAATATGACACGGATGAGCTGAGCGAGGAAATATCGGCACTTGGTGGAGCGTACAGGCCTGCGCTCTCCAGTGATACCACGCTTTTGGTTGTAGGACGTGATTCTGAGCGAAGTGTGGTGGATGAGGCGATCAATAAAAACGTAACTGTCGTCACCGAGAAATTCATGTTGGGGTTAATTGGACTCGGCGACATGTATATGCCGGACCAGGCCAGAGTGGAAGAAGTGCCGCCCGAGCCAGAACCTGACGTGGGCTCGTTGCCCGCGAACGTCTGGTGCTTTGTTCGTGAACTCAACTTTCAATACACGGATGGTGATTCGACGTTTGAGGGAACCGGCCGCAGCATGAATAGTGTTTACAGCGATCTGGAGTCCGCAAAAAAGGCGCTACCGGGTTTAAAAAAGCGGCACGACCGAGAGTTTGAATCGATTGCCGATTGTATGGAGAATCGGCGCGTCTTCGATATCGTTGAGCTCGAATCAATCAATACGCTTTATCTGGTTGTCGATGGATCGTCCGGCGAGCCTCGATTGGCTGACGAATTTATGGGGCTGGGAGAGTTTTTGATTTACGGCGTCAATGAAAATGCAACCAATAAACTGGCGCTTGCTGACTTTGCCCCTGAAGACCTGGTGCGTGAAGGTGGGCTACAGGATTTGACCGATGATGTTGACGCGCTGGAGCAGCTGATAAAAACCGGCAAAGGCATTAAATATTCAAAGGCGGATAAAAGACTGCAGGTGTCCGAGCGATCCGTATTAAACAACATCTCCGAGCTTAATGATCTTTTAAAACAACCGTTCTTTAAGCTCAGAAAAACCTCACCGCAGGAAATTATGAAGCTTGAGCAGGGACTGGATCAGGTACCTGAACTATAAGCGGTTACCCAACGGCTGTATTTATACCTGATACCCGAAGGCCTGATAACTGCTTGTCAGGCCTTTTCTTTATTTGATACAAGTCACTGCTGTGGCAACGGTGGCTCGGGCAATCCAAACCGCGTTACCGCCGATCGGAACCGTGGCTCGTTCCATAGCAACTCGTATTCGGGCCATAGGTACGGTTGAAAAGATACGCTGGCATCTTCACTCTGTTCAATGATGGTCAGTGCACGCTCTTTATCGCCCAACGCAACGTGGATAATTGCGGCGTCTATTGGAAGAGCCTGTTTTTGCACTATATGCTGATCAAGGTCGGTGGCGGCGTCCAGTGCTGCGGATTGATTGCCGCCCAATGCGCGTAAATACCCTCGGAACCAATGGACCGGGCTGCCGTAAAGGGCTTCGTATCGTTCAAACGATCTGATGGCTTTCTTGTGCTGTCCCAGTGCAGATTCTGCAGCAGCGAGTAACCAGTACGCTTCCGGATGCTGGTCGAAAATTTCCAGTGCCTTGTT
>CAYMFQ010000447.1:0-2934 GCA_964389335.1 uncultured Granulosicoccaceae bacterium
CTGTATTGGTAGAGTAGGTTGTAGTGGTTTGCTGTGTTGTGGTTATATAAATGCAAGAAATGTTCCATGGTTGAAAAATTTTAAAAATAAATTTTAATAAATATATTAAACAAAGGGTTATGAGAAAATATATTTTTGCACATGCTGAGATCCATGTTTATCTAGATCTATAAAGTATGATATTTTGGGCTATATCATGATTTATTGTGCTTTATTTTAATACTATATGTGTTGAGTGTGATTCGAGTTTCGAACGCGCTGTATTTGTTGCGCACAAGTTCGCTCAGCTCGCTTGCTGGTAGCTGCTATCTGGTAATTGCGGCAAAGATGGATGGCGCGGCCAGGTGGTCGCGCGATGACGAGAGTGGTGTTGGGTGAGGTGTCCGTTATTGGGCTTTAACAGCGCTCGGATGCAGCTTTGAGGTTGGTGTTTGCTCTGAGTGGCATTGTTTAGCTAAGAAGTTGCGCTCGCTTTACTTGTGCTGCCTTTGGATTGCTTGCCCTTGGCTGTGGAGGCCGGTTGTTTAAATTCCTTTGACTTGATGTTGTGTTGCCTGAGTAGTCTTTGCAGGTAGGTACGACTCATATCGAGCCTTTCCGCCAGTTCGGTGACCTTGCCATTAACTTCATGTAGTCCATTCATAAGGAACTGTTTTTCTGCAGCGTTGCCTGCGGCCTTTCTCACGTGGCTTAGGTTGTTCGATGAAAGTTCCGGTGTGTCTGCTATGGCAGTGCTGGTTTTCTCTGCTTTCATGTAGACGGGCAGATGCGGGATATCGCCGCGCTCATCTGCAAGGCATGATATTCGGTAAATTACGTTTTTTAGCTCGCGGATGTTTCCCGGCCATTGGTAGGTTTCAAAGAAGGCGTACAGTCGTGGATGGAGTTGTATCGGGTCCTTCCCCAGTTCGCGAGAGGCTTCAACCAGGAAGTACTCAATCAGTACGCTGAGCTCATCGCGTCTTTCCCGCAATGGTGGGATAAATACATGAATAACCCCCAGTCGATAATACAGATCTTCCCGGAACGTCTCTTCTTCCACCATTTTACGAAGGTCTTTATTGGTGGCGGCCACTACCCGTATGTCGACGCTGGTCAGGGTGTTTGAGCCCACTCGCTGAACCTCTCCCTGTTGCAGAACGCGCAGCAGTTTGACCTGGCCTTCAAGTGACAGCTCGCCTATTTCGTCGAGAAATACCGTGCCTTTATCAGCGCTCTCGAACAGACCTTTGCGGTCGGCGGTGGCGCCTGTGAATGCGCCCTTTTTGTGCCCGAAGAGTTCTGACTCAATCAGGTTGGCGGGTATCGCACCGCAGTTCACTGAGATAAAGTTCTGTGTGGCTCTGGTGCTGTTGTTATGAACAACTTTGGCCAGCAGTTCCTTACCCGTGCCGCTGTCACCCTGGATTAGTACGGGTAGCGGTGTTGATGCGGCGCGCCGGCAGATCTCCAGGGTTTCAATAAGTGCCGGGCTGTCACCAAGGACGCCGTCGAATACAAAATCATCTTCGAGCAGGGCTTCGCGTCTGCGCTTCAATGAGCTGGCTGCCCGCTTTTTCTTGATTGCGGCTCCCTCTGGTGAGATTGCCTCGACTTCTGCTAAATCATCGCCGGCGCCGCTGAAGCGTTCGCTGCGTGACAACGAGATGAACTGCTCACGCAGACCAGTCATCTGTTTGAGGATTCCTGATTTTTCGTCGTCAGGCAGGTTTTGGTTCCAGCGAATGGAGGTGCGTATTTGCTCAATGCTCTCGATGACGGACGCGTACGAGAGTGATGAGCTCTTTTTGTATTTAAATGTTCTCACCGCAGAGCCTCGGCTTGTTGGTAAACTTAAGTACGATAATAGTATACAGATTCAGTATCCAGAAAAGATTCTTATTAGATTTGGGACAGGTGTGCGCCACGGATGATGCCGGGGTGCGAGGGTGGCATTGCCAGGCTCGGCGATTGGAGGTGCTCTGTATGTGTTTGCAGATATAACGCGTATCAGTTATAGATATTCGCTGGTGGCTGTGATTACCTACGCAATGTGGTTTCCCACTTAGTTTTGTCAGCAAAAAGTTAAGGATGATTAACATGACACAAATTGCATCAATAGACGGTCAGGCGGTGGAGGCGACAGATTTTATTAAGTATCTGAAGCTGACTAACCAGTACGACACGCTCATTGAGGAGTTCTTGCTCAGGCGTGTGGCAATTAGTGCGGCCCCTTCTGAAAATGCGGCGGCGACCGATGAGCAGGTGCAGGACACTGCGGATAAACTCAGGCGTGTACTTGGCTTGCACAAGGCCAAAGACATGCTGGAGTACCTGGATCAGCAGGGGCTGGATGTCAGCGATTTTGAAGATTTTGTTCGTGGAGTTGCCTCCGTTAGAAACATTAACGAAAAGGTGGCCAGTGAGGATGAAATCAATGGCTACTATGCGAAGCACGAGCCGAGCTTTCGCCAGGCTGATATCAGTATCATAGTGCTGCACAAGGATGATGAAGCGAAGGCCAATGAGATCGCGATGACCGCGCAGGATATTCCCGAGGATTTCATGGCAATGGCGATAGAGCACTCCGTTGACGACGAGAGTGTAAAAAGCGGCGGCCGTATGGGATTTGTCAACCACAACGAATTAAATGATGGTCTTGCGAACGCGGTGTTTGCAGCTGAAGCGGGTGACATCGTTGGTCCGATTCCAGACGCAGATGAGAGCTTTCTGCAGATTGTGATGGTGCACGAGGTCAGGGCGTCATCGGATGATACTGCTACGCGCAGAAAGATTGCCAAAGCGCTGTATGAAGAGTGGCTTGAGGAAATCAGCAGTAACGTTGATATAAAGGTGCTCTAGAGAGTGTTGTGAAAAGCGTGTAGTGTTGATTTAACAAGGTGATCAGAAGGGAGCGATAGCTCCCTTCATTGATCGAGGCGTAGTTCGAGGCTT
>CAYMFQ010000448.1:0-2923 GCA_964389335.1 uncultured Granulosicoccaceae bacterium
GGCATGGCGCTGATACTGATCACCCACGACCTGGGTATTGTGCGCAAGATGGCTGACTCAATTTACGTCATGAAAGCCGGTGAAGTGGTAGAACACGGCAATCGTGAAGCGGTATTTGAGAACGCCTCACACCAATACACGCAACATTTATTGTCTGCAGAACCGTCACCCAAACCAGCACGCAGCAGTGAGTTACCCGAGGAAATTATTAGCGGCCGCGACATTCGTGTGTGGTACCCGGTGCGCAAAGGCTTGCTGGGGCGAGTCAGTAGTTATGTTAAAGCCTGCGACGGCGTCGATGTCAGTGTGCGTGCCGGTCGTACTGTGGGCGTGGTAGGGGAGTCCGGCTCCGGTAAAACCACCCTTGGCCTGGCGCTATTACGACTCATCGCATCGAAGGGGGAAATACACTTTCGCGGCGAGCCAGTCCACGATCTCAATGGCCGTGATCTGCGCGCGCGCCGCAGACAAATGCAAATGGTGTTTCAGGATCCCTTTGGCAGCTTAAGTCCAAGACTGTCCGTGCAGCAAATCGTCGCTGAAGGACTGGCCGTGCACGAACCCGATGTCAGCGAACGCGAGCGCATCAACAAGGTGAGTCAGGTGCTGGAAGAGGTTGGTTTGTCAGCTGATAGTCTGCACCGATTTCCGCATGAATTTTCCGGTGGGCAGCGGCAGCGCATTGCCATAGCGCGTGCAATGGTATTGAAGCCCTCACTGGTGGTGCTGGATGAACCTACATCCGCGCTGGATATGTCAGTGCAGGCGCAGATTGTCGACCTGCTGCGCGAGCTGCAAACGCGCCATCAACTGGCGTATTTATTTATCAGCCACGATCTTAAAGTAGTGCGCGCATTGAGCGACGAGATTATCGTAATGCGGCGTGGCAAGGTGGTAGAAAGTGGTGACGCCACCCAAATCGTCACTAACCCTCAAACCGACTACACCAGAGCACTGATGGCGGCCGCCTTTGACATGGAAACAGTTGCTCTGCCACCAGAGGAAATGGTGGCAGAGTAGTTTTTGCTGCTAGTCAAACATATCCGGATTGGCTGCCACTACCTGATCGTATACCGGCTGAAAATGTAACCAGCCCAAAAAGTCACTGCCGACATGTTTGGCGGAATGTTCGGCTGCAGTCTCAGTCATCAACGGTGGCTTCTGCTGCATTGCATCGATCAGCAGTTGTACATGACAGCAGCGGTCCATAGCGATAAACCAGAATACTGCGTCGTCGACACTGTGGCGGCTGCCAGTGAGAATGCCGTGGCTTTGGTGCAACACAGCACGGTTTGTCGCAAACGCATCTACCACCCCTTGTCCCTGCGTGGTAAACACGGTCACCGCGCCGCCGTCGTCGCTCACTACCGCATGGTTGTCGTAAAAGCAGGCCGCGTCCTGGTTGTACGGTTCGATCGGGCGGCCGGTAGAGCACCACGCGGTACCATGCGGCGTATGCGCGTGGCACATCGCGACGATATCCGGATGCGCCTCGTGCACTGAAGCATGCACCACAAAACCGGCGCGGTTAATTGCATAGCTGCCTTCAACAACACGACCGTCGTGATCAGCCAGTATCAGGTTGGACATTTTTACTTGCGAAAAATGTACGGCCATTGGATTGGTCCAGTACAAATTGGGGTGCTCCGGATCTCTTACCGATATGTGGCCGGCCATGCCATAGTCGAAGTTATTCATCGCAAACGCGCGGCAGCCGGCAACCAGCCGACGCTTGCGGTGCTCGCGTTCCTCGGCCACATTATTGAACGTTGGCAGCTGCGGAAAGGTCAAACCCTCCTGTTCGGGCTGGTAGATTGATTCTCTGTCGCCAAGTTCATTGATATGGTTGCTGGCAGGCGCAGTTGACGCTGACATGGGCTTTCCTCCGTGTACAGGGTAGTCTGGTCAGTCTAATAAGCTCCGGCGAGCGTAGCAAATACTTTGACCGGCTCTGCAAGTCGACTGCCCGCTTGATTGCGGTGTTTCTGCGTGCGGCAGCCAACCAACACACCTGTGGCGGGACTTTCGTGATTGATCAGGCAGGGTAAATCATGGCAAGGAAACATGCGATTTTGATGTTTTTCGGCATGAGTATGCAGCGCACTGTGTGCGGCCGGTGGTGGCGTTGCAGCGGCGCGCTGTTATTGTTGGGTGCAATGCTCTTGGCAATGCTGTCGGCAATACCGTCAGTGTGGGCGGACAATACCGATACATCCGAGCCACCGCGCAACGAGCTTGAGATAGCCCGCCTTATCTACAACACCAACGTCCACAGTGGCTGGGGACCGGGGAGACCGTGGTGGGCAATCGACTGGCCTGATGCGGAGGAACACTTCACCGACGGCGTTTTACGCTATACGAAAATTGACGTGGCGCGCGACAGCCGGCATATCAGGCTGGGTGATGAAGCGCTGTTTGATTATCCATGGTTGCTGGTGCAGCAAGTGGGCCGCTGGCACATAGATAAGCACGAGCGACAGCAGCTTCGCGAGTACCTGTTGCGTGGTGGCTTTATGGTGGTTGATGATTTTCACGGGCCGCAGCAGTGGCAGACCTTCGCCAGTGTGTTAAACGACGTGCTGCCCGAGTACCGTATCGTCGACATACCGCCGGGTGATGAGTTGCTGCACGTTTTATATGAACTAGAGCAACGCACGCAGATACCGGGTCGACGACATCTTTACAGTGATGGCCAGGCAATGCGTGTGCAAATGCCACACAGTCCACCGCGCTGGCGTGGTATCTACGATGATAAAGACCGGTTAATGGTGGCGATTAATTTTAACATGGATGTGGGTGATGCATGGGAGCATGCGGACGATCCGAATTACCCGCTGCCGATGACCAAGCTTGCTTATCAGTTTGGTATTAACTATCTGATCTATGCGATGACGCATTAAATGCCATGTGTTTAGCTGGTGCG
>CAYMFQ010000449.1:0-2909 GCA_964389335.1 uncultured Granulosicoccaceae bacterium
GTCGCCTCAGTTTGGCAGCCCTCAGAACCTCAACTTGCGGATAGCTTATAATGTTTATGCAAAATCTCGCTAAAGCCCGAAGTCATATCATTTTTCTACTGGCCGTAATCAGTGCATTTGCGATCGTGAGCAGCCTCGACAACTTCAGTTCCCGCTAATATTCCAACGTTGCCAGATAGCCAGCGGCATTCGTTTGATTACAGCGCAAGTAAAGAGATGCCACTGGCCAGCCATCGGAAACTCACAACGAACGAGCTGCAGTGGGCAGCAACGGCGTGGCGGTACTTTGAGCAAAACACCGTCGAGCAGACTGGCCTTGCTAACTCGGTGGATGGATACAACGCAACCACTATGTGGGATACCGCCAGCTATCTGATGGCATTGATTGCTGCGGAACGGTTGTCTCTGATTGATGCTGAGAAGTTTGAACAAAAAACCGTTCAGGCGTTAAAAACGCTGGCTTCGTTACCTTTGTACAATGATCAACTACCAAACAAGTCCTATAACACCGTTTCGGTGGCAATGGTGGACTACAAAAATAACACCTCAGAGGCCGGCATTGGCTGGTCCGCCATTGACATCAGCCGTCTCATTATTCCGCTGCAATCGCTGTTGTGGAACTATCCGAATCTGGCTCCTCTGGTAACCGACGTTACCTCCAGCTGGGATCTTTCCGCACTGGTAGAAAATGGTGAACTAATCGGTGCAATAGACAACTCTGATAGTAAAGACAGAGTTACTCTGGTTCAGGCGGGGCGGATCGGGTACGAGGAGTACGCCGCACGTGCGTTACAGTTGCGCGGCCTTAATGCGGAGATTGCGCTGGATTATTTCAACACCACCAGTTATATGGATGTATATGGTAACGCGATACCATTCGATAACAGATCCCCGGAGGCACTGGATGCGCACAACTTTGTCACCAGTGAGCCCTTTATGCTCGCAGCACTCGAGACTGGCTGGGACAGGCCTACCCGTGAATTCGGCAGCCGGCTTTTGCGTGCTCAGATGCAGCGCCACGCGCACACCGGGTTGCTGACCGCAGTTTCAGAGGATCATCTGGACAGGGCGCCCTGGTTCGTTTACAACTCCGTTGTTGCTGATTGACAAGAGTGGAAGGCAATCACAGAGAACGGCGAAAAGGACGACAGGCTCAAGACGTTAAGCACCAAAGCAGCGTTTTCATGGCATGCGATCTTCGATACGAAGTACACTGCGGAACTTGTCAGCGCGGTCTCCAACAACGTCGAATCTGGCAAGGGCTGGTATGCTGGCATCTATGAGCACGACAATGCCATCAATACCGCGATCACCGTCAATACCAACGCAGTGGTCCTGATGTCGCTTGCCTATATACAAACGGGAACCGTGCTCAGACCGTTCTGACAACAAGGAGGCTGCGCGGTAGACGTCCGCGTAGCAAGAGTGTGACCGGTTGTTCTGCGCGACGATGATAAACGCATTTTTTAAGTGTAGCCCGACGCACTCGCAGTAGCGGAGGTTCTGCCGCGCAGGCTCCTGGCCTCGAGAATAGTGAGTCGCACTAATGAATAAAGTGTTGCTGATTACGTTCGGCTCGCGAGGAGATGTTCAGCCCTACATTGCGCTCGGCAAAGCAATAGCCGCACGCGGCGCCACGGTAACGCTGTGTACATCGCAGTCATTCACTGACGGTATTGAAGAACACGGATTGTCAGTCGCCCCAATTTCCATTGATGTGGAAGCGATGATGCAGTCGGCCGAGATGGAAGCGGCGTTGCGGACGTTCAGTGGCAAGATTAAAGCAATGCGGATTGGCAGGGCGCTTGTGTCACGCCAACTCGACGAGACCTGGCGGGTTGTGCAGCAGTTACGCCCCGATCTGATTGTCTACCATCCCAAGGCGGCAACGGCAACGTACTTTGCTCGCGCATTGGGTGTGCCGGCTATTCCGAGTTTCCTGCAGCCAGGCATTATTCCAACAAAGATGCTTCCGCCGGTGCTTCTTGATTTTCCTGATTTAGGTCCGATCGGTAACCGTGTATCAAATGCTCTGTTTGGGCAGCTTTTGGAACTTGGGGGGCGTCATCTTGTGTCGCCGTGGATGAAAGCTCATCCGGAGTTAACTACAGGCGGCGTCATATCTCCCGTTGACGGGTATTGCCCGAATAAATCAGTCATGCCACGACTTCATGCATTCAGCAGTGAGCTCGTGGCAAAGCCTGATGACTGGCCAAAGCGGGATCTGATTACCGGCGCATGGTTTTTAGATAATGACTCTGCTCAGCCCGATGCTGCTCTTGAGAGCTTCCTGTCGTCGGGTCCACCACCTGTCTATATTGGCTTTGGTTCAATGCGAGGTAAGGATCCGGATGCGATTACACGCATCGTTATTGATGCTGTCCGTTTGTCAGGCAGCAGGGCAGTGCTCGCGACGGGTTGGGGTGGTCTTGTCAGTGCAGGTGATCAGGATGGCATTCATTTTATAAAAACGGTGCCACACGACTGGATGTTCCAACGCTGTGCGGCTGTGGTGCATCATGGTGGTGCGGGCACAACTCACCTGTGTCTGCGCAGTGGCAAGCCAATGTTGGTTTGTCCGGTTTTTGCTGACCAGCCATTTTGGGGGAAGCGCATTGCAGCGCTGGGTGTTGGGCCAGAGCCAATAAAGATGAAAGACATGACAGTGACGAAGTTAACCAGGGCTCTGGTAGATCTTCGACTGCCCGATTACCGTACGGCGGCAGAATCCATAGGAAATGCTATGCGGCTTGAAGGAGGTGCTGATCAGGCCGCTGACGTGGTGTTGTCAGCGTCGGGCAGGACGTAAACAAATACTACCGACCAGGTGCCACCTCGATGTTATCCAGCAGTTTGCGCATTGCCGGCACAATGATAACGCCACGTGCGATCATGCCGTCTATGAATAG
>CAYMFQ010000450.1:0-2903 GCA_964389335.1 uncultured Granulosicoccaceae bacterium
CGCAACTCACGCTTTAATATCTTCCCAATAGAACTGCGTGGCAGTTCTGTACGCGGCTCCAGCGCACTTAAGCGTTGGCTTTTGCCTAGCTTATTATTCGTGGTATTTAGTATGTCATCAAGTGAACGGCTGCAGCCCGCTTTTAAAACCACCAGCCCGAGTGGTGTCTCACCCCATTGCTCCGATGGCACGCCAATCACTGCAACGTCTTCCACATCGTGGTCTTCAAGCAGTGCCAGTTCCAAATCATTGGCATAGATATTAAGCCCGCCGGAGATGATCATGTCTTTCTTGCGGTCGGCAAGGTGTACGAAACCTTCCGCATCCATATGTCCCATATCACCGGATCGAAAGTACACATCGCCATTACTGTCGTGCCACAGTGTTTCGGCAGTTAAGTCCTCCCGTCCGTAGTAGCCGATCATCATAGTGGGTGAACGCCCGCATATTTCTCCACCCTGATGTGACGGGACTTCGTTGCCATCGTCATCAATGAACTTCAGCACAACACCAGGTGCCGGCAGTCCGACTGTATGCAGTTTGTCCGTGTGCTCGTGCGCTGCCAGTACGGTTACGCCACCGCCTTCGGTTAAGCCGTAGTATTCGATAAGTTGACCGGGAAAGCGGTTGATAACATCCTGCTTCAGTTCAGCACGCAGTGGTGCACTGGTCGAAAATTTCATGCGCATGCTGCCGAGGTCAAACGAGTCAAAGTCTTCAACCTGCATAATGCGCTGGTACTGCACCGGTACCAGCATGGTGTGGGTGCAGCGTTCCTGCTGTATCAGTTGCAGATATTCTCTGGCGTTAAACTTTGGCATCAGTACCACGGTGCCACCACCAACCAGCGTCGGCAGCAACGCCACAATAGTGGTGTTCGAATAGAGTGGTGTGGATAGCAGTGTGCGTGCTTCGTCGGCATAACCGTTGGGCTCAACGCGTTCCATTTGTACAGCACGCATCTGGTGGTTATGCGTTATGCCCTTTGGTACACCGGTTGTACCGGATGAGTAAATAATATTGAAGAGATCATCGAAGCCGATGTCAACGAGTGGATCTTCGTCGCTGGCGGCAGCGGTGGTTGATGAGTAGTCGCTCCAGCGGTCATCGGAAAAATCAATAGCTAACCGATTGGTCGCACACAGCCCGGGTAAATTGTGAATAAAAGGCCATACCAGTTCCTGCATGGCGGCAGACAGAAAGACAACACGGGCCGCACAATCAGTCAGCATCTTTTCCAGTGCCTCGGTTGAGGCCATCGTCGACAGTGGTACCAGGCACGCGCCAGCCCTGAGGCAACCCATAAACACTTCGATATACTCGATACTGGTGGAGGCGAGGATCGCCACGCGGTCACCGCGCTGCACGCCGAGGCTGATCAACACGTTGGCCACCTGGTTGACGCGTTGGTCGAACTCGGTCCACGATACGCGCCGCGTGCCACAAACAACCGCTTCGCGATCGGGTTGCTTGTTGGCCGACTGCCTGATCCATTCAACCACGGTATTTGCTGGGAACTGCTCGGGTGCTGCAGGTTCAAACACGACATTCCTCCGGCGTGTGCGCTGGATGATCATTGTATCGGTAAGCCACGTTGGATGCAGTGATCGTCACAGTTAGGGAGATAGCGCGCGGCTATGAGAATTAATGTGATGCACATCCATCGGTATTCGCTGTTTGATCGTATGCTTCAAGAATGTGTTGTTTAGGGTAAACTCACCCGGGTTGAAGCTATAGGAGAGGCATCATTCGTCACGAAATTCCCCTTCGCTATATCGACGTGATTGCACGCGTTGGTTCAATTCGCAAAGCTGCTGACGAACTCGCAATCACATCAACAGCGTTAAACCGTCGTGTACTCAGTATCGAGGATGAACTGGGTGTGCCTATCTTTGATCGCACACCGGGTGGCGTACGTCTGAGCGCCGCCGGCGAAATATTCATTCACCATGTGCGTAATCAGTTGTCTGATCTGCAGCGGGTGCGTTCACAAATCGCTGATCTGACCGGTGAGCGCCGTGGTCATGTTTCTATCGTTTGCGGGCAGTCACTGATGAATTCTTTTCTGCCCGAGATGATCTCGAAGTACCGCGCTGAGCATCCGGCGGTCACGTTTGAAGTGCGCGTATGTAACCGCCACGAGGTTGAGTCAGAGCTGGTCAACTATGCGGCAGATATCGCCATCATCTTTGAGCCTCAGCTGGTAGGCGACTTTTACTGTGTGATCGAGGTGCCGCAAACCATACAACTGCTGTTTGGTGCCGATCACCCGTTTAAGGGTAAAGATCGCGTGCGCCTCAGCGAGTGTTCGCATTACCCAATGGCGCTGCCCACGCGCGCCAATGGCATACGTCATTTGATCGAACGCGCAGCAATTCGACACTCGGTATCTTTGCCAATGAACATCGAATCAGACAGCCAGACCCTGTTGTTGAGAAGCCTGTGCGAGCACGACACCGTAACGTTTCAGCTGCCAATTGGTCTCGACCCGTTAAGCGATGACGATCGTATCAGCCACTGCGAGCTCGACACCCGCGATGTACCCGAGGGCCGTTTGATGGTCGGGCATTTGAAGGGGCGTAATCTGCCGGTCGCCTCCGCTCGCTTTCTCGAACAGATGGCCGGTGAACTGCACGGCAGATTTGCCAAAGACGCCGAGTAGAACGCCAGCACGAGCCGCGAATCACCATCGACAGTCTTATGTACCTGCGCTGATGATGTTCGAATCCATTCATCCTTTTCACGAATATACAAGACCGAGTTCGCATTAGACCGTGCTGCGCGTCGCCGCGGTATAGAGCTACAGTTTTTTTTGAGGCCGTTTTAAGCCTCGTCTGTACAACCGTTTCGGCCTGTATTAACAAAGTGTTGCACGCGATGATGCAAAAAATGCATCGGGGTGC
>CAYMFQ010000451.1:0-2898 GCA_964389335.1 uncultured Granulosicoccaceae bacterium
CCGGGAGTCACCTTCCCGTCAAAAGTGGTCGCAACCGCCTGTCGATAATCTTCTTCAGTTGCACCACGGTCGCCGATGTCTGGCACGTAGTGGTTTAGAATCAGGTGTTTTGTTTGGGCTTGCGTTGCTATTCTGCCAACGTCTTCGCAGGTGGTGTGTGAAGCCTCGAAGTGCTCCCATAATTTAGGCTTTACCGGCTTCATGTATTCGCAGATTTTTTTGGCACCGGGCACGAACATGGCCTCGTGTACGAGGATGTCTGCGTCTTTGGCAAAGTCTGCCAGTGGCGGGTGATAGGTGGTGTCCGCTCCGAACACAACTGTGCCGGCTTTGGTTTCAAATTTCAGTGCATAGCAGTGATAGACGGGTGGATGAATTACACGCAGGCACGATACTTTTACGCGCTCGTCTTCATACACCGGGCCCTCGCTGATCTCCTCCCAGCTGACAATTTTTCGAAGATCTGTGGCGCCTTCGTCTTCGACACGAATGTTTATATCGAATGACTGACCTTCCATATGGTGCTCGAGTAAATTGGCAATGCCCGGTGCACCGTAGATACGCATGTCTTTCATGGGACCTGAGGTCCAGCCCGTTTGTATAAAACCACCCAGCTCCAGATTGTGGTCGGAATGGTTGTGGGTGATAAAGATGCGGTCAATGTCGAACGGCAGGAAGCCGGCGTTGCAGACTTGCCGTGTCACACCCAGCCCGGCATCGATCAGATAGGGCTTGCCCTCAACTACCAGCAGGTTGGACGTTGGCCAGGAGGTGCCTTTGCCAATGCGCGGACCGCCTTTGGTGCCAAGTAAAATTAAACGGTTATCTGCCACGGTGTACTCCGGTAGTGGGTGCCGACAGGGGGTTTACAGGGAGCATAAGTTTACCTGCAAAATTCCTCGGCGTGCAGGGCCAGGCCCGGGGTGAGCAGAGTGTCAATAATTACAGCAGGGTTTCCCGCAGCCAGAAGGTGCTGCATAACCACATAAGCGGGGTCAGCCGGCGGCGCCCAGCTCTTTAATCATCGCATCGCGCATGATGAACTTCTGAGGCTTACCGGTGGCCGTCATCGGCAACTCGGTTTTAAAGCGCACGTATTCCGGCACTTTGTATATCGCCATGCGCTCACGGCACCACGCCTGCAACTCGGTTTCTGTAAGGCTGGCACCAGGGTTGAGAACCACCCAGGCACAGATGCGTTCCCCAAGCCTGTCGTCGGGCACGCCGAACACCTGTGCCTGCTGAATGTGCTGGTGTGTGAACAGCAGCTCTTCAATTTCACGCGGGTAGATATTTTCGCCCCCACGGATCAGCATGTCTTTCACACGCCCAACGATACTGCAGAAGCCTTCTCCGTCGATAACAGCAAGGTCACCGCTGTGCATCCAGCCGGCGGCATCGATGCTCTGCTGTGTTCGCTCTGCGTCATTCCAGTAGCCCTGCATAACGAGGTAACCGCGTGTACATAACTCACCCGACTGACCAACCGGCATCACTCTGCCGTTGCTATCAATAATTTTGACTTCGGCATGCGGGTGAATCCGGCCCACAGTGGCAACACGCTTTTGCAATGGATCATCGACGTGGTTCTGCATGGATACCGGGCTGGTTTCCGTCATGCCATAGGCGATAGTTACCTCGCGCATGTTCATGTCGTCCATAACACGTCGCATAACGGCCTCCGGGCACGGCGCTCCTGCCATGATGCCGGTACGCAGACTGTGCATGGCAGACGCGCTGAACTGCTTTGACTCAAGCATTGATACAAACATGGTTGGCACACCATAGAGCGCCGTGCAACGCTCAGCGGTCACTGCAGCCAGCGTGCTGTCAGCATCAAAGCCTTCATCGGGAAACACCATGCAGGCACCCACACACGCACAACCGAGTGTCCCCATGACCATACCAAAACAGTGGTACAACGGCACCGGTATACACAGCGTATCGCGCTCGGTCAGGTGCAGCCGCGACACAGTAAACCGGCCATTGTTGACAATATTGTAGTGCGTTAGCGTCGCGCCCTTGGGGCTGCCGGTAGTGCCGGAAGTAAACTGAATGTTGATCGGATCGTCAGGGTCGAGAGACGCGGTAATGGCATCGAGCCGCTGTTGCGTGGCGGGCCCGGCAATGTTCATAACCTGCTCAAACGCATAAGCGCCAGCTGCCTGTTCGTTCGCATCTTGTGCTGCACCCGTTTGAATAACGATGCGCAGATGCGGCAGGGCTTTCGACTGTAACTTACCCGGTTCACTGTCATCGAGCTCGGGGGCAAGCTCACGCAGTATTGACAGGTAATTCTGTTTTTTAAAAGACGGCGCCAGTATCAGTGCCGTGGCACCGGATTCATTGAGCGCATAGCCAAGCTCGCTGCGTTTGTACGCCGGGTTAATTGTCACCAGTATCACGCCGATTCTGGCGGTGGCAAACTGTGCAATTAACCACTGCGGGTTATTGGGTGACCAGATCGCCAGTCTGTCACCCGGCTTTAACCCAACCGCCAGCAAGCCCGCGGCAAACTGATCAACCCGTCGCAGTAGCTCGGACCATGACCAGCGAACAGAATGCCTGCAAAACACCGCTGCGGTACGACCGCCATGACTGGCCGCCGTCTGCTGCAACACCTGCCATACAGTTTTTCGCCATAGCGGCTGTGAACGGTCACCGCACACATAGGACTGATCGTCCTGCGGCTGCAGCATCGCTGCGTTGCCACGACCGCTGTCTGCCCTGTTTATCGCAAGGCTTGTAATGGGTTCACTGAGGTCTGATGCAGACCAGTCCGTTGTGTGATGGCGAGTCATGCACTCTGCCAGTCAACAGACTGTTCAAAGGCATAGGCTGCGCGATAGATGGTTGACTCCTGCCAGTGCTTGCCGATCAGCATCATACCGACTGGCA
>CAYMFQ010000452.1:0-2867 GCA_964389335.1 uncultured Granulosicoccaceae bacterium
TTAACAACTCAGGCAGGCGCGCGCCGATGAATCCAATATCGATCAGGGTACTGGCACTGCTAAGTGCCTGCCTGCTGCTGAGCGGCTGCTCGGGTGACTGGGGCTGGTATGTCGTCGACCCGACCACGCCCAAGGGCATGACCAATCTGCGGTTCCTGCTTAGCGGGCTTTACTACACCGTACTTTTATCACTCACTGCCATTGTCATTTCCATCATCATTGGCTTGTTGGTCGCGCTGCCTGGCCTGTCTGCCAACAAGTCATTGCGGCGTTTTAACCGTGTATACGTTGAGCTGGTGCGCGCTGTGCCAATTCTGGTGATGATACTGTGGGTGTACTACGGGTTGCCGCAGTTGCTCGGTATCACAATCACCGTATTCTGGGCCGGCGTTATTGCACTGGCGTTGTCGGACAGCGCTTTTGAAGCGGAGATCTTTCGCGCCGGCATTCAGTCAATTGACCGCGGTCAGTACGAGGCGTCGCATACCGTGGCGCTGAGCTATGTCGATACCATGCGCTTTGTAATCCTGCCGCAGGCGATTCGCCGCATCCTGCCGGCGCTCGGCAATCAACTGGTTTATATGCTGAAGATGTCGTCGCTGGTGTCGGTTATCGGTATGCAGGAACTCACGCGCAAGGCCAACGAACTGGTTGTCACCGAATACCGGCCACTTGAGATTTACACGATTTTACTACTCGAGTACCTGGTGCTCATCCTGATCGTGTCTGCTGGCGTGCGCTGGCTTGAACGGCGTCTGCAAACCGACCAGCGCTGAGCAGATACGGGTAAGCGAGGCTTATCGCCATGAACAGACGCTTGCGAGTGCGGTTTGCAATGCTTTCAACGACCTGGCGCCGGTGAGCGGTCACGCGTCACACATTCGGTTCCTGCAATCAGAGCTCCGTCGCATTTAACTTAAGCCCGTGCCGTCCGATCAATGCTTTGGAACAAGAGCAAATCGCCGGCGGAAAACACAATGGCCTCTGGGTCACCTAATACAGACTACCAATACGACGACCTCGAAGACTCGACCTTCGAGATTGACAGCCCTTCTGTAGCAAACGACGAAGCAATCACCGACAGTGTCCCTGCCCGCCAGCCGGTACGCGGTCAGGGACCTGTATCGATAGAAGATGAACTCGACTACTACCGCAAGAAGGCCATCCATCAGGACATCCTGATATTCGAGATGCGTGCCCTGCTGCAGTCAGGCAAAGGGTTTGGCAACATCCTGAATCTGAAGGAACTGCTGGACAACTTTATGTCCGTGGTGCAGGAGAAATACGGTGCGGTGAACAGCACGGTACTGCTGCGTGATGACCTCGAACCCGGCCACAACTACTATCGCGTGCGCGCGTTTTCCGGGCTCGACAGCGAGTTCCTGATGAACGATGCGAGCTCCGAGTCACTGTTCATGTTCAAGTTCCCGCAGGACAACGGCTTGCTGTGGCAGATTATTCGACAGGGCAATGTGTTCAGCGTGCGAGACCTGCAAAAAGACCCGCGCTTCGACACCGCCTGGCGCCGCTGGCACCTTGGCATTCTGCACTCGGACCTGTGGTGCCCGCTGATAAAGAACGGCGAAGTGCTCGGGGTGCTGACACTCGGTGAAAAATACGATGGCCGGCAGATCAGCGAGTCAGAGTATCCGTTCCTGCAGGAACTGGCCTCCATCGCCACCACTAACATCGACTCGACGCTCAAGTACGAAAAGAACCATCGCATACTACGCAATATCCAGACGCTGTACGACGTCAATCAGCAACTGGCTAACGTTAACGACTTCAAACGGCTGTGCATCGAAACCCTGTCGACCGCCGTCGATGCCGTAAGCGCGCAAAAGGGTAACCTGATGCTGTTGAACAAGGCCACTGGCAAGCTTGAAATCAAGGTTGTGTGGGGCAATATCCCGCGACAGGTGCGCGATGATATCAACGACGGTATTACATCAACCAAAAGCTTCAACATTGGCGAAGGTATTGCCGGACAGTGTGCCGCTGAGCGGCGCCCGATTCGCAAGAACGACAAGAAATATATCGAGCAGATTGGCAAGAACGTAGTGTACTGCATTTGCTGTGTGCCACTGATGCGCGGCGATGAAGTCGAAGGCGTAATTGCACTGACCAACAAGGTCACCACTAACGACGAAGGCGTGCGCGTGCTCGATCAAATCGGCCGCTTCTCGGAAGAGGATGTCAGCCTGTGTCAGGGGCTTGCAGATCAGGCGGCAGTTAATCTGCACAAGAGTCGCCTTTACAATAAGTCGATCACCGACGAGATGACCGGTCTTTACAATACCCGTCATTTCGAAGACACCCTGTTAACTCTGATGGATGAGGCGACCCACACCGGCAGCCCGCTGTCCCTGGCTGTGTCAGACATTGATCATTTCAAGAAATTTAATGACACACACGGCCACAAGGCTGGCGATGCGGTACTCAAAACCGTAGCCCGCGTGATGGAGAGTTGCATCCGCCCCGGCAGTGGCGATTTGGTATTCCGCTACGGTGGCGAAGAGTTTTGCATGCTGTTGCCAAACACCGAGCCGGAACAGGCAGCCGAGTTGATGGAACTCTATCGCAAGCGTGTTGAGTCGCACATCGTTTCACACGACGGCAAAGACATGTCCGTTACCGTATCAATCGGTATCTCGTGTGCACCACGTGATTCGAAAGACGAAAAGATCCTGTTTGAACGTGCTGATGAGTGCCTCTACGCCGCCAAGGACAACGGTCGCAATCAGGTCTACACCTATTTTCAGGGACTGAAGCTACGCTATGGTGAAAAAGTCGACCTAACTCTGTTGAAGCAGGTAATTCAGGACGATGGGCCACAGCAGCCTGCGCTGGCGGATAAACACGCTGAC
>CAYMFQ010000453.1:0-2830 GCA_964389335.1 uncultured Granulosicoccaceae bacterium
CAAGACTCTGGAAAAGTCCGCGACCGTCAGGCCAAGCCCAAGCGTGAACATGATAAACGTAAGAATGGCGGGTAACACGATATGAATCAGCACAATTTACCTCCCTGCGAACTTGTGTTGAACCAGTATGACGCTGGCGTCTGTTATTCGCCGGAGAGTATAACTGCAGAAGTAATTGCTGACGAACGGGGCGTCGCTATTTGAATGTTGCGACGGAGGGAGGAGGCAGGCCGCCTGACGAACTTGATTGTTGTCAGGCAGCGTGGCCGTCTTGGTGCGTGTTAGTGAGTGTGCGGGTTTATGCTTCCATTGAAGTATTGCTCTGCACGATCGTATGCGTTGTTGCCAACGCGCTTGCCAAGTTCACGTCCGCGCAAGTCTCCGTCCTGGATATGGATTCCGCCAAACAGTCGGGATATTCCCGCTTCGTCCGCAGCATCTTTGAATGTGTGCCAGCGCAGTATGATTGCACTGTCTGGGCCGTCTTCAAATAAAAGCGAACCTGTCGGAGCGATATGCTCGCCAAGGAGATCTCGGATGCCGTCAGAGTTAACATCCTGAATGGTCTTGGTGACCCCGTCATAGAAACGGCCTGACCCGGTGAAGTGTGTCAGCACCTCAGCCGCCGCACGACTGAAGGTGCTGTGGCCGGAGACATACTCGGGAAAAGGTGGCGTCACAAAAGTAAGTGACTGATAAGGTCTCCAGGTCTCTGCGGGTATTGTCATGGTGCCTTTGTTTGGCCCTGCCCATGCTGCGATAGACTGGCCCTGGTATACCCATCGGATGGCCGAGGCTGGTCTTATATAGTCGTAGGCACGTTTGGCTTCCCAGGTGGCGATACCCGCGTCGAGTAGCGCTCCGTTTAGGGCAAAGAAAAGACGTACAGACTTTGACAGATCCATTCGGTCGCGTTCGATGATGCCGTGTGCCAATTGATTCCAGTGTCCGGGAGGGGACTCTGTGCGCGGACCGTCTGCCCAGAATTCAGCAATAACCTTCATGCGATCGTCCAGTGACGCGCTAAAGGAAAGTACTTCTTCAATTTGGCTGCGGTAGGCCTGATCGTTAGTAGAGACCGTGCCCTTTGCGTCAGTGTAGGTGGTGTGTGAACCAACTTGTGGCGGCGGTGAAGGGCGGTACTGGGCACTGTCGTCGAGCGCAAAAGGTCTGACACCTCCCCAGTGCGGAGTGAGAAACTCCTGATCACCAAAAGAGTTGATATTCAGGTTGTCAACAACAGCCTGTTCATCTTCGTCGAGCACAGTGCCATTGGGTACTCGCAGCGGTTGCCATCGGTTCGGGTTGAAGTCTGGTCCGAAAATACCTGCATTTGAAATAGGATCAGGGCTGTTTACCGGTGTATAGGGTTGTGGATACCTGTCCGATACTATTGGCGCAAAATCGTTTTGGTAGTTTGATCCATCATTTTGTCGCGATCTCAGTAACGCATCCGCTGCAGCGTAACCAATACCAGCCGCACCATGGCCCGGTCGCTTCAGAGGTTTATAACCAAGCTGCTGTAGGTACTGTCGGTAGTAGCCGTTGGCTCGTTCGTATTCAGGGTACAGTCTGCTTAGAATCTGATAGGCAGCCTGGCTGACTGCTTCTTTGCGATTGCGTTCGGTGTGCTGATATTTTGGCTTGCGATAGCGCTTGTCGAGTGCATAGGGAGACTGCTTTTCGGTGTACATCGTCAGTGCGTCGTACATAGCCGTGCTGAGCATGAAAAGCTGCCAGGTGGTGATGGTGGGGCGTGCGCCCGTATCACGCACGCCGGCCAGCGCCAGCTCGTTCCACTGTGCTGCCACTGACAGGCCCGGAACGATTGGCGAATCCGGATCTGCGGCCCGGTTGCCCGGTTTGCTTTTACCAATTTGCTCTGACGAACAAACCCAGTTGCCATTACCTTCGGGGTCACAGTCAACTCTGGGTAGCGAGCAGCTTCGCCCATACGCCACTTTTGCCTTTGAGAGAGAGCTGCCATAAGCAACGCATGCCTGTGGAGCAGAATGCTGCACTACCGGGCTGCTTTTGCCGATCCGCTCTGACGAGCAAGTCCAGCTGTTTTTGCCTGAGGGGTCGCAATCAACTCTGGGCAAAGTGCAGCTTCGTGCGTACGCGGCCTTTGCCTGCGCGAGTGAATGGCCATGAGCCACGCACGCCAGGTGAGAGTGTGTTGACGTGGCATCAGCCTGAGGTGATTGGAACAATAGCAGCACAAAAGACAGTGCCAGTGGTAGTGCCTTCATGACGTAAATCTCCATTGGTGTTTATTGAGTGGTGTTTGGTCGAGCGGGTGTGCGTGTGTTGCGGCGCTTTCGCGGATAACAAAAAAAGAATAGTTGAAAAGGGTTGATATTCCAATTACAGGGTGGTGTTTGGATTAGTTTATTCGGTGAGGAATTATCTTCCTATGTGTGGGGGTTTAGAGCGACATTGCTAAGTTGGTGAGTTCGTTCATCGGGGATGTCCTCCCACCTGAGATCGAGCATGTAATTTAAGTGGCGGAACGCGATTCAAAATCATGCATATCATTTAAAGCATGTGTGTACGCAAAATTCGCCGGTGGGAGGCGATCCCCGATCGGCGAACTCCAGTACTTAGCATGTCACACATAGCAACTTTATTTACGACAACCCAAAGCGGCATGTTCGTTCATCGGGGATGTCCTCCCACCTTAGATCGAGCATGTAATTTAAGTGGCGGAACACGATTAAAAATTATGCATATCATTTAAAGCATGCACGTACGCACAATTCGTCGGTGGGAGGCGATCCCCGATCGGCGAACTCTAGTACTTAGCATGTCGCACATAGCAGCTTATGTT
>CAYMFQ010000454.1:0-2805 GCA_964389335.1 uncultured Granulosicoccaceae bacterium
TCAGCAGACATTGTTGATCGGTTTGTCAGATAGCCTTTGACGCCGTAGCCACTGACGGTAATGTCGCCCACGGAAATTTCGTATTGCTCGGGCCGCGACACCACACCGCTGTCGTCGATATCGAAATCCACGCCGGTCATGGCTGTTATGACCGTAAAATGCCCGGTCTGAGTCAGGAAGTTGTTGTATCCGTGCCGATTCAGTTTTCTCTCAATGCTGCCAAAGTCCAGGCTGAAAGCACCGTCCTCAGCAGACGCAAAGAGATCACTGTCAGCTTCTTCCGTAACCACCGTCACGACGCCATCTGTATCGGCATATCTCGCATGTGTAAGCGCGCCACTCGGCACGGTTATACGCACACTTCTCGGATTGTTGGCTGCCATCGACAGCAGTACTCCTTCAACAATGACAGACATTGCCCGCGCATCATTCTGGGACTCGAATTCAATTGCCACATTCACTTCCCGCTGATACAGATATGCACTGGTTGCGTAGACCGGAGTCAGCAGCCTGAAGCCAGTGTCGAGCATCTGATCGAAGAATACTTCGTGTCGACCCCAGCGCTTTTCCTCTGACATGAACTGACGCATCGAATAAGCCGGGTAGTAAAAATCGTCGAAGGACGGGCGATAACGCTCAATTTTTATCCACGGGCTGTCCATCTGGAACGTAAATGCGGGGCTAAAAGTATCGTTCTCGTCGCCTATGCCGTCTCCGTCATCATCCCAGTCCGCGTTGTCACCGATGTTGTCCCCATCAAAGTCAGAAGTTTCGTCTGGGTCGCGTGGAAACGCATCATTTCCGTCGACAGTGCCGTCGTTGTCGTCATCAGGGTCGGTATGGTTGTCAATACCGTCGCCATCGGTGTCGGCACCATAGGTGGCATCAAACGGATTCGCATCTTCCAGATCGGGTATACCGTCGTTATCATCGTCAGGATCGGCATTGTTGCCAATACCATCCTTATCGAAATCGAAGAACTCCAACGGATCGTCTGGTAGTTGATCATACTGGTTCGGAACACCATCGTAGTCCCGGTCCTTTTCCGCATAGTCCGGGTCTCTCACCCACAGATCAGTGACACCCAGGTCAGCCAAAAAACCAATCTCGGGCAATTCACTTACCGGAAAGTAGGGATCGTTCCAATTTATACCCGGCACTACGTTGGTCACCTCCGTGATACCGAAGTAGGCAACTCCATCCTCGATTACAGCAAGATTGTTCGGGAAGAACGAGATGCCAATGAGTGACAGATTTAAAGCTTCTACATTGCTGATTTTGTAAGTCAGTGTTGTGGTACCGTCTTCCAGTAATAAATTGGCGCCGAACTCCACATCAAAAATGTGTATATCCATGGCCTCGCGCCAGTCGTCTCGCGCCAGATAGCGGCAGTCTTCGTCCTGGTAAAACGCAACGATTGATCTGATTTCACTATCACCAATAATTTCGGAATGACGGACAAAGTTATAGCCGGGTGACGAAGTAAAGACAGCCTCGGTGCACTCCTGCAGCCAGTTTCCCTGAATCTGCTCGCTTAGTGGCAACTGAGCCGAGACGTTCGGTATGTCCGCGGTTGTGTCATCAGTCGATGAGGGCGCTATCGACACAGGCGGCATGGCCACTTCTTGCGCTTGCCCGGTATCCGGCTCTTCCACTGATTCGGGGACCACTGTTTCCGGTCCTGCCACTTCAAGAACAGCCGCTTTTCCTACTTCTACAACAACGCCAAACTCCCGGGCGTCAATGCCTTCCTGAGACACCAGCGGGTGCTCATCAAACGTATCCGGAATATTGTCATTGTCGTCGTCGGTATCAAAAATATCCGCTGCGCCATCACCATCGGTATCGACCAATGTTAGTTCCCCGGAGGCATCATCAATTGAAGCCTCTGTCAGAGGTTGCAACGCCGATATATCAATTAAATTGTTGTTAAGCAGACTGTTCGACAGATGCGTCAGAGCCCGGTCTCGCGCGACAACCTCGTTTACGGTGATACCACTCTCCACCAGTACCCGCTCTATGCTGTCATCGAAACTGGCGCGATCCATCAGATCGAATTGCACATCGCTTAGCTTCGCGTCAGCATCGTGGCCAATATGGATGCCATTTTCTGCATTGTTATCTGCATCGAGTGTCTGAAGTAAACGGCTGAGATTGACGACACCGTCATGCGTAACATGCTCGGTACTGAACACGTCAAGTGGAGTCACCACTGACTTCGCCTGTATCTCGGGCAGATTCGTGTTTCCAATGGAGAACTGCACGGTGTCACCGGCACGGTACTGGAACTCACCTTGATCGTTTGTTTTTCCCTCAAGGCTTCCAGCCTTGTATGAGAGGTTTGAAACAGGTGAGTCGATAAACACACCTGTCAATGGTGCGGATTGAACGACATTAGGGGCGGGAGTGTTATTCGCAGCGGGAGGTGCGTTTCCAGTCTGAGGTGGAGTTGTGGTTTGCGGGGCGGGAGGGAAGGAAATTCCGCTGCCTTCACTACATGCACCAATGGAGGCGGCAATCGCCAGGCAGCCTGTGGCTTTAACCAATAGCCCCCAACACTTTACGTCCACGTCGAACATCATATTACTTCCCGGTAGTTACCAAAATACTGTCAAGAGTGTTCTGCACTCCAACATTGGCAACGACTGCCAAGAGTTATAAATTTAGTCTCGGTTAGCTTCTATGTGAGATTTCTCACAATCAAGACGCCACAAACATTTAACATAAGAAATGATACGCGAACTTATGTGCTAGTGCATTCGTAAACCCTATGTGGAAATCGGTAGCTTTTCGGGGTTTCTAACG
>CAYMFQ010000455.1:0-2798 GCA_964389335.1 uncultured Granulosicoccaceae bacterium
GTAAACATTCGCGATGCATCGGATGTCGAGTGGGCCATGGCAACCCGGCTCGATGCAAAAGCGGGCATCGTGACAATAGATAAAGTGTTTGGCCACGGACTGAATCCGGGCTTTCCGGATTACCTCGGTACCAAGGTTGGCTTTGATTGCACGCGGCCGTATCCACACAGCTATGAGTATGATCGCGCTGCCTATCGTCACGTGTCACTCGATGATGTGGAGATTACACACTCATTGTCACGGGCAGGTACATCATCGGCCGTAGCGATGGATGCCGCGAGTGATTCGTTGGCTGGTGCAGGCAACACGTCGTCGCTAACGCAAGCAGACGTAACATCATCGGCTTCCGGCAGCGTGCTTAACGCTGTGTCGGTTAAACCACATGCAGCTTCGCAAACCGGTGTACTGGTGATGCTGACCGGCAGGGAAGGCAAAAAGAAACATCAGCAAAGAGCGCTTGATTTATTTATTGATCTGCAGGAGCGTACAGTTAGCAGCGAACTGCCGTTTGCGTTTGAGCGCGCTCGCACCGCCGCTGAGTTTGTCGCGACGTTAAACGCTTATCGCGGGCGCTTTACGCAGCTGGTGATGTTGTCGGGCAAGAAGCGCAGTGGCTTTCACTTTGCCGATGAGTTGAGCGAGAGTGACGGTGCGGCACTTGGCAAACTGATTTCTTCAACCTGTGAACAACAGTCGTTACAGGTTATCTTACCGGGCCGGCTCGATGCGATGCAGCGCTTTGCACGTGACCTGAGTAAGGGCAGTGCAATTACCGAAGTGGTAGCGATAGACCGCCGTCAGTCACCCGAGTGGACTGCCAGTTTGCTTGACGGTTTTCTGCGATGTTTGTCGGTTGAAGAACGAGTGGAAGTTGCGTTAAAAGATGCCATGCCACCGGCGGCCATGACTGACGCCGGTATCTGGCGCGACGGTAAGGCGTTTACTCACATAGAGCAATAGCGGGTTGCTTTTTGGTTAGTAAAAAGAGCCCGGGTAGCCGGGCTCTTTAATTTTAAGCTCTGTTAACCGTTTGCCACTGAAGGCAGTCCCGCCAGCGCCATCGCCAGTTCTGACTCATCGTAGGTCTGGTTGTTAAGCTTGCCTTCGAAGTAGTCCATATAGGCCTGCATATCGAAGTGGCCGTGACCACACAGATTGAACAGAATCGTTTCGCTCTTGCCTTCCTCCTTGCAGCGCAGCGCCTCTTTTATCGCACCGCGTACAGCGTGTGTGGCCTCCGGTGCCGGAATGATGCTTTCGGTGCGACCGAACAATACACCGGCTTCAAAACACTCGAGCTGATCAAGTGCGTGTGCTTCGATCAGACCCAGTTCCTGCACGTGGCTGACCAGCGGCCCCATACCGTGGTAGCGCAAGCCACCGGCGTGAAAGCCCGACGGTACAAACTGCGCGCCAAGAGTGTGCATTTTGACCAGTGGTGTCATCTGCGCTGTGTCACCGAAGTCATACGCAAACTTGCCGCGTGTCAGTGACGGACAGGCAGCTGGTTCAACCGCAACCACACGCACGTCGTGACCGCCGCGCAGTTTGTTGCCGATGAAAGGAAAGGCGATACCCGCAAAGTTACTGCCACCACCGGTACAGCCGACAATGACATCCGGATAGTCGCCTGCCATTTCCATTTGTCGCATGGCTTCCATGCCAACGATGGTCTGATGCATTAGAACGTGGTTTAACACACTGCCTAAGGCGTACTTGGTGTCGTCGTTTTGCGCGGCAACCTCAACGGCTTCACTGATGGCGATACCGAGGCTGCCGGTGCTGTCGGGAGTCTTCTCGAGAATGGCACGGCCGGCGGCGGTTTCATTGCTTGGGCTGGCGATGCAGGTGGCACCGTAGGTTTCCATCATCGCCTTGCGATAGGGCTTTTGCTGAAAGCTCACCTTGACCATAAACACTTTGACTTCAAGATCAAAGATGGCGGCGGCATAAGACAGTGACGAGCCCCACTGACCGGCGCCGGTTTCGGTGCTGAGCTTCTTGATGCCTTCAGCTTTGTTGTAAAAAGCCTGTGGTACGGCGGTGTTCGGCTTGTGACTGCCGGACGGGCTGGTGCCTTCGTACTTGTAGTAAATTTTGGCGGGTGTATCGAGCGCTTTTTCAAGTCGGTGGGCGCGATACAGCGGCGTGGGACGCCATTGTTTGTAAACATCTCTGACCGGCTCCGGGATATCGATGTCCCGCTCCTGCGAGACCTCCTGCATGATTAGCTCCATCGGGAACAGCGGTGCAAGATCGTCCGGACCGATGGGTTGACCGGTACCCGGGTGCAGTGGCGGTGGCGCCGGCTCTGGCAGATCCGCCTGAATGTTGTACCAGGTTTTGGGAATATCTTTTTCGGTCAACAGGAATTTGGTTTGGTCAGACATGTGTTCCCCCGTAGTGATGTCTGGCTTGGAAATTTCCCTCCGGTGACCGGAGAAGAATCTTTTAAGACTGTACCGGATTTTACGGCGCTTTTCTTTTCTGTGCGGCGTTCCTCTGTCGTTGCCTGCGGCATGTTGAGATTGATCGCTCCAGTGGGTCGCACAAATAGGACATGCCCTTCAGGCGGACCTACTTTTAACTCTTTTCAAACCACGGGCAAAAAGTAGGCAAAAGTCTTTTTCGCGGAAATCAGCCCTGCGGGTCGCTGCGCGATTTTGAGATTGATCGCTCCGACGGGTCGCGCAAACAGCCATCCATGGCTGACAGCGCTCTCTGCGCCATCCATGGCGCGCCGACCCGTCTACACGATCAATCTCAAAACTGATTAGACGCTGGTAAAGCAAGAGCAA
>CAYMFQ010000456.1:0-2780 GCA_964389335.1 uncultured Granulosicoccaceae bacterium
TGCTACGTGAGCGCTGCCAGTGGCTGGTTTCATCGCAATGACAAATACCGCCATGGCCTTTTCCGGTCGCCATTGAGTTTCAATGGCGAAGCCGCTTTCACGCAGATCGCCTATTAGTTCATGTTCGGTAAACACTCTCACCAGTGGAAAACCAAACAACCGCCCTACCGGAGCGATGAACTTAGCTATCCGTGCCCGATCTGCGATGCAGGCGGTACTGGAGATAAACAGCCCGCCCGGTTTGAGCATGCTGAACACTTTGTTGATGGCGGCCTGTCTGTCCTCAAGCAAGTGCAGAATACTCAACCCCAATATTGCATCGTACGACTCTGCCGGCGCCTGAAAAGACTCGATACTCGCGCGCTCAAAGGTAAGGTTATCCACCCCGCTGTCATGTGCCTGCCGATGTGCGATATCCAGCATCGACTGCGACACATCAATTGCGTGCAGATGCGCTACATGCGGCGCATGCTGAACGGCTGTGCCACCGGTGCCGCAGCCGAACTCAAGCACGTTCATATCAGGCTTAAAGTGCTGCTGCGACAGACGCAGTTTTTCCTGATACGATGCCGGATCGGCAATGGGGTTGCGATGATACTTCGCTGAGACTTTATCCCAGAATCGGCTGTAGTCCTTCATGTATAGATCTCCGTTATTGCGTGCAAAATTGTTGTCGTACCTGGCCGCATGACATTAGCCACACTGACCACACTATTGTAGGCAACACGGCACACAGACGGATCTCCAAAAAGTGTTGATCGGCCATGCATAAATCGTTCAACTGGGAATCGATGTCTTTTGACTGGAACCACGTACGCAGCTTTTTGGCAGCGGTCGATCAGGGTTCGCTTTCCGGTGCCGCCCGAGTACTCGGTCAAACACAGCCCACAGTCAGCAGACAAATCACCGCACTGGAACAATCACTCGGCGTACTGCTACTGGAGCGCGGCGCGCACGGCCTCACACTGACAGAACCCGGGAAAGGACTGCTTGACCATGTCAGCGCCATGGGACAGGCGGCGATGAACCTGTCACTCACCGCCTCCGGGCAAGCCGACAGTATTGAAGGACAGGTGTGCATTACCAGCACCAATGTGTTTGCGACGTTTCATTTGCCGCCGATACTCAGGCGACTGCGGACAGAGGCACCTCTTATACACATTAATGTGGTGGCGTCGAATGATGTCAGAGACATCACCGCACGCGAGGCAGATATATCAATCCGCCACGCAAAACCTACCGAGCCTGACCTGATTGGCAAACATGTGGGTGATACAGAAGCATACCTCTACGCCAGCAAAGAACTGCTGAATAACGTTGGACGCCCGGACACTGCCGCAGACTGCGAAGCATTAGACTTTATCGGGTTTGAATCTGCGCAGACACTACTACCGATACTTCAGTCATTCGGTATTAACCTGACAGAGCAACACTTTAAAATTACCACAGCAAGCGGTA
Organism: uncultured Granulosicoccaceae bacterium; assembly: GCA_964389335.1. GTDB lineage: Bacteria > Pseudomonadota > Gammaproteobacteria > Granulosicoccales > Granulosicoccaceae. The sequence continues at coordinate 1,459 of CAYMFQ010000456.1, forward strand.
CGGCAATTCTTGAGTACGTTCGCCAGGGACTGGGCGTGAGTATTTTAACCGGTGATGCGGAAATGCTGTATCCGGAGCTTGAACGAGTGCTGCCGGAAATGGCAGCGATACCTGTACCGATCTGGCTGGTCACACACCGCGAGTTGCGAACCAGCCGACGTATCAGAGTGGTGTTTGATATCCTCGCCGAAGACCTCGCGGCCCGCTTCAAGAAACTGTGACTAATTAAATGCGGTGGCGACTAAACCTCTCGACGGTCTACGTATACGTTTCTATCTGATCGACATCAGCTGCCTCTACAGCAGCCTATAGACGAGCAATGAAATCATCAATAAGTGCCTGCACCTCAGTACGACGAGAATGGTGAGGAGCGTGTCCGGCATTATCCAGCACCTGCCAGTTGGCGTTATCAAGTATTTTTACCAGTCGCTCCGCATGATTCCAGGACGGCACAATAGTATCTTCACTGGCAGTAATCAGTAGCAGCGGTTGTGATAACGACGGGTACCGATCAACCTGCCCTTCAAGCCAGGCACTCAAATAGTTGCGATCCGCAGCATTACTCATAAAAGCCTTTGGCCTGACGGACAGCAGTACACCCGTCTGTTCAATATAATCTTGCGGCACCGCATCAGGGCTAAACACACCCTGCACTGCCGCCGGTATTGATGCCCTGCCGGCTACTGGCACTGCCACATGTGAAAACAACGAGCCGAGTACCGGCAGACTGGCCAGTCTGACATGCCACACTGGCTTGCCAATCCATGGATGACTGGCTCCGGCTATCGATACACCGGCCACTACCAGTGATGGATGGTTCAACATTCCAGCCATAACCACGGATCCGGCCCAGGAGTGGCCAATCCACACTGACTCCTGAACACCAAGTTGCTCCAGTGCCTTCGCTATCAGTTGAGCCTGCATAGCCGGGTTGGTCCATTTCAATGGACGTTCACTGTAACCATGACCGGGTCGGTCAAACGCCAGAACGCGGGCATTTTGTGAAAGTGACTCGAAAAGGTTGTGTCTGAAATCAAGCGCACTGGTACTCGCACCATGCAACAACACCAGCACCGGGGACGATTGACCGTTGTTATCGTTCTTTTTTATAGCGCGCTGCGTACTATCGTGATCACTGTCAAGATAGTGCAGTTGCGTACCGTCGACGCTAATGAACTGACCGGCTGGTGGATACTGACGCTCAATGTCGTCCGTAATACTGCGGCTGTACAGAAACAGTGATGCAACCGCGAACACCAGCAACACCGGTAGTACCACAGTGATTAGCGTTTTCATGAGGTGATTCTGACACAGGCGACTCA
>CAYMFQ010000457.1:0-2733 GCA_964389335.1 uncultured Granulosicoccaceae bacterium
GAAGGCGTGATCATTCAGCCATACTGGAGAACGCTGACTAACTACTCAAAGTCGTCACTGGGCGGTGCCAACCACCACATCACCTTTGAGTACTATCCTCAGGAGATGTTCTGGAAAGCGTAAGCGGAACACAGGCTAATTAACTTGTGCTTCACCTCAAAGGGCTGCCTCTATGGCGGCCCTTTGTGTTACTCAGGCAACGGTTTTTCCAAAATAATTGCGGTAACAATTTCTATAATGAACAATCCATACGTTAAACGGGGTGTCAATGATTAGCTTCCTGCTGCGGCGAATCAGCGTCATGCTGCTCACCGCATTCTGTTTGACGTTTTTTGTATTCTTTTTAACCAATCTCGAACCCAACCTCGAAAAGCTCACCAAGAGCGAGGGCAACATGCGCATGACGGATGCGCAGGTGCAGTCGTGGCTCGAGAACAATGGCTACCGGCAGCCGCTGATTGAACGCTACGGTGAATGGCTTGGCGTGGCGAAGGGCTGGACGCGCACCGATGACGAAGGCAAGGTCACCGGCCGCTGTATCCGCGGAGGCATCACACCGGAAGACGCACCGGAGCGTTGCGGTCTGTTGCAGGGCTACTGGGGCTTCTCGCTGGTCTTTAAGGAGGGCATTCGCGGCATTATTGCCGAGAAACTCACCTTAACCGGCACGCTGATGTTCTGGGTAATGGTCGTGATGGTGCCGGCAGCGCTGGTGATTGGTGTACTTGCAGGTATGCGAGAAGGCAGCCGCACGGACCGCAGCTTATCGACCTTTTCAATCTTAACCACATCCACACCGGAGTATGTGTCCGGGGTAATCCTGATTGTGGTATTTGCCAGTAAGCTCGGTGGCCTGCGCTGGTTTAAAGGCACCGCGGCCACGGCGATGGAAAACGTCACCTTTGAAAATTTTACCCTGCCGGTAATCACGCTGGCACTGTATGGCGTTGGTTACATCGCCCGCATGACGCGCGCGTCGATGGCAGAAGTTATGACTGAACAATATATTCGCACCGCCCGCCTGAAAGGTCTGAGTTTCCCGGGCGTGGTGTTAAAACACGCGCTCCGCAATGCGCTGATCGCGCCATTCACCGTCATCATGTTGCAGATACCGTGGCTGTTGACCGGTGTGGTTATTGTGGAAACCCTGTTCAACTACAAAGGCTTTGGCTGGACGCTGGTCGCAGCCGTTGGCAACAACGATATTGAATTGCTGCTGGCCTGTTCTGTTGTAGCAGTGTTTGTTGTACTCGTGACTCAGCTGATCTCCGATATTGGCTATGTCTTTCTGAATCCGCGGATCAGGATGAGCTAGCCAAATGGATAGATTAACTGGATTAGAGATAACCACCCGCATACTCACCCAGTTCACCCCGGTGTGGATTGGCCTTGCGGTCATACTTACTTTGTCGTTCCTGTTTCGTAAGCGACTCGGGCTGTACGGCAAACTGTTCGCAAGCCCAATCGGCATTGCCGGTCTGGTGCTGGTGCTGTTCTGGGTGCTAACCGCAATCTTTGCAGATCTGATCGCCACCATGGATCCGCTCGATCAGATCTCCGGCATGAAAAACAAAAAGCCGGGCTGGCCGGTCGCCGGCGTCGAAGGTGCCTACTACCTGCTGGGCGGCGACAATCTCGCACGAGATGTATTCAGCCGTATGGTAATGGGTAGTCGCGTGGTACTTGCCATCGCACCAGCAGCCACCTTGTTTGCATTTATGGTCGGGATAACCCTCGGTTTGCCGGCCGGTTTCTACGGCGGCAAGCTCGATACCGTGCTGAGCTTCCTTGCCAACATGGTGTTGGCGTTTCCGGTGATTCTGCTGTTCTTCCTGTTGGTCACGCCGGAAATTCGCTCCACCGGTGTGCCGCTGGTGTTGTCGGGTGTGCTGTTCCTGTTTCCGATCATATTCTTTGTCATGCTTTTTTACTCACGCTATCAGGAACAGCCAGGCAAGCTTGCGGTACTGCTCGGCATCACACTGGTGCTGGGGTTGTGGGCGTATTCCGGTCTGGCGTTTAACGCTGATCCGCTCGGCGTGTTCTACATGGATCCGAACCTGTTGAACATCTTTGTGTCGGTGGTGTTCGTGAACTCGCCAACGGTATTTCGTATCGTGCGCGGCCTGACCATCGACATACAAACGCGCGACTATGTAGCAGCCGCTCAAACCCGTGGCGAGCGCCCGTGGTACATCATGCTGTGGGAAGTGCTGCCGAACGCGCGCGGGCCGCTGATCGTCGACTTCTGCCTGCGTATTGGCTACACCACCATCCTGCTCGGCACGCTCGGCTTCTTTGGCCTCGGCGTATCGCCGGAGAGCCCGGACTGGGGCATGACCATCAACGAGGGACGCAAGTTTCTCGCGGTGTACCCGCACCCTGCTCTGCCGCCTGCCTTTGCACTTATGTCACTGGTGCTGGGCCTGAACCTGCTGGCCGATGGCTTGCGCGAAGAGTCGCTGCGAGACTAGTGTGCTGCACGGTGGCAGTACACCACGACGCGTCGTTGCCTGATCTATAACGAGAAAAGCTGGAACCCTATGTCTGTCGAACCAACGTCTGAACAACCGATTCTGGAAATTGACAAGCTAAATATCTCGTTCTTTGTCAGAGCCGGGGAAATCCCTGCGGTGATGGACTTCTCCTGCAAGGTCATGCCCGGTGAAGCCATGGGGCTGGTTGGTGAATCCGGCTGTGGTAAATCTACAGTGGCACTGGGCATCATGCGCG
>CAYMFQ010000458.1:0-2720 GCA_964389335.1 uncultured Granulosicoccaceae bacterium
CTTTGAGCGCACGTTTTGCAGCGATGTCTGACTAATCCACGAGGCACACTAGTGTGTAACGGTCTATCAACGTACACAGTGCGCTGATACTGCTCCATAGGTACTCGCTGCCTGCTACGTATCGCTTGTTACACATTTCTTGTTTCACATCGTGTGTTACACACCGCCTGTTACACACCACGGGCTTATGCGGTACGCTCTTCCACAGGCAAATAAAGGCGCGATACTGGCGCATGGTGTGGGCATGAGTAGCGACAAAACAATCACAGCACAGTCGACGCTGCGAGAGCGTATGGCCGATGATCTCGCCGATGGCGAGATCTTTGCCCAGGCCGTTGATTACGGTCGACGTTACCTGGCCGAAGCCAAATCGCGAAATGTGGCGCCAGCTGCAACCGATGTGGCACAGCTCGACGCACTGCGACAACCACTTCCCGAAGACAGCGGCGACTCACAGGCGGTTCTACAGCTGTTAAATGACATTGGCACACCGGCAACGATGGCGCAGACAGGCGGGCGCTTTTTTGGTCTGGTGAACGGTAGTGCTATACCCGCATCACTAGCGGCGCGTCTGTTGGCTGATACGTGGGATCAGAATGCTGTGTTGCATGCCGTGTCACCGGTCAATGCGGTGCTGGAGGAGGTTTGTCAAGGCTGGCTGCGAGAGCTTCTGGGGCTGCCGTCGCAGACGGTTGCCGGTTTTGTCAGCGGTACCTCCATGGCTATTGTCTGCAGTCTGGCAGCGGCGCGCTTTCGATTATTGCAGCGCTGTGGATGGGACATCAATCGGCAGGGGCTGCACGGGGCGCCGAGGTTGCGCATCGTCACGAGTCAGCATACTCACAGCACGGTTGTTAAGGCGGTGGCGTTACTCGGGTTTGGCACAGACCGACTGGAGATGGTTGATGTGGATGATCAGGGACGAATGCAGCCTGATGCGCTGCCGCCTCTCGATGATAAGACCATCGTAATTCTACAGGCAGGGAACGTTAATTCTGGTTCTTTTGATCCAATCAGGGCTGTGTGCGCAAAAGCCAGCGCGGCGGGCGCGTGGGTGCATGTGGACGGGGCGTTTGGTTTGTGGGCTGCGGCCTGTGAGTCGCTTGCACATTTAACAGACGGTATTGAGCTTGCGCAGAGCTGGTCGGTTGATGCACATAAAACACTCAATACGCCTTACGACAGTGGTGTAGTGCTATGCGCCGATGAGGAGGCGCTTATCATGGCATTGCAGAACTCCGGTGCGTACATCATGTACTCCGAGCAACGCGATAGTATGCTGTATACCCCGGAAATGTCGCGTCGGGCACGTGCCGTGGATCTGTGGGCGGCGTTGCGCTATCTGGGGCGGCAGGGTGTGGATGAGCTGGTTAGTGGTTTGCATCAGTGTGCGGTTGAGTTTGCAGACTCATTACGCGCTCATGACTTTCAGGTGTTGAACGATGTGTGTTTCAATCAGATTATTGTCTCTGTCGGTGACGATGCTACTACCCGTGCGATGGTCGCGCACATACAAGATTCCGGTGAGGCGTGGGTGGGCGCGTCGCTGTGGTTTGAACAGCCGGTAATTCGTATCAGTGTGTGTTCATGGGTTACAGATACCAATGACATACGGCGCGCCGTTGAGGCGTTTGTAAATGCACGCCAATCTGTTATCGGATGAATAGTGTCATCCAGTCAATTGGGAGTTAGCTAACTTGAAGCGAGGTTTAAAGCGAGGTGTTGGTGTTGTCGGGCTGGGTATGGCGTCACTGCCGCACGCCAAAAGTCTGCTCGACCTGAGTGATCGCGTTGATGTTCGCGGTGTATACAGCCCGAGTGCTGAAAGGCGCACACAGTTTAGCCAGCAGTTTGGATTTCCGGCGGTTGACAGTGTCGAGGCCATTGCCACCGATGAGCACATTGATGCGGTATTGCTGTTAACGCCACCAAACGCACGTGCAGATATCGTCGATATCCTCGCAGCGCACGGCAAACACATACTGATGGAAAAACCCATCGAGCGCACGCTTGCATCGGCAGAGCAGCTGGTGGTGCAGTGTGAGCAACAGGGAGTGAAGCTTGGGCTGGTGTTTCAACATCGATTTCGCGATGCGTCAATGGCACTGCGAGAGCAGCTTGAAACGGGCAAGCTCGGGCGCGTCCATGCGGTTCAGATCAGTGTGCCCTGGTGGCGCGATCAATCCTACTACGATGTACCGGGCCGTGGCAGCTATGCCAGAGATGGTGGCGGTGTGCTGATCAGCCAGGCCATCCATACACTTGATCTGGCGATCAGTTTAGTCGGGCCGGTGCAAAGCGTTACCGCCATGGCCGATACTACGTCGTTTCACCAAATGGAGAGCGAAGACTTCGTTGCCGGTGCGTTGCGCTTTAGCAGTGGCTGTGTCGGTTCATTAATGGCCACCACCGCGAGTTTCCCCGGCGCCACCGAGTCTATCGTTCTCCACGCAGAGCAGGCGACTGCGTCACTGGTCGGCGGGGAACTGAATATCAACTTTCACAGTGGTGAGACACTGCACGTGGGAGAGTCATCCGGCAGTGGTGGCGGTTCCGACCCGATGGACTTTCCACACGACTGGCATAAAAGACTGATTTCAAACTTTCTCGATTCACTTGATGATGGCGGTGAGGTCGGTGTCAGTGGCAGGGAGGGGCTACAGGTGCATCGATTGATTGATGCGCTGGAGCGCGCCAATGAGGCTGGCAGGCATATCATG
>CAYMFQ010000459.1:0-2705 GCA_964389335.1 uncultured Granulosicoccaceae bacterium
TGGTGCGTCGCCGCCGGCAGCATTGGGATCGCAGGTTTCAAAGCCGTTCCAGCCGTAGCCGTCCCCGTCGGAGTCAATGCAGGCGTTGGCGGATGTTTGTGCAATTGATGCGGGCGACCAGCCCATCGCAAGCAACAGAGTTGCCAGGGTTGCTCGTACAAATAAAGTCATGAGTGGTAATACCTGTTATGGAAAGAAAGCAATCGCGTGAATCGACTGCGCAATACAGAGCCTTGGTGCATGTTCGCCGAGTGGAAAACAGCCGTACAAATCTCACGTGGGAAGATATGCGAAAAACCCGCAAAGCAAACCGGTGGCAGAGCTGAATTTGATTACAAGACTGTGTGATAAAAGCGCTTGACTCCCAGACACGCTCGGGTGTGTATGTGCAATTCAGGTGGATGCGCCTTAGGCTTATGCCCCCCTACATTTTCCCGGGTATCCCTGTACGTGATCAGCGCATCCACCGATACCCATTCACTCTTGCCGGGCAGCATTTGCCGGCAAGTCAGATCAGACCGTGATCGAATGCTCACAACAGCGACCTGAATCCATGCGCAGTTTTACGGTGTGTCGAAATTCAATACAGTTCGATTATGGCTGGTCGATATCCGCAGCACTGAAAGTAGCGCCCGCTTTAGTAAACAAGCAAAAACAACAAACTACCGGCGCAGGAGTAGTGATTCCATGTTGTCAGATAAGTTTCAACGTATCGCCCGCATCACCTTTGCAGCAGTTGCGATAGTTTTATCCGTGTCAGTATCGGTTGCGGCCAGTCCAACATCGGGTCTTGACTATGGCCTTGACCTGTACGACGACAAACGATACCGCAACGCACAGGATGCATTGCTGGACTTGATGCGTGATTCTGCCTTCAAACGGCTCGATACCGCACAGCGGTCACTGGTATATTCGCACATCGCGTATAGCATGATGAATCAGGGTAAAGAGCGCGAGAGCATTCACTACATCGACAAGGCACTGGCGCAAACAAAGCGTGAATTTGGCGAGCGTTCTTTGCAATATGTATCACGCCTCAGAGCCAAAGCGCTTGCACACTATTGGTCAAATGACCGTCGCAAAGCAGTCCGTATCGGGGAATCAATAATTGACACGCTTGAGCGATTGGACGGGGACTACCGCGACGAGCTTTACCACTTTCGTCATTTGGTTTCGAGGATGCGAAAATCGAATATGAAGAAGCGCGAACTGCCGAAAGATCTGAGTGACTTTTATACTGACTGTGAATCAATCAGCAACGAAACCTATCTTGCCAGAGTTGACTCTATTATGAGCAAGCACAAGCAGATTGGTCGTGACATAAAACCGGACTACAAGCAGTCACAGTATTTTAAGAACACATACATAGCAAAAGCACGAGAGTCGAGCCGCGACCGCAAAACGCGGATCATTTACGTGCCTGACAAAGAGCATATGGATGACTGGTGTGTTGTGTATCCGGATAAAAAGCAGATTGATCGGGTGATTATATCCGCCAGTAATGATCGGTAAACAACCTGAAGTAACTATTCACAAAAAACCAGCCTGAATGATTTGTTCGCAAACATTCGGGCTGTTTTAGTTTTAAACGTAGCGTTTAAAATCGAGTACCTGCGAATATTGATGCAGAGTTAAACTGCGCAAAGTTATACACGCTGTCAACATCGGCTCCACCCTCAAGTACGCGTAACTCTGCGCCAAGCCGCCACCGGTTGCCGGCTTCGTATCCAATGGTCAGCCCCGCATCGATGGCACGACCAGGTCCGCCTGCCAGTGCGTCGAAATCAGCGCCAACAAACCAGTTGTTACCAAAGCGTCGTTCTGTGGCCACATGCAGTAGAGGCACTAATCCCAGATCATCGTCAGCGCTGACAACGCCGTTTTGTTCAAGTCGAATCTCCGCATCGCGAATTTTTAACGTGCCGCCAACACGAAACGTTGTTTGTGGTGTGTTGGTGACGGTGTAGTGGTAACCAATGCGCCATGAGTTAAAACGGTATCCTGCAACAGTTGGCGTGTCTGCCGCAAAGCTCGCACCGTTGAAATTAACCGGCGTATCAAACACAACGGGCTCATCGTAAGATAACGGTGCAAGCATAATACGCAGCCCGTGCTTCTCCCGGAACCGCCAGTTAAGTTCAAATCGAAACGCATTGACAGGCCCTTCGCCGACTGTGTCTCCCAGTGAGAATCGTGTGCCCAGGTTCGAGTTCGGTATCTGCACATCATTCTTCACCTGCCAACTCGATCCTGCCAGTAGCTTCAGGTCGAATCGTCGGTCATCAGAGGTGGCAGTGGATGATACAAAGCAGGCCGCCAGCATCAGTGCGCCGGTGGTGAAGCGAGAGAATGGCATAACTAAATTCCTGAGGTAGGTGAGCTGTTTTTTTGGTGGCTGGCCGGGCAATAGGATCAGCAATGTTACGATGTGTGTTGAATGGCGGATCATTTGACACAGTTTCAGGTTGTCAGTGATCTCTGTTCTGACAGTGTAGCTGCTGTTAATGCTGTCAGAATCAGGGTGCTGTTTTCGACAGCATCGAAATAATCAAGGCGGCGATGAAACCTAATGTCTTAATCCCTTCTTAATCAGGGTGCTGTTTTGACGTGATCCAATAGATTGGTACCACCAAGTTAAGTGCTTATAATCTTCAAGGCAGATGCGGTCAGCCTGGTGACTGAGCAGGGCTACAGCGCAGCGGAGG
>CAYMFQ010000460.1:0-2704 GCA_964389335.1 uncultured Granulosicoccaceae bacterium
CTGGCTTTATTAATCAGGTTGTGTGTAACTGCGCTGGCTCTTGCGCCCGCTATATTTCTGCAGATGGAAAATTCTTCCAAAATGATTTTCGCTGCTCTCACGTAAATCGATCGTTAGCAATGCCGGTTGTCTAAGTGCGTGTTGCACGCCTTCGTTTTGCAATTGCTCGCCCACGCCAGAATATCGGCTGGAGCTGCTGCAATACTCCACCAGCAGAACATGTGCTTCTGCCATTGGCAAGTAACCACACTATATGAATCGGTGATGAGATAGCTCTTGAATTGTGCCGGCAAGGTGCCAAGACCGGTCCGATCGAGAAGGGGGAGTGCCAGTCTTGGAATCGGGAGTACTGTGTGTGGCATTGATGTGGTTTTGAGGCGCTGCTTACACGCACAACTATAACCACGATTGATGTATCTGAATACGTTGTGAGGCTGTGGAATGATGGCCAACTGTTCGGCGTCGTCGAAGAAACCGCACTCCAGCTATTCAGATGATAGCTTCTCTGTGCTTTTTCCATACGACCGCCACTGCCTACCTTCATTGCTCCCAAAGTTTGACCGGTTACTGCTCCCTATCGTGAGGTGCTGATTGGAGGCTGCGGAGCTGTAGACTGGGGGGCACCGATCAGTGATTGCAGAGGTGAAGTCGGTGCGTAATGAAGTGCTCTTGCTGCTACCATTGGCCGTGCACATCTAGTTGATGAGTGATTTGTAACAATGGTTCTAACTCACGCAATACTCCAAAACTTCCCAGTACTGCTCTCTTAGTTTTTTTGTTCCTTTGGTATCCAGTACTGGCGCGCCCATAACCATCACTAACGACACACGGCACTGTTTGCCGTCGACGGAGAGCATACGTAATAATTATCGGGCCATTTCTTCGTATAGAATTGTAGTGCTAGCAGAATCTACGACCTTTGCACTCTCATTGCCAGGTTATTTAAATTATGGAAGATTACGCCCCAACGCAACGCAGGCGATATAACTCAATGAAGCATTTCAGGACGAAATTAGCCACCACAACGCTCACCCTTGCTTTGTCGGTTATCAGTTGGCCGGTGGTTGCGCAGACAGCAATTACTGCCATTTTCGTCGGTGACTCCAACACGAGGGGGTTTAACGGACAACAGAGCTTCAGAGAAGAGCTGGATGCCAGATTGGCCGCCTCCGGTTGCTCGCTCATTTCCCGCGGCATTGATTCCAGCGGAGGGTACCAGGCGGCCGGTCCACACGAAGGGCATTCTGGTCATCGGGCTGAACATTTTCTGCGTGACACTCAGAACGGTGAAGCGATGAGAGGGAATAACCGCGGCATCAGGGCCATAATGGATGCCGAGAGCCCGCGATCACGCCCTGTCGACGCAGTGATTCTCAATGTTGGAACCAACGACATACGGCAAGGTCAGTCTGTCAGTGGGACGCTAAACGAAGTAACGGAAATCGTTGACATCATTCAGGCGAAAAGCCCGACTACCAGGATTTTCCTCGGCAACGTGCTGCCCTGGTACCACAGAGATTCCGACGGCGACGGAACCCTTGATGTCCCCAACCCCCAGACTGATGCACTTTCTGACGCCCTTGAGGCCGAATATTTAGATTCAAATGTTCCCGGCGTGCATCTGGTGGATCTTCGCACTGGATTCAGACCTACCGACATGGTCGATGGGATCCACGCCAGCGCAAATGCCAACAATGCACCTTTCAGTGATGCCGGAGAGCACAAAGCAGCGGTGGCATTCGCGTCAGCACTGGAATCCGAAGGAGTATGCAATCCGAGGCTGCCTGATTCATCTTTTCCGTTGACTGATATTCTCAGCCCGGCCATCGCCGATGGTGATACGTTGAGTGGCCCAATCAGCTTGTTGGGAAAAGCGACCGATACCGGTGGCGCCGGTTTCGATCGAGTCGAAGTTGGCATCCAGAACGACAGTGGCCGATGGCTGAATTTTGCCACTGGCACCTTCACCAGAAATGCCCGTTCAATCAACGCACATCTCTTCCAGACGTCAGACCACAGCACCATGTGGCGAGTAGGTTTCGGGGACCCCGGTCCGGGCGGAGCGATGATTTCACTGCCGGATGATGAATACACGCTCTTCGCGCTCGCTACCGATCGCAATGGCAATCAGAATTTCTCCGGCAACCCTGGCGCGGGACAGTGGCCAGAAAGAATCAGATTTACGATCCGCAACGGTGGGAACACGACAGGTGGCGGAACAACAGGCGGTGGAACAACAGGCGGTAATACCGGAGGCAACACTGGCGGCGGATCACTCTTTCGGGAAGCCGAAGACGGCTCGCTATCCGGCGCTATGGCTGTCGTCAACAACAACAGCGCAAGTAACTCTCAGCTGGTCAATGTGCCTGCGAATCGCAATGGCAATTCTAACTCTGACTTTGTCGAGTTCTCTATCAATATCGCTACTCCCGGTACATACCAGATCAACGCCCGAGTGCGAGGTCCCAGCGGTTCACAGAATTCCTTCTTCGCTCAAATCAACAACGGCGACACTTACCTCTGGGATATACCCAAAGACAACACCTTCACCGAAGATCTGATCAGTGATCGAGGTAACGGTAACGTCTCTGAAACTCTAAATGCTGGAACGCACACCCTTCGAATCTCTGTGCGTGAAGCAGGAGCGCAGCTCGACTGGATTGAATTTCAGCTCCTTGAAGCTAATGGCACGACCACTGGTGGC
>CAYMFQ010000461.1:0-2699 GCA_964389335.1 uncultured Granulosicoccaceae bacterium
GCTTGCGTGAGTCGGCCATCCAGCCGGCGTCGCGCAACTGCATGTCGATGATTTCACGGGTGTCGTCTTCCGTGAATTCTTCGCGCAGCACCTGTTCGTTGTGACTGGCCTGCAACTGCACGGCTTCTGCGGTGAGATTGACGGTCTCGGATTGCTTGTCGAGCTCTGCACTCAGCTGAGCCGTTAATGCTTCGAGTCGTTCAGCATCGTTGGCTCTGGCGGCTTCAGATTCCTCGGCCAGCTCCAGTGCTACATTTTGCTCCTCAAATGCTCTTTCTCGATCTTCCTCGGCCAGTCTGCGTAACTCTGCCTCATCGGCAGCAATACCTTCGAGTTTGCGCCTTTCTGCCTCTGCGGCTTCGTACAGAGCCCTGTACTTTTCTATTTCCTCCTTTGCCTCATTGCCGGTGTCTGCGGTGGCCATCGGCGGTACGAAGCTGCCAAGCTTGCGGTTGCCGTCGACGTAAGAGCGGAAGTACCAAACAGCAATTTTGCGTGCATGGCGCAACAATGTAATAGCCTGGCCTTCGTGCCCTTTCATTGCATGGTTGGCGTCGTTACCGTCCATCCGAATGGTATGAAAGAGGGTCTGAATTTCGGCTGGTATGGCCCGGGAGCGGTAGAGCTCGTCAATGAGTGAGCGCTGGTCTTTCTGACGGCTGTCGCTACGGATACCGTTTTTAGACGCGGCAATCTGCGCCAGCAGCTCGCCAAGCTGCCTGACCTTGATTATTGAAGTATTGGGATCATCCAGCGCGTAGCGTTCGGCACGTGCGCCGAGCTCGACCAGCAGCGGATCAATTTTTTCCAGAAACTGGAAGTTGGGAGATTGTATGGTGTCACTACTCACAGCGAACTTATCTCTGCATACCCTTAGCTTACAGTATAACAGCTGACCTGCAATTTCGCTGGCACAGGGTGCGTCCGGGCACTACGACTACACCTCATGGTAACGCAGTGCCGCTACACAACAATCCAGCGCTGCAACATCAATTGCCATTCAGCCCATGCGCCCTGCTTCCGTGCTTTAGCTTCTCTCGTTGCTCTATTGCGATCACATCCCGCTCTGACATCGAACGGGACAGTGTCCTGACAACGCTCCACCTAAAGTGCTCCGGGTTGCGTTCCCGCAAAAGTTTGTTGCCGCCGTGGCCGGACTTTGCATAGTTCAACCAACGCCCCCACAGGCCATCTACGCCATAAGCGGAGCCGATATAAATTTCACCGGTGGACATGTCGATGATTCTGTAAATGCCTGCGTTGGCCCGCAAAGCGGCCTGCCAGTCTTTGTGTGCACGCGGGTTAAGCAGTACCTTTCTTAGCTGCTCATGAGTTAAAAACACATCCTGATAGCCCGGGAACGGGGCAGATGAGTTCGGTGGCTGAATTTCATACAACTCCAGATCCTTGCCCTGCACCCAACCGCGCGTCGAGTTCCACTGAATTATGAGGCGACCCCGCAGCTCTGAAAACTCGGTCAGCTCTTCAAGTTCGTACCATATCTTCCGATTGCCATCACGATCTCTGAGTCCTCTGGAGGCCAGGACACCCTGCAGCAGTGCATTGTCTTTGCGCGTATACGGACGTGACCCCAATACCCGGTACACGCCTAAAAACTCGGCAAGATTATTCTGCAGTGCGATGAATGAAATAATAACTTCGCAGTTGTCAAAAGGTCGTTTGCCACCGCCCTGCTCGGCCTGGTAGGCATCGAAGTAACCGGCATCTACAATCTCTCTGATACTCCTGTCCGCATGGTCAACATGTTTAACCAGCTTGATCTGCTTATGCTCGGTCGTTAACCCGGACGCTGTGAAAAACTCTTTTGCCGTTAACATAGTTTTCTATTCACCACGAATCTGTAAATCTGTGCAGCTTTAAATATTCAATTAAACCTGAAACTCTACGAATGACTAATCAGGTACATCAGGCACACCCACCTGCCTTACCTTATCGAGGTTCGCGACAGTCGAACGTGTCATGAGGGGCTCGACACCCAGCTCGCTCAGCTGCTGCGCGGAGGCTTCCATTTCGTGAAAGCGCCGTTCTGCATGCAAGACAGTGCCCTGTACCAGTCGGGTTAACATCTCATGATCCATAGCGGTAAATTCGTTGACCAGGTTATTCCATAACCATTCTTCGCATCCTGCTTTGTGCGCTCCTTCGAGTGACTCAATCAGCAATCCGGCAAGCCCTTTGATAACCACGCTGCGGAGCAGTTTGCGTTCGGCCGCGTCACCGGGGTTTTCACTGACTATTTCTATGGGCATGCCGAGGGGTGACAGTAAGGCATTGAGGTTAGCCGCGCCGTTTCCGGCCAACATAGCCGGGGTTTTTATGCCATTGCCGGGCACCATTGCCATTAACGCAACATCGCAGAACTTAAAGCCGCTGACGGAGGCGGTTTGGGCGAGCTCGCGTTTGAGCCCGGCGCTGGCGCTGGCGAAGTCTGCATACACAGCGGTTTCGGGTATTGAATCAATCGCCTGACCTAACGCAACTTTGGCATCAACTGAACCTGTGAACGACAGGATGAAGTCAGCTTCTGCCACCGCATCTGCCGGGGTGTCGGTGCGCACAATTCCCTCTGGTGTCGGTACGTCTGCAGGGTCGTAGCCCAATACCTGAGTATTGTTGTCAGTTGCGTTGACGATATCTGTTCCGATCAGGGTGCCGGCTTCGCCGAGACCGAATAGTGC
>CAYMFQ010000462.1:0-2693 GCA_964389335.1 uncultured Granulosicoccaceae bacterium
ATTTAGTGCAAACAATCACTTGACAGGTCACATACATATGAGGGTGGCATAAGCGCAAAGCGCATCCAAAACGCAACACGACAACTTAAAGAACATTCACCATGCAAACAAAGCTATTAATCGATGGCAAATTAGTTGAAGGCGCAGGAGAAGCAGTAGAGATCACCGACCCTGCAACCGGCCAGTCCCTCGGCACGATTAACGAAGCGAGCGACGAACAGATAACCCTCGCGGCAAAATCTTCACACAATGCCTTTGAAAGTTATCGCCTGAGCACACCGGCAGAACGCTCGGCGTTATTGCTGCAAATAGCCGATGTCATCGAAGCCAACTCACAGGAACTGGCGGAACTGGAAAGCCTTGATGTCGGTAAACCGTGGCCTTCTGCTCACGATGACGAAATGCCACTGACGATTGATGTATTCCGCTTCTTCGCCGCAGCAGCTCGCACCATGACTGGCTCTGCTGCCGGTGAATACGTAACCGGCCATACCTCAATGATCCGCCGGGACCCGGTCGGTCCGGTCGCGGCCATTGCGCCGTGGAACTACCCGTTAATGATGGCATCGTGGAAAATTGCCGCCCCGCTTGCCGCAGGTTGCACGGTCGTATTGAAGCCGTCAGAAATCACTCCGCTTTCAACGTTACGACTGGCAGAATTACTTGCCGATGTGATACCCAAAGGGGTGCTCAACGTTTTACACGGTCGCGGGCAAACCACCGGGCAAAAGCTAATTAATCACCCCGGCATGGAAGCCATTACCGTTACCGGTTCACCCGCCACCGGCATGGCGGCAATGCGTGCCGCTTCAGAGCAGATTAAACACGTCCACCTTGAACTTGGCGGCAAGGCACCAGTTATTGTGTTTAAAGATGCAGACCTCGATGCTGTTGCGGAAACCATTCGCTACGGCAGCTATTTTAACGCCGGGCAGGACTGCGCACAGCCGTGCCGGGTACTGGTGCAAGACGATGCCTATGATGCACTGCTTGAAAAAATCACCGCGCAAGTGGCGCAAATCAATACCGGTGCCCCTAAAGCCGATGGCACCGAAATGGGCCCTCTCGTGTCCATCGCACACCGCGACCGGGTGGCGGGTTTTGTCGAAGCAGCACGCTCAACGTGTGAGGTAGTATGCGGAGGCAATGCACCAGGTGGTGACGGTTTTTTCTATGAGCCGACCGTCGTCGCAAACGTTGACAATAACGCACAGATTGCATGCAATGAAGTCTTTGGACCAGTGGTTACCGTGTCACGATTTCATGATGCTGACGATGCGCTGAAAATTGCCAACACAGGGTCATACGGGCTGGCATCCTCAGTCTGGACACAAAACGTCGGCCTTGCCATGCAGTTAACATCAAAACTGCGCTACGGCTTTAGCTGGGTTAACACCCATGGTGTCGCGACACCTGAAATGCCATGGGCCGCCATGAAAGGGTCAGGCACTGGCTGCGATATGTCCGTGTATGCACTCGACGCTTACACATCAGTACGGCATGTGATGATTGCACACTAATGAAGCTTAAAAATAAAACTGCCATTGTCACCGGCGGCGCACAGGGTATTGGACGTGGAATCGTCGATAGGTTTGTAGCTGAAGGCGCCAAAGTTATCACCTGCGGCCGCAGCGACAGACAAGATAATCTACCGCCAGAAGTCGAATACCACACGCTTGATGTAGCCAACGCAGATAGCGTGCGGGCGTTCGCCGATCAGTTTCGAAAGCAGAATGGCAACCTCGATATTCTCGTCAATAACGCCGGCGTGCAGGTAGAAAAAACAGTCACAGAGAGTACCGATGACGACTGGGATCTGGTGATGGGCGCGAATGCTCGGGGCGTGTTTAATATGTGCCGCGAGTTTATACCGCTGATAAACGACGGGGGCTCAATCATTAACCTGGGCTCGATTTCCGGCAATGTCGCAGACCCCGCTATGGCGTTGTACAACGCATCGAAGTCCTTTGTGCATGGCCTGACTCGTTCTATCGCCGTTGATCACGGGCCGCGTATACGCTGCAACGCAATCTGCCCGGGCTGGATTGAAACCGGCATGCTTGAGGCGGGCTTCGCCACTGCTGCCAATCCAGAGGCAGCCATGAATGATGCATTGGCGCGCCATCCGGTCCGGCGTTTTGGCAAACCAGCTGATATTGCATCGGCTGCGGTATGGCTTGCATCAGACGATGCCGGTTTTGCAACCGGTCAGCTTTTTACTATTGACGGCGGTATGACTGCGTCTTCACCACTGAATCCGGCACTGTTTTAATCTTCGCGTTTCGTTTTATGCCGCGTGTTAACCACGTTGTTGACTCAGGCTTGTCTGTTCAGTAGCGCGAATATCCACACTAGATTCCGACCGACACACACTCTCACTATGGAACAGAGCTAATGACAGAGTTTCAACATACATCAATTCTGGGCGCCGGCGTAATCGGTGCAAGCTGGGCTGCCTTGTTTCTGGCCTCCGGGCGCAGTGTGGCAGTCTACGACCCTTCACCGCAGGCAGAAAGCACGGTCAAGCAGTACATTGAAAACGCATGGCCAGTCATTGAACAACTGGGCCTGGCAGATAACGGCAATGCCGATAATATTCGCTTTTATAGCAAGGCCACCGACGCCGTCGAAGGCAGCGCCTTTATTCAGGAAAGTGTGCCAGAGCGCATCGACATTAAACATGCATTGTACGC
>CAYMFQ010000463.1:0-2663 GCA_964389335.1 uncultured Granulosicoccaceae bacterium
AAACCACCCCAACAATCACTCTGAATATAGCGTTTACCGGTAAGGAGCCATTCAATAGCTTAGCCGCCCGCACAACCCTGTGTATTCACAAACAGTGAGTACACCGAGGTACTGGCGGCCATAAACAGTCTATTGCGGTGCAGACCACCGAAGCACACATTAGCGCAACGCTCCGGCAAATCGATACGTCCTATCAGCGTGCCTTCGGCGTTAAAGATATGCACACCATCAAGGCCCGCTTCTCCCATACCCCAACCACACCACAGATTACCGTCGACATCTACGCGGAATCCATCCGGTGTACCTTTGGGTCCGGCATCAATCAGCACGCGCTGGTTCGAGAGAGAGCCATCTGCTGCCACATCAAGCGCTAGAATCTTGCGTGGCTCTCCACGAGACTGCACAACATATAACACTGATTCGTCAGGTGAAAACGCAAGCCCGTTCGGCTGGTTAATACCGGTAGCCATCAGTTCTATCTGGCCGTTCACATCGACCCGATACACATTGGCCTCAAGCGCCGGTGTGTGTTTCTCGCCTTCGTAATAACCGATAATCCCAAACACAGGGTCCGTAAACCAGACTGAGCCATCCGAGTGGCAAACCACATCGTTGGGTGAATTTAATGGCTTGCCTTCAAACTGATCGGCGATAACCTCGATAGAGCCATCGTAGGCGGTTCTCACCACCCGACGCTGCAGGTGCTGACAAGTTACCAGTCGGCCCTGCCGGTCGCGTGTATTGCCATTGCTGTTATCAGACGGTTTGCGAAACACCTGAGTCGTTTCGGACTGCTCATCCCAACGATACATGCAGTTACCCGGCACATCGCTCCAGATAAGCGTACGTGCATCACCGATCCATACCGGCCCCTCGCACCAACGAAAGCCGGTTGCAATGCGTTCGACCTTGGCCAATGGCAGCATGTACTGCTTAAACGAAGGATCGATCGCCACAATTGACGGATCAGGGTAACGCTGGCTTGGCGTCCACTCGGTGCTCACTAGGCATTCTCTTATTTAACGGTGAGCGGCCATTGTAATAGTTAACGCTACTCGTGAAAATATCCGTTTAGTGAGAGGCTGCATTCCTCCTGACAGGAAAAAACGAGTACCATTCGATCTACCCCCTGTAATAACAGCGGCACAACCTGACAACTCTGACGCGTATGATGGTACTGATAATAATCACCTTGTTTGTGGCTCTGCTCTTTTTTCTATTGCAGAAGGTAATCAGAGCGACAAAAACAGAGGCAACCGCAGACGACTGCACCACCCTGGAGCGCTCCCGATTTAACAATAGTCGCGGGAATTTCGTGGCTTCAATTATTGGTGGCTACCTTATCGCAGCTATCGCTACATTGGCGGTCACGGCCATGATAGAAGGAACTGGCGGATTGTCAGCCGGAATATTTGTGTTCCTCGCATCACCTATCTACGCCATACCAGTACTGGCCATGGCAGCATCTATAGGATACCCGGTCTATCGCTATTGCCGAAAGGACAGCATCGCTTTCCTACCAATCTGGTTTTCCTACTCGGCAGCGGCACTGGCCAGCGCGCTCAGCACGGCTTTACTGGCAGCACTCGCCATTGACCGGTCACTGGATGGATTGCTCGGTATGTCTGGCTTTATGTGTATTATATCGTTACTGGTAGCCATCCCTTCTGCATTGCTTACCTGGGTAAGACAACGCAATATTATAAATTGACGAAATACGACCAATGTGCGGACATACCCTATGCACACACGATCTGGATAACACAACATTTTGAGTGAAAACAAGTTTCCGACCATAACAGAAGAAGACGCAGATACTGCCACACGCAGCGTCTACGAAGATATCAAAACCACCATGGGAGTCGCGCTGGTTAACCTGGTCTGGCGGCATTTCGCAGTATCCCCCTGCGTACTGCACTGGTCATGGCAGGTACTAAAGCCGCATTACGTGAGTGGTGCTGTACCTTCCGCAGCACGGCTACTTAGAGACGCTCTGGAGATACCGCAGTTCCCGCCCCTCAACGACAGTGAGTGGCAACGACTCAAGTCCGGACAGAACGGCTTTGGGCGCAGCACCCGCCAAGCGACCAATGATTGCGATCTCCGCGAACAAGCCGAAAACGTTGACGCGGTATTGCAGACCTATGAACACGGCAATGCACAGAACCTGGTGGCGATGTGCTACCTGCAGGCATGCATAGAGAAAAGCATCGACGTCACATCCGCTGGCTTGAAACTTAACACACCTCAAAGCAGCGCTGAACAGATTGATCCGGTGCCGAGAAAGATTCCACCATTACCGCAATGGAGCACCCTGGACGCGGGTACTGTTGACACAATTAACGCAATGACGGCTGTATGGGTACCTGCGCAATACCAGGTTTTTTCACCGAGCCTGTTCAGGCATATTTCTTATTGGCCCGGCTTTTTACACCTGTACCACAATCGTTTGCAGCACCTACAAGACTCAAGCCCTGAAAGCCTTGACAGACTAAGTGAGCAGACAACCGTGCACGCTCGAAAACTTGCCAGACAAATGGGGCCTATTGCTACAGAATTACCCCCTCTTTCTGACGCTGATCAACGATGGCTGCAATATGCACTGGCACTATTCATAGACGGCATGATCGCACGTGGCGTTATCATTGTGCCGGCAATGCGCA
>CAYMFQ010000464.1:0-2658 GCA_964389335.1 uncultured Granulosicoccaceae bacterium
ATATTCGGATTCTTGTTGGCCATAATCGTGTCGGTCGTCAGTTCAGCAGCTTAGCAGCGAGCCCGTCCAGCCGGAACTTAGTCGCCTCCCACTTCGGCATTACCCGCTTCATTAACTGATAAAAACGCTTACTGTGGTTATGCTCTGCAAGGTGACACAGTTCGTGCAAAATCACATAATCTATACACTCCCGCGGCGCCTTAACCAGATGCAGGTTTAGCAGAATACGCCCTGACGGAGAACAGCTGCCCCATTGCGTTTTCATGGCTCTGATCTGCAGCGGCGGCAGACGCTCAACCCACAGCGCCTGCTCCATGACTGCTGACAACCGCGCCTGGAATACACTTTTTGCACGCTCCCTGTACCAGCGAGTCATGGCCTCCTTCACGTCAGCTGCCTCTTTCCTCTGGACAGTAGTTTCAAGCTTCCCTCGATGCAACTTAACACCAGCGCACTGCTTATCCGTAACAGATACTTTCAGCAGATATTGCCTTCCAAGATAAAAGTGACTTTCCCCGCTGATATAGCTGCGCGGCACAACATGGGCTTGCTGCTCCCGAAACTCTGTGAGCTTCTGGCAAATCCAGCGCTGGCGCTTCTTTGCTGCGGCTATTACTGTATCATCACTACTACTATCCGGGGCGGCAATAATTACTTTGCAATCAGGTTGCACTTTTATCAGCACCGAATTACTCGATGCTGAGTGTCGCTGCACTCGCAGAAACTTAATACGCTCATCGCCATAGCGGAAACTGAGCAACTCACCACTCGTTTGAACAGGGACTGTCATGGAGAGCTACCCTGACAGGCCAACACGGGTAATCTGTACAACCCTTTCAACTGCGTCTCTGGCCTGATCCATCCCATAGCCCACCGACTTACATTCCTTGAACATTTTTGGCAGCAGCGCCTTTCTAATGGATGCCTCTATACTCTGCGGGTTAATTGAGTTTTCCGCTACCGCCTTCTCAACTGCCTCGTCGATCTCGAAGGCAAACTTCACCCACTTATCCTGCACCTGCTCATCGCCCACCGACATAACCTCGGGCAGAATCTGCTTAAACACCCCAAAGTAGGCCTGAGCATGGTGATTGCCATTAAATACATCTGGAATATCTTCAAGACGCCTTGCATTTACCCTCTGCTCAAACTCGTTGAATAACATGAGCTGTTTCAGCGGATGGTCGAACAGCTTCTCTGCCTCTTCAATGGCCTGTCGCAACAACTTTGAGAAGGCTTCCTGTGCGTAAGGGTCATCCTGAAGCTGCTGTTCAATCGTCCGCGCAACACGGGTTTTTATTTTATCTGTTTCGTTACGGGTTTTAGCATCGTCCCATTCCTCGGGCTTGCTCTCTCCCATACGGCCCACCTCGAAAACCCCGTCAGGCTCTTTGACCTCCACACCAACCACATGTTTATCGAGCAGCTTTTTTATTTCCAAGGCATACTTATCGTAGTCGACCCTCTCGCCGGCATCCTGCTGCACTACCCGGCGCAAATTAGAAAGCTGCTTGACAGTTTCCTTGTAGCGCCGTCTATCATCATCGGTAAAGCTGGTGTCGTCGTAAAATGTCGCAGACTGTAGCGCCACCTTCAGACAACTGGAGAATGCGGTCAGTGCGTCGTAGAAGTCACCGCGTACCCGTTCGTTTACATCGACCAACTCGCCCTCAATCTCCTCAATTTTTGGCGACAGAACACGTCTAAGCTGCTCAGGATCATTTCGATTTTTCACCCCGCTAAAGATGGCCCATAGTGATTTGTAAAGTTGCGGCAACCGCTTGTACTCGGTTTCCATTTGCCGGTACAAACCTTCAAGATCCACTATGTCATAGCCGCCCTGTGTGCGGGTGGCCAGGTCCTGGTACTTCTGCAATGTGGTGTCCAGTTCTGAAAGTATTCCCCGGTAGTCGATCAACAAGCCGAACTTCTTTTTCGGGTGCAGCCGGTTTACCCGGGCAATTGCCTGAATCAGATTGTGTTCCTTCAACGGTTTATCGATGTAGAGCACGGTGTTTTTAGGCTCATCAAAACCAGTCAAGAGCTTGTCCACCACAATCAGCAACTTCAGATCATCGTCTTTATCAAAACGTTCAACAATCCGTTTGGTATATTTCTGTTCGTCTTCGCTACCGACATTGTCTTTCCACCAGCGGCTGATCTCCGGCATGGAAGCTTCATCCACACTGCTATTACCTTCACGGGTATCCGGCGGGCTCATGACCAGCGCCGACTCAAACAGGCCCGTTTCATCCAGGTATTGCTTGTATTTAATGGCTGATGCCTTGCTGTCACAAGCCAGCTGACCTTTCAGCCCGTCATCAATGTTTTTTACAAAATGGTTGGCCACATCCAGCGCGATCAGCCGTATACGGTCATCGGCCCCGTAGACCTGGCCTTTCTTTGTATAAATTCGCTTCAGGTCAGCTTGTTGCTGTTCAGACAATCCTTCGGTGATGCGCTCAAACCAGCTGTCAATCGCACGCTCATTCACGTCAAGATCGGGAATGCGCTCTTCGTACAACAGTGGCGTAACCGCTTTGTCTTCGACAGCGCGCTGCATGGTATAGGCATGGACTATCGGCCCGAACTTGCTGGTGGTTTTATCGTCCTTTAACAGTGGCGTGCCGGTAAACGCTACATAGGCGGCATTCGGCA
>CAYMFQ010000465.1:0-2657 GCA_964389335.1 uncultured Granulosicoccaceae bacterium
GTTGATGGCACCTTTTTATTGCTGTCATCTGACGGCGCGATACCATGCACAGGCTCCGCATGCTTCACTGCATCGACAAGTTCTTTTAATCGAGCTTTCTCTGCTCTGCGACCTTTCTCGGTCCGAGGCGTAGATGCTTTCTTACGCTTCTTGCTGCCACTCTGATCAAGCTGGAAATCAATCTTGCGCTCATCAAGATTAACTGCTGCCACAATCACACTGACCTCCTGCCCCAACTCAAATGTGCGACCACTACGGCGCCCCACCAATCGATGTTGAGTGGACTCAAAATCATAGTAATCGTGCGGCAGCGAGGTAATGTGCAACAAACCCTCGACGTGAATATCGCCAAGTTCAATAAACGCACCAAACGATGTAATACCGGAAATCACGCCACTATGTGTGGAGCCAATCTGATCCTGCATGTATTCGCACTTCAACCACGCAGTAACGTCTCGCACCGCATCCTCAGCACGACGCTCTGTCGTTGAACAATGATCACCTATCTCGGCAACACGTGTCCGGTTATAGGCAAACCCGTCACTGTGCTTGTGCAGTAACTGGTGCTTAATCGCACGGTGCACCATTAAGTCCGGGTAGCGCCGTATCGGTGAAGTAAAGTGTGCATACTCCTCCAGCGCCAGCCCGAAGTGGCCGGCATTACGAGGGCTGTATACCGCCTGATTCATTGAACGCAGCATCACCGTTTGAATAACGCCATAATCCGATCGGCCACGTGCTGCCTCTAACGTGTTCGCATAGTCGAGTGGCTGTGGCTGATCGCCACCACCCAGTGACAGGCCACGCTGCCCCAGGAACTTGCGCACATCGAGTAACTTATCCACACCAGGGCCTTCATGGATGCGATACAGGCCGGGCATTGAGTTTTTATCAAGGTAACGTGCAGCACTAATGTTCGCAGCAATCATGCATTCTTCAATTAGCATGTGAGCATCGTTGCGCTCGATTGGTAACAGCTTTTCAATTTTACGCTGTGAATTAAAAACGATACGCGTCTCGACACTTTCAAATTCTATCGCACCGCGCTTTGCCCTCGCCTCGCGCATCACCTCATAAAGCCGGTGCAACTCGCGCAGCTCTTTTTGATAGGGCTTTAGTACAGCCGGGGTATCGATACCCTGTAAAAACTGCCCAACCTGCGTATAGGTAAGACGCGCATGTGAGCGCATGGTGGCAGGATAAAATCGTGCACGCTTGATTGAACCTTCGTGCGTTATCGACATATCAGCGACAAGGCACAAACGATCAACGTCCGGGTTAAGCGAGCATAGCCCGTTCGACAAGCTCTCTGGCAACATGGGGATAACACGTTGAGGAAAGTACACCGACGTGCCACGCACATAAGCCTCTTTGTCGAGCGCCGAACCAACATCAACATAGTGTGAGACATCGGCAATCGCCACCACCAGTCGCCAGCCATAAGGACGGGTTTCGGCATAGACAGCGTCGTCGAAATCGCGTGCGTCTTCACCATCGATGGTGACCAGTGGCAGGCTGCGGATATCACGTCGCTCACTGATGACACTCGGGTCAACCTCGCTGCCGATCGCCGCACTTTCGGCCATAACATCGTCTGGCCATTTTTCCGGAATGTCTCTTGAACGAATGGCGATATCGATCTCCATTCCCGGAGACATGTGCTCACCCAGCACCTCAATCACAGACGCAATGGGCGGGTTTCTGTTGGTGGGCTGCTCGAGAATTTCAACCAATACCATCTGGCCGTCTTTCGCATTGGACGGATCGCTAACCAGCACTTCGTGACTGATGCGTTTGTTGTCCGGTTGCAGAACTGCAATTCCCCGATTTACCACCAGCCTGCCCACCAGCGTCTTGTTGGCCCGCTCGAGCACCTCAATCACGGCACCCTCTGAACGGCCCCGGCGGTCGGTACCAACAATGTTGACCACAACGCGGTCGCCATGCAGTACCGTGCGCATTTGCCTGGCACTCAGGTAGATATCATCGCCACCATGTTCGTTAATCAGAAAGCCAAAGCCGTCCGGGTGCGCCGAGACACGGCCACGAATGAGATTCGCCTCATCTACCGGCAGAAAGCCACCGCGCCGATTGCGCACCAGCTGCCCGTCACGCACCATCGCGCCGAGACGCCGGCCGAGTGCCTCGTATTTGTCGTTGCGGTCGTAGATTTTTAACACCGCGGCCAGTTGATCATGCGTCAGTGGCTGACCGGCGCGCACGATTTCCTCCAGCAGCGCCTCGCGGCTGGCTATCTCGAAGGCATATTTTTTTGCAGGCGGAATTTTGTCTTTACGGCCGCCTTTTTGCCGCTTATGCCTGCCCGCGGCCTTGCCGCCGGACCGGCGATCCCCGGACGCATGGCGCGACCCCGGTGAATCTTTCTTTTTCGTTTTCTTGTTCTTCGCCATTACAGGTTCTTGTTTGGTACAGCCCGAACCAGGAGTCTGCGCGGCAGAACCTCCGCTACGCGGACTTCTACCGCGCAGACTCCTGGACGGGCGAAATTTGTGTCATCGATAGATTGACACAGAATGATTGTACTTTTATTATTGTGGATTGATTTCCACCTTGCCGAGGTGGCGGAATTGGTAGACGCGCTAGCTTCAGGTGCTAGTGGGGGTAACCCCGTGGAGGTTCAAGTCCTCTTCTCGGCA
>CAYMFQ010000466.1:0-2645 GCA_964389335.1 uncultured Granulosicoccaceae bacterium
TTGAAGTCAAGGTGCCAACGGCGAGGGAGGTTGCGGACAACCCGAGCTTTCTGGACGGGCTGAGCCAGCTTGACGATGATCTGCGTGAAGCAGAGTCTCAGTCCATGGCGCGCTTCCGTCTGGCCGAAGATACCGTGCTTGGTGTTTCACTCAGTATGACGGTTGGTGCGCTGGCGTGGGCTCTGCGGGGCGGCGCTATATTCACCAGCCTGATGACGGTTGCACCATTGTGGGCCAGTATTGACCTTGGTAAGGTCGCGACGCCGGTGGTGGGGCGAAAGCCGGGCGACAACGACAAGGAACAGATGGACGAACAGTCAGTAGAGCAGATCTTCGACAAAGAATAGCTGGGTGGTCACCATTCTCTGGTTCCCCGAGTGCGGCGGATTTCTATAATCAATAGTTCTTCATATGTGAAGCAGTAGAGGCATTGGCCTGCCACTTTATGGCGGGTTAATGTAAAACCCACTTAGTTGAACGGTGATCCTTACCTTATCTCTTGCCGTAAAGTAAATAATACCTGTCGGTTATTTCGGCAAAGTACGTTGATAAGTACAGTATCGCCAATTTAGCTGACGGGTCGGCACTAACCTTCCGGATTATTGGTACTGCCGTGTGAGACCGTTTCCCGAGGTTGACCGGAGCAGGCGTAAGGCTGCGATGTTGTATCGAAGCAACAACCCGGGTGTTTTTCTGAAACTTGTATCTATCACACGAGACATTGAATGAGTGATGCGATAGCCGTACATCACGGTGCCTACGGACGTTGTGGATTGTTGGAACTGGACAGATCTCTCCCCACGCACGCAGACCTTGAGAGTCATCTGTTGTTTTTGGTCGATGGCAAGGCCGGTGTTTCCAAAGTAGATGACACCAGTTACCCGATGGACACCAACACGGTGATTGCCGTCAATCCATTGCAACCACACTCTGGCATCTACGGCATCGACGGCGAAACCAGCCTGGTGCTGGTGTTGTATATAAAACCAGAATGGCTGGCGGAGATGGGGGCAGCCGACGAGCCTCTGCGCTTTGCGTGCAATGCGTTCGATTCAACCGATGAAATTAAAGCGCTGCTTCGCAAGGTGCGGCAGTTGATCGTGGAGCCAGATGCGCACGACAGCTTGCAGCCGGTTATTTACCAGTTAATGCATACCTGCGTGCGACAATCAGCCGGATATGAACCCACCAGTATCACCAGTGAGCGCACTATTAGCGATCACCGCATTGTGAAATCTGTGCGGCTGATTCATGAATATCTCAAGCAGGACGTAGCACCGGAAGTTATTGCCAGCGAGGTGGGTTTGTCGCGACCGCACTTTTACAAACTTTTTCGCCAGCACGTTGGGGTTACGCCCAGTGTGTACCAAAACACGCTGAAGATTGACCTGGCGATTGAGCGTCTGACGCGCACGGATTTGGCGGTTAACACGATCGGGCACGAGCTTGGCTTTGCGTCGCCAGCGAGTTTTTCACGGTTTTTTACAGCTAATGTCGGGGTTCCGCCTATAGCCTATCGGCGCGTCGCGACCCGCCAACAGGAACCTGCGATAGCTGGCTGATTACCCGCGCGCTCTGCATTTCGCGCATCTATTTGTCTGCTGGCCGATTGTCGACCAGCCGCACAGCCTTGCCCTGACTTCTGGGTACCGCCCCAACATCCCCCACTTCAACATTTACACTGATTCCGATTACATCCTTGATGTGCTTTGCCAGTTCGCCGGCGCAGCTATCGCGAGTGGCACCAGCAACCGATGCCTCTGCGATTTCGGTGTGCACGGTTAACGTATCCATGCGTTGTGCACGATTGAGTTCCAGCTGAAAGTGAGGCGACAGGCCTGACACTCGCATCAGTTGCTCTTCTATTTGCGTTGGGAATACGTTGACACCACGAAGAATGATCATGTCGTCGCTGCGACCGGTGATCTTTTCCATGCGCCGCATGCTGCGCGCAGTACCGGGCAGCAGGCGGGTCAGGTCGCGCGTGCGGTAGCGGATGATCGGAAAGGCCTCTTTCGTCAGCGATGTAAACACCAGCTCGCCCTGTTCACCATCTGCCACCGGCTGACCGGTTTCCGGGTTGATGACCTCCGGATAAAAATGATCTTCCCAGATGGTCGGGCCGTCTTTGGTCTCGACACATTCGTTGGCGACGCCAGGGCCCATAACCTCTGACAGGCCATAGATGTCGACGGCATGCATATCGAACGCTTGTTCTATTTCTTCGCGCATTGCGTTCGTCCACGGTTCGGCACCGAAGATACCGACATCCAGTGAGCAGCTTCGCGGATCAAGCCCCTGTGCGTGAAACGCATCGACAATCGACAGTGCGTAGCTTGGTGTCACCATGATGGTCGATGGTTTGAAATCCTGAATCAGTGTGACCTGCCTTTCGGTCATTCCGCCCGATACGGGCACCACGGTGCAGCCGAGTTTTTCGGCACCGTAGTGAGCACCCAGGCCGCCGGTGAACAAGCCGTAGCCATAGGCAACATGCACGAGGTCACCGGGTTTTGTGCCCGACGCGCGCATGCACCGGGCAACCAGGGTGGCCCAGTTGTCGATATCGGTGGCGGTGTACCCAACCACGGTCGGCTTGCCAGTGGTGCCTGACGATGCATGAATCCGAGCTACCTGTTCACGCG
>CAYMFQ010000467.1:0-2570 GCA_964389335.1 uncultured Granulosicoccaceae bacterium
ACAGTGATCAAAGCGCCTACCGATCGTTCGCCACCGCGCGCATGCCGCAGCACGACACCGCTTACGCTATGACGATTCACAAAAGCCAGGGCTCGGAGTTCGACAGTGTTATCGTGGTGCTGCCTGAAGAAGACAGCCCGCTGCTATCACGCGAACTGCTGTACACCGCTGTAACGCGGGCGAAAAAGAACATTGTTGTGGTTGCCAGCGAAAGTATTCTTGCAACTTGTGTGTCGCGTAAGGCAGTGCGTCAGTCAGGGCTGCGTGGAGCATTGTGGCCTCAGCAGACATCACCTGCAGACGTTACGTTTGGCAACGAGCCCGTGGTGGCTGCAGAGTCGATGGTTGAAGACAAAACGGCAGAGCGTGCTGTTGAAGAGGCTTCCGATGTATCGCTATCTGAAACGCCGGTCGCTGTTTCAGAGCCGGGCATTGCAGAGCTTGCCATTTCAGAGTCGGTAGCTACGGAGCCGGTAATTGCAGAGCAGTTCGCGCTTGACAGTGCAGATACGCCTCGTCAGAAGAAAAGAAAGAAAGCGTCACGCAAAGCCCCGCAGGCGTCGGACAAACCGACACCAGTGCAGGGCTCGTTTGATTTTTAGTTGCTGCTTATTTGTGAGTGCAGGTTTGCGCGAGCAGGTTCGCGCGTGCAGGCCCCTACCTTCGGAACCCGGTTTCCATGGTGAAGTAAACCGGGTTCAGATCTTTTAGTGGCTCCTGAAGTTTTTCTAGTTCGGCGGCAGGGCCGTGTACTTCGAGCAGGTCAATTTTGGCGATCTTCAGTGCTTCGCCCAGTAGCTCGCCCACATTTTCAAGGTGCGCGAGAACACCAGCAGCATCGGTATAGCCTTCACGACAATGGGCGCGTTGCCCGGAGAAACTAAACCCGTAAAAGCATACGGCGGACTCCGATTTGGTTTTTTCCACCATCTTTTCGCCAAGGCTTTTAAACTCGTCGAGTTTGCCATCCTGAACGGTAAAGTAGGGCACCAGTGTGCATACGCCGTCTTCCAGAGCCATTGAGAATTCCCCCATTTGTGTTGTTAGTGATTGCGGTTCTACCCACAATAGTAACGCGATCACAGGTTGATTCCCACCAGATAGTCGTTGCAGAATTTTCCGATCGCCAACAGGATCTCCGATGGAACTCATAACCAATGCACAGATGGCGCTCGTGGATACGCTTGCGACGGAAGCGGCCACTGACCCGACCGAGGCACTGTTCGAGTTAATGGTCAATGCCGGTCGGGCAGTCGCGCAGCATGTAATGCGGAAGTATCCGCAGCGGGGTACTGTACTGGTGCTATGCGGGCCTGGTAACAATGGTGGCGATGGCTATATCGCCGCGCGCATCCTCGATAACAATGGCTATCAGGTTCGGTTGGTGTCGATCAGTGAACGTACCAAAGGAAGTCTGCCGGAACGAGCAAGTCAGTACTGGGGCAAAACGGTAGAGACAACGTCTGACATGATGGGTTGCCACTGGCTGGAACAAGTAACGCTGGTGATAGATGCGATGTTTGGTGCCGGTATTACCCGTGCTCTGGAAGGCGAGGCGCTGGCGTGGGCAGAAGCGCTGGCTGGTCATACCGCGGCGGTGGTTTCGATTGATGTGCCATCCGGATTAAACGCTGACACCGGTATTGCTCCGGGTGCCTGTGTCCGTGCTACTTCTACCATTACATTCTTTCGCCTGAAACCCGGGCATGTGCTGTATCCGGGGTGTGCAATGTGCGGTGACATTGAGCTTGCGGATATCGGTGTTGATGACGCGATACTAAATTCAATCAGTGTCGATTGTTACCTCAATCGTCCGCTGCAGTGGCGGCATTTGCTGCAGTCGGTACCGTCACAGCATAAGTACCATCGTGGCCATGCGCTGGTGTTTAGTGGTCCCGTGCCTGCCACCGGTGCGGCGCGGTTGTCAGCACGCGCTGCCTTACGTGCCGGTGCCGGGCTGGTTACGCTGGCAACCCCGAACGAGGCGGTGCCGGTGGTGGCGGCGCAAGTAACGGCCATCATGATTGCGCCATTGCACTCCAGCGCTGATGCGCTACAGCTAATCGCGGACCCGCGCATTAACAGTGTGGTTATCGGGCCCGGGTTCGGTTTAGGTGAGCCGCTGCGCGAGCTGTGCCTGCAAATATTGCAATATGAGCCTGAGGGCAACCGCACCATGCCGGCGCTGGTACTCGATGCCGATTCACTCACTGTATTTGCCGATCATCAGCAGGAACTGTTTGAAGCTATTCGCAGGTACTCTGCTGATGTGGTGCTGACCCCGCACGACGGAGAGTATCGACGCCTGTTTGATTGTGATGGCTCCCGACTTGATCGAGCACGCTACGCAGCAGCTTGTAGCGGAGCGGCAGTGGTGTTGAAAGGTCCGGATACAGTAGTCGCCACACCGGATGGGCATGCATCGATAAATGATAATGCGCCGCCCACACTCGCCACAGCGGGCGCGGGTGATGTACTGGCCGGGTTTATAGCCGGGTTGCTGGCGCGGCAACCGAATTCAGATCAGTCAGCTGAGTTGGGCGCGCGGCGGTATAAGCGTGTCTTTGATG
>CAYMFQ010000468.1:0-2559 GCA_964389335.1 uncultured Granulosicoccaceae bacterium
TAGGTCGCGATGAAAATGACAGCGCTCCGTGGATTTTCGCGGTGCGCAGTCATTGGATATCTGCGCGTTGGCCTTGTGCGTGTTCCACGCTTTGCGACCCGCGGCAGGAGAGTGTTGCAGATAGGTTAGATGAATGCCTTTTGCCAAACTGGATAGACACTATGAAATCAATTTTCTGCGCGCTATGCTCGGCCTACCAATAGATAGCCGGGTGAGAGTCTGATTCACTTGAAATACGTTTACCTTTTCTTCTGTTCTGCACTGCTTGCAACGGTGGCCGTGAGCAATAGTCTGGCTCAGCTACCGGTTGTCGCTCCGCCTGAAAACTCGGTCTTCGATGGTGACCCTGTGCAAATGGTGCAGGAGATTGCGAATCGTGTTGAAACCAGGCGGGATCGACAGAAAGAGTTGCTGGCAATCCGTAAAGAGCAGGGAGCCCTGTCAAATGGAGACGCCGACGAGCTGGCTGAGCTTGAGGTAGAAATCGAGCAGTTGCAACAGAGTCTCGTGCTTTCGATAACCGGTCAGTCCACACTGGCTACGCTGTATGACGAGCCGGACGAAAAAACTACCTGGCAGGAGGATATTGTCGATGTGATAAAACCTCTGGCCGATTCATTAAAAAGCGTGACACGCCGGCCGCGACAAATTGCCGAACTGCGGTCGCAATTGCTGGTGATAGATCAAAAACAAAGTGCGCTGCAGGATGCGCTGGGCAAGTTTGGTATTTTTGATCAGGCTGACCTGCAGGGAAGCGCGGCTGTTTATGTGGCTGATTTGCGCGAAGGGTGGACGGAAGATCTGCAGCAACTGGAAGGTGAGGAGCTGATTGCCAACCGCCAGTTGCAGGAGTTACTTGGCGACAAGGAAGGAACATTCTCCGGAATTGTGCCAAGCCTTAAGCGTTTTGTGCTCGGTACCGGTTTAACACTGTTGCTGGCGGTTGTGGTATCGGTGGCGATGTATTTTTTTATGCGCTCGGTTTGGTGGTTCATCGAAAAGAAGATCGTCAGCAAAGAAACCCGTCGCAAGAGTACTGTGTACCGGTTTGCGTCTTACATGTATCACCTGCTCACTGCCATTATTGTTATTTTAAGTATTTTTATTGTGTTGTATGTACGGGAAGACCTGCTGTTGTTGGCACTGGCATCGCTGTTACTTGCCGGCTTGCTACTGAATATAAAGCAGTTCCTGCCCAGGTACTTTTCTGAAGCGCGCCTGTTGCTAAACCTGGGCAGTGTGCGTGAAGAAGAGCGCGTGATCTACAACGGCTTACCCTGGCAGGTGAAGTCGCTCAATCTGCACACAGTGCTGCATAACCCGGCACTGGACGGAATCGTTCGGTTACCGCTTGGCGTTGTCAGGGAGCTTGTGTCACGACCGGTCAGGAATAACCTCTGGTTTCCCTCTCAGCGAGGTGACTATATTATTTTACCGGACGGGCTGTTAGGCCAGGTCAAATACCAAACACCGGACCTTGTCGAGGTCACTGTCAAGGGAGGTATGGCCCAGACTTTCACCACGCCGGATTTTTACGGACTGAACATTATCAACCTTTCGCGGGATAAAACATTCGGTGTGTCTGTTACGTTTGGGCTGGATTACAGCCTGCAGTCCATTGTGGTGAAAGAGATTCCCGAAGCGTTGCATAGCGCGATCACCGAAAAACTCAAGAATAGTGATCTGGCCAAAGAGATGGTGAGCTTGTTGGTTGAGTTGTCTGAGGCGAACGCCTCGTCGCTGGATTTTATTATTTTCGGCTCGTTTCAGAACAGCTGTGCAAGTAGTTACTATCGTATAGAGAGGCTGTTCCTGCAGACCTGTGTCGAGGTGTCTAATGAGCGCGACTGGACAATTCCATTTCCACAGCTGACCGTTCATAACGGTTAAGAGTAACGCCGTACCTAATTGCCGCAGTGGGGCGTGCACCGTACAGAAAATAAGCGCTGGTATCCGTAGTGAAAACTCCCTTGCCTTGCATTCTTGAAATTTATGAGTAAGGCGGTTTTGTAGTCGGGTCGGCATTTTGCTCGAAGACTGCCTGTGAGTCAGAGTGAAGCGGTGCTGCGAAAAGAGTAGCGGGCCGCTGCGTTTTTGTTAGTGGCAGTGATGACCCGGACAACGTATGCTTTTGGCACAGGCGTCGCGTTTGGCAGGCTTTGGGCGGCGGGCCAGGGGGGCTCGAACAGGACGCGTGTGACAATGAGCAGGCATCCGTCTGCCAATAAAAAAAGGGGAAATTCGTGAAATATACCTGCGGGATTGTGGGGCTGCTACTGTTACTTTTCTCATCACTTACTCATGCATCGATCGATCAGACGGTCGACACTTTTTTCAATGACTACCTTGGCTGGTTCGCAAGTTTAATATTTACGTCAGTGCCTGTTGGGGGTGCTGCATTCCCGTTGATAGCGGGCTGGCTGCTGGTTGCAGCGGTGATCTTCACCTTTTACTTCGGCTTTGTTCAGTTTAGTAAATTTAAATTAGCGCTCGATATTGTTCGAGGCAGGTATTCCGACCCCAATCAAAAGGAAGATGGCGAAATATCGCACTTTCAGG
>CAYMFQ010000469.1:0-2554 GCA_964389335.1 uncultured Granulosicoccaceae bacterium
CTACAAATGGGAGCGCAGCGAGCATGCACACAAACGACACCGCGTAAATTGTCGGCTGGAATGCTTTGTTAGATCACTTGCTGTCTTGTTAACAATATAAGAACATAACCAAATATGTAGATCAGAATTGTTAGAATCATGCTAACGAACCCGATAGATTTCAGCGGATACTCCTCGATATTCAAGTACCGAATATACTTAGATGCATGCTTTAATGCGGCGTATAGCTTGCGAACAATATATACACCCAAAATAAACAACCACAACCATATAGACGTGATAAAAGTAGAATAAAATAATACACCAAAAGGGAATGGTACGAGATATGTTTGCAACCATATGACGTCTCTGAAATAAGCCGCGATCGCTAGCTCATACTCGATATCCTTAAACCCTGAATCGACGGCAAAAAGAACAAAAGAGCCTATAAAGTAAGCCGAAGTTGCAATTAACCATGTTAACAATATATCAAGAAAAACGTAAAACAACGTACTTCCGCCGCTTGATAGCTTTTTCAATACAAATCGGGTTTCTAGAAGTGAGACATAGTCTGGGATAAAGTTAAGTAATATTGGTGCAAGGATAAGAATAAGATAGTCTATGGCTCTTGCATTTGAAAAATTAAAAGCGGAATAAAAATCAGTACCTCTGTTTATAGATACATATATCGCGTAGATTATGGCGATCGCAATTAGTGATGAAATACAACTTCTAAAGAAACATCTAAATGAAAAATGTTTTGGAGTATATATAGCATCAAATACTGCTGCAAACGACTTGGTCCACCCTTTGGGTAGACTAACCTCCTTTACCTTGCTCAGGTACTGACTAATTTCCTTTTTCGTTTGAACTGCAATAGCATCATCGGCAGCAGCAAATATCCCATACAAAGCTCCTGCCGTCCCAATGCATGCAAGAAAATATTCAAGCATAGAGTTCTCCTTTCTGATCTAACGCCAAGCACATGCGCATTGCATGCGGTGACCATTTGTGTGTGAAAATTGGGAGGCACGACCAATCACACAAATGGACTCCGCGTGCGATGTCGCGTGGTGCTTTTTGTTATGCGGGTTGTTTGCATGTCGCTTTGGCTGTCTTGGTACACGTGTGTTTAGCATGTCACAGAACACGTCACGATTGAACGACGTGCGGGCATGACATGGAACACGTTATTTCGGCATGCCATACCTGTTGTATCTCCTGCCACCAATACCTCGCCTTCCTCGATTCATAATTCTTACAGAACATGTACACGCATAACGCCGCCATCAGTCGCGGTGTATGCGGTGGCGGTTTGTGTGCGATAATGTGAGCTTGCGAGCATGCACACAAATCGACACCGCGTACACCGTCGGCTGCATGGCTTTGTTAAGTGATTTTAGGCAGTAGATCACCAAAACCCCAAATTAATGTGCCAACCGCGCCAAATATAAACTCCGCCAACAGAGTTCTGCCCCTGATGCTCTTAAATGTTGGCATCATTCTATTGCCGTAGTCATATTGCTCTACGAAAGATTCGTGGTAAGCCTTGCTCTCAGGAGAGCTATGAGGATCAAATCTTTGCATGCCCGTGGGGCTTGTTGTTTCCTCCTGCCAACCGTCAGCCTCCCCTTGTTCTAATATAGATTGTGCTTGCTTATATCCGAGATGGTCAGAGCATAGATTTTTGTAGTATTCGATCTCACCATCAAAATGATAATTTGCGAATACTAACGATATTGCTATTGCGACGACTACCGACCCGCTTCGAGCGAAAGCTTGATCGAATGCAAATAGCTCTAATAGTATTCCAACAATAAGAATGACACCAACGCAGAACCATATCTTTAACGGAGGCGACATAACTGCTAGTAATATACGGGTGATCCTTTTCCTCATCGGTATACTGGATTTTATATTTTTCACTTAA
The DNA here is from genome assembly GCA_964389335.1 of uncultured Granulosicoccaceae bacterium. Classification (GTDB taxonomy): domain Bacteria; phylum Pseudomonadota; class Gammaproteobacteria; order Granulosicoccales; family Granulosicoccaceae. Next base: position 1,910 of record CAYMFQ010000469.1, read on the forward strand.
CACCCAACTCATTCGCGCTATATGCGCTCGCTGTATAACAAAGTGGCGCGGCAGCGACACCGCAAAGGGATTTTTTATTGCGCCCGCTTTGAACCATAGGAGACATCTAAACAATCATTTCTTATCACTAATAACATACGGCCCCATTGGAACCCCTTGTTTTTTCTTGAGTGCAGATATCGCATGAAATTGTTCTGTAGTTAGTACTGGTGGTTGCACCCATGAACTTGGAATCCATTTCCATAATCCCTTTTCCTCCATCTCATTACAAGCAGCTTTCTTCATAGCATCCTCTTTGCCTCGATTGAGGGAGGATGTGAACTTTTTTGCTATTTTTTTCCCACGCTTTTTAGATTTCTTTTGGCCTTTTTTCAATGTATATCTCCTCGCAGCATCGATCTCTTTATCCGTTATGGCTTGGCAGTAAGATTTAGACGGATAAGGAATACAAAGATAAGCTGACGCAGAGTCATGACAAAATTCCTCTGATAGAACACTTTGGGTATGCATGGAAAGATGAATAAAAAAGAATGCTAGTACCGTACATTTGACTTTGATCATTTTGACTTTCCAATTTCAGAGACACACAGCTGTGTCTTATGTTTTTCACTTAACGCCTTGCTCAGCAGCAGTGTATGCGGTGGC
>CAYMFQ010000470.1:0-2551 GCA_964389335.1 uncultured Granulosicoccaceae bacterium
ACCCGGCGGCCAATTTGTTTCCACGCGCTGAAGATGGATTACGGTCCATGGCAGCAGTCGCGGCAGTAGCTGAGTCCGGCGCTGCAAATGCAGCGTGGGTGGATGCACGACCGCCAATGTTTCGGTAGGGCCAACGAAAGAAACCACTAACGGATAAAGCGCAGTGTTTAGTCAGCACTAAGCATTGCGCCCTTCAAATCTTGCCCGCCAGCACTACCAACTCTGCTCCACGTACTCATAACGTTTAACCGGTTACACCTCAATAGAAACATATCAGTCCACCGCCTCCTCGGCTCGCTCCACCGTGTCCTCAACGGCATCCCCGACATTCTCCACTGCATTTTCGATGGGACCATCATCAGCCTCCTGAAAAATCCCAAATGCAAACAGCAGCCCCATCACCAGTAGAACACCAATCACGACGCCCAACCCAGTTCTCATTAGTCAATATCCTCTTACGATTTACCGTCAGAAAATATTATCAACACGCAGCATTAACACCAGTGCTTTGTAACTTTTACCACTCCGCTATCAGATCGACTCGTCCTTGTTATAGTGAGTTGAACCACTAACACAACGGAGAACATTCACATGAACCGAGATCAGCTGGAAGGCAACTGGAAACAGGTTAAAGGCGCAGTCAAAGTAAAATGGGGAGAACTTACAGATGACGAACTTGATGTTATCGCTGGAAACCAGGAAGCACTGGAAGGGAAAATCCAGGAGCGTTATGGCGCCTCTAAAGAAGAGATCAGAAAAGAACTCAATGAATTGATCGATAACCTATAGCCAAACCAATTCTGCAAACGGTGCATTTCACGCGCGATGCCACTCAGGCAGCGCGCCAGTACTCATAATATCAACAACTGAGTGGCCTGCCTTCGCGTCAGGCGGATATATACCGAGTGCAACTAATTTAATGAGGAGACGATCAATGTTAAGTTGGGCTTTCGCTTTTTTTGTACTGGCAATCATTGCCGGCGCACTTGGCCTGGGAGGAGTTGCAGGATCCGCCAGTTCGATTGCATACGCACTGTTTATCATCTTTATCATATTTGGCGTGATCGCAATACTACGTGGCAGAAAGCCACCAGTTTAAAAAACACCAACTATGAATAGGCGTTCAGGCGGTTATATAGAGTTTTTAAACTCACCCCTAACGCCTCTGCAGTACGCTTTTTGTCGCCATCAAAGTGCTTAAGAGTGGAAAATAACAGCAATCTCTCAACTTCCCAGAAGGTCGTTCCAACAAAGCTCTCAATAGCCTTTTGTTGCTGCTTAGCTTTCTCGGACGCGGGGATGAAACCGGCAATTTCAATAGATTGCCCGCCAGACAAAAATGCCTGAGTGACCAGATTCGACAATTGGCGATAGTTGCCGGGCCAATCGTAGGCTTGTATATCCTTCAGCGCGCAGTCAGACAGAGTTTTGCGCTGATTGTGAATCTTGTTAAGCCTGTCCAGTATCGCCGCGCATAAACTACCCAGATCTTCCCGTCGCTCTCGCACGGAAGGTACCATCATCTCGTACTGTGCGAGACTATATTTGAGATCGGTGGCAATGCTGTCATCGTTGTTTCGCACAATGGTGATACATTGCGGGCCGAATGCTACCGGGGTTGCGACCGTGCTTTGCCTACCAAGCAGCCCTTGCAACTGTCTTTGAACACTCGCCGGCAGACTAGAAATATTATCAAACACCCAGGTTTCCACAAGCAGGTCTGCAGGGGAAGCTGCAGAATGCGCCAGGTATTCACTGATATCGCTGTGACCAGCCACGCGCTCTGAAATCACACTGTTATTTGAGCAATCAAAATAAGCAAGGCACTCACGCTTCCACGAGTACCGATACACCGCCTGTGCGACAGCAAGCCTGTCTGTACCCGGCTCCCCGGTCAGCCAGACGTTGGCTGAAGTCGCGGCTGCAGCCAGTACATCGGCTTTCAACTTTTTCCAAACCCTGGAAGCACCAATAGATAACAAGTGCTCTCGGGCAGCAAGACTAACACTCCCTACCTTTTTATCTGCCTGCCAACGTGATTGTCCGGAGCCGCGAGATGGTGCGCTGCGTTGTTTGCCAGCATCGGTGTTCGGGTGCCTCAAACGACCATGCAGTGGCAGAACGGCAGCACTGCCGTGCGCAGGTTTGATTGCCGAACGCAATGACTTTAACGACACTGGCTTCAACACAAAATCGTGTACGTTTGCACGCAGACTCCTGACAGCGGACTCCTGAGACTTGTCGCCGGTTATCACTACAAACCGAGTGGCATCAGACATATCTCTCAGCTTTAGAAGATCCAGCCCGTTGCCATCCGGCAGGGTCAGATCCAGCAGGACAACATCCGGAGCCTTGTCAATAAATTGTTGACGCGCTTGTGCGAGGCTGCACGCCTGACTAACTGAATACCCAAGCTTACTCAGCGCCTGAGCAAGCCCGGCTGATGTATTAGGGTCATCCTCGACAACAATTGCATTCGCATTCATAAGCTAACCTAAAAAATTAATGCCGCCACTCGAGCGGGCAAGCTAAGAATGGGGTATCACAGGCA
>CAYMFQ010000471.1:0-2548 GCA_964389335.1 uncultured Granulosicoccaceae bacterium
TCAACGGGATACTTGGCATTGTTAGCGGCGATCTTTTCCGCGGCGGCGGTTTGTAAATCAATACCGGTCCGCTCAGCTATCAATAGCAGATACAACAGAACGTCAGCACACTCTTCTTTCAGCCGCTGTTGCATGGCGGCTGAAGACGATTCTTCTTCGAATTGTTGCTCTGGCTTCCACTGCGACAACTCAAGTAACTCCGAAGCCTCCAGGCTCAGAGAAAGAATCAGGTCTTTTAGCGAGTGAAACTGACGCCAGTCGCGTGCATCGCGAAACTCGATCAACTGTTGCGTTAACTCGTCCAGCGAGGGTTTATCGTTATTCATAGCGGTCTGGTTCATAGCAGTAAGGTCTTATCCCGTCTCGGGTTAGCCTGATTCGTGTTAGCCTGTCACGGGTAAGCTAACTGGACTTTGCGTAGCAGAGACCCGGGCAATCGTGCCTCGCCTTTTTAACCCCACACTTTACCACTAACCCCACATGAAAATTGTCCAGATTTCTGACAGTCATATCTCCGTCGACCACCCCGAGCGCACCTCAGACCTCGACGTGTGTATCGCTCACATCAACGCATTGACAGAGCCCGCGGATCTGGTCATTCACACCGGTGACATTACCCACAACGGTCTGCCCGAAGAGTACAACGTTGCCAAACAAAAGCTCGATTCTCTGCACGCACCGTACTACGTACTAACCGGCAATCGTGACAATCGCGCTGAATTGATCAGCGCATTCGCCGATGGAAAATCAATCAACCGCGATGATCGCTTTGTTCAGTATTCGATCGATTCCTTCAAGACGCGGATTCTGGTGCTGGACACGCTCTGCGAGCACAGCAACAAAGGACAGATCTGCAAAGACAGGTTCAGTCATTTTCAGCAAATGCTGGACGCCGACAGCACAACGCCAACACTGCTCTTTATGCACCACACTCCGTTTGAAGTTCCTCCCATCCCGGACCCGTTTCAATTTGACGACTGGTCAGACGCCGAACAACTGCATCAGTTGCTGACAAAATTTCCAAATGTCACCGAAGTGTACTGCGGCCATGTACACCGAAATGTAGAAGGCACGATAGCCGGTCTGCCCGCCAGCGCTATCACGTGTATGGCTCGCGATCTGCGCAAAGGAGAAATGACGGATGAAGAACGTAATAAAGCAGTGTTTAAAGAAATTATTGTGAAGGCAGGATAAGCCGTGGAGAATCGGGCCTATGACGTTTAGCGAACACTTATGAGCAGCCTACACAATCTTTAGAGAAGGACCACCGGGCTCAAGCGGCGTATGGAACTTTGCGGCGGGCACCACGTGTATATGCGCGCCAGCCAGCTTAAGCACTGGACGCACCTTATTTACTGGGGAAGTGCTTTAACACCTCCTTTATTTTCTCATCCTCACCCAACCAAAATGAAGTATCTTCTACCTCATTACCCCATAACAGTTGCCCGGTATCAGGCTCCATAAGCGCCACATGCATCGGTCCTTTTTCGGTGAACGTTAGTACGCTAATAAGATTGCCACCGGATGCAGCCAGAGAGAACACACCAGTGAGAAGCCCCAGCCCTACTTTCTTCGTAGTAGATATGTCGTAATTACCGTAACGAACAAACAAATGGAGGTCAGAATCGCTGCCTGCAATCAACTCAGGCGGACTCTGGAGAATTCGTTTCCGCTCAGCCTCCTGATCTGGTAGCAACCCAAGGCGTTCGAGACGTTTTTGTTTAGATTTAGCTGATTCAAGCGGAGGATTGTACAGCAGTGCTCCCTTAGCCTCAGTAATTGCCGCATCAAAGTATGCCGCCGCATCGCTCTGCTCCCATGATGGGTCTCCCTGCAACACGACGGGACTGAAATCCCCACCGATCGGCTTCCAGCGCTCAGAGTATGTTATCTCCAGATCCTCGATGTCATGCTGAAACCCGCTACCGATAAATACTACGTTTGCATCAAACCCTTTCGCTTGCAAAACCTCTGCTACTGAATCGGCGAGCAACGCTGCTCTGGTTTTATTTTTTTCGAGATTGTAGCCAGGTATGCTGCCTGTAATATCAGACAATACAAAAGAATCGACAACTACATTTATTTTACGTGCGGCTTTTACCTGATCGGCGGTTACTTCGAATTTCTCGATTAACCTGTTCGCACATCCAATGAGCGTGAAAACCAGCAATACAAGTAAAAACGTGGCGAGCTTTTGGCCGCACCATAACCTGAAACGCGTTGCCAATATCATTTTGCACCTCTGTAAATACGCTGCTACAAATAAACTAGCAGATTAAAACCAGTAAAAAGGTTGCGTAACAACCTGAACAACACCGACCATTCGGTGTGATCCCCTTCTGTGCTGCAATATGGTACGAGCTTAGCACCAACCGATCAAATTACCGAACAACCAATTAGAACGCAGCTGCACGCTTCTGCAGTCGAGAAAAAAATGCCCGGGCAGCACTACCCTTGTTTTTTATTTTGTGTGGATTTGCAGTGTTACTGGCTATTGCTTAACAATCAGGTGACTTCGGTCTATCAGGTGATTGAAAGTGCATTTTCC